>JAQBVM010000152.1 GCA_027623095.1 Verrucomicrobiota bacterium
ATGCGGGAGATCCGCACGTCCGGTTTGGAGGGAGGGGTGGCGTTACATCCGCCATCTCTACCCCTATCGATCGCACGATGCAACTCCACCAACAATTCGGAGACGCACGGATGATAAAGTCGTCTTCATAATCATCCAGCGAGCTGAAGTCAGTCCGGGTGCTGTGACGGGTGGCTGCAGTTGCCGTCACGTCACACCAATGAAGTTCTTTGCGTCCCTGCGCCTTGGCGTTCTATTCCAGATCCTAACGCGAAGGCGCAAAGAGTCGGCGAGGAAAACCTGATCGGCCGCAAAATATCGTTGTAGAGTTAGGCAGCGCTTGATTAGGCCGGAAATTGATGCATGATCCGCTCATCTGAAACTTTTTCTGCCACTGGTGTTCCTGATTGGATTCGGCTGCGGAAAACCAACTCCGTCGAAGGAATACTCCGCCGCCAATACCGAACCCGAAGCCGCACCGCAAACCAATCCGATCGACAGTGCTTCCTCTGGAGAGCAGGAAGCATGGACGGAACGATCTTTGCATGAGGCGATTCAGGCCGGGAATCCTGAGTACAACGGTGGTGGCCAGTTTCGAATCGAAGGCGGTCGGGTTATCGCGGTTGCGCTCGCGGGAACGGGAGCCACTGATATTTCGCCGTTGAGAGGCATGCCGCTGCTCGCTCTTGATTTGAAGGGAACATCCGTTCGAGATATCTCTGCTCTGAAAGGAATGCCATTGATCGAGCTCTACCTGGATGAAACTCAGGTTAGCGATTTGAGCCCTTTGAGAGGAGTTCCCATTCAGAAGCTTTACCTGAACAGCACGCGTGTTGAAAACCTGGAACCGCTCAGGGGCGCTCCCATTGTGGAACTGAACCTGTTTGGAACGGGTGTTCGAGATCTGCGGCCGCTTGAGGGCATGCCGCTGCAAATGCTCTGGCTGAACGAGACGCCCGTGGCTGACATCTCGCCACTGGCCCGGTCCCCGCTCGTCAGCCTCACGCTGCACCGAACGCGGATCTCAGATCTGACTGCCCTGTCTGGAAAAGCGCTCCAACGACTGCATATCGCCGAAACGCCGGTGTCCGACCTCACGCCGCTGAAGAATCTCAAGCTTACGCGGCTCATCTTTTCTCCATCCCGCATTACGAATGGGCTCGATATCGCGCGCGGCATGAGTTCTTTGACGGAACTTGGCACCACACTGGAAGCCCGGATGCCTCCGGACAATTTTTGGATTCTCCTCAAGAACGGCACGATCAAGTAGTCGAGGCCAATAAGTCGGGCACCCGAGCATGCCGCCTTACGTCGTGCTCAATATGAAAAGTAAATCCCACGTCGCGTGGGGCGGTTACCTTGGCAAGCAGTTTGATCCGCTCGTTGGCAGCAACGTTGATCGTTTGTTTCGGCTGCCAAGTGGCTTTTCTATGGATCGGGTCCGGCAGCGGCGCACCTTGTCACAACAAATGGACGCGCTCCGCTCGGATTTGGATGCCGGAGGCCAGATGTCGGCCTTGGACCGATTTGGCCAGCAAACGTTCGACATCGTGGCAGGCGGGCGGGCCCAATCGGCTTTCGACCTTTCCAAGGAACCCGTTACGATCGTCGATCGTTATGATACCCACGATTGGTGCCGGCAGGCGTTTCTGGCGCGGCGGCTTGTCGCAGCCGGTGGGAGCTTCGTCACCATTGATTTGAGCAACCATTCCGCCTCGGGCACATGGGACACGCACGGTGACAATATCCTTCCCTATGGCGGCATCTGGAACGGCCTGCGCCCTTTGCTGCCGGTATTCTGGAATGGGCTTGACACTCTTTCGGTCTTCTAAACACTGTCGTCCGCGACATCGGGCTACTTAGCCCACGCAAGCGTATTAGGGCAAAATGTCGGAGCATTACCTCGATTCCAGGTGAATATTGGGTTTGCGTTTATTTGGATAGTGGTTTCAGGGAAATGATCGAGATCGGAATTATATGAGACTTAAATACTCTTGGCTTGTTCGAATTGTCATCGGCGGCCTCTTCTTGGCCGGATCGTTCTCGGCGCTTGCCGGGGAGGCGGACATTAAGGTTCCGGATTTGGACAATGTTCGGTTCGACGTGTTGGGAACGGACGTGGGCGGCTCGATGCTAATGTATGTGGGGCTCCTAGTCTGCACGCTGGGCGTCGTTTTCGGGCTTGTTCAGTACAGGCAAATCGACAGTCTGCCCGTGCATCAATCGATGCGGGATGTGTCGAATATCATCTGGGAAACGTGCAAGACATATCTCTTTCAGCAGGGACGTTTTCTCGTCATTCTGTGGGTGCTCATCGCGGCTTGTATCGTTTATTACTTTTTCGGACTTCAGCATAACTCGTTTTTCAGCGTGGGGGTGATTCTTATGTGTTCGATCATGGGGATCCTCGGCTCCTACGGTGTCGCCTGGTTCGGTATCCGCATCAACACAAGGGCGAACTCACGAAGCGCTTTTTCGGCGTTGAAGGGAAATCCGCTGGAAACGCTTTTGATCCCCCTGAAGTCAGGGATGAGTGTTGGTTTGCTTCTGGTGAGCGTCGAGCTCTTCTTCATGATCTGCATCCTCATGTTTCTTCCCAAAGAGCTCGTTGGTCCGTGCTTTATTGGGTTCGCGATCGGTGAATCACTTGGCGCAAGCGCCCTGCGGATTTGCGGTGGAATTTTCACCAAAATCGCGGATATCGGAGCCGACTTGATGAAGATTATTTTCAATCTTCCAGAGGATGATCCGAAGAATCCGGGTGTGATCGCGGATTGCACGGGCGACAATGCGGGCGACAGCGTGGGGCCCACCGCGGACGGTTTTGAAACCTACGGCGTGACGGGAGTCGCGTTGATTGCATTTCTTGCGCTGGCGTTGGCTGCTTCACCGCTGATATGCGGGCAGCTCATCATTTGGATATTCGCGATGCGTGTTCTGATGATCCTCACATCGCTGATCTCCTACCTCATCAATGAAAAAGTGAGCCGCTCGATGTTTGGCGGAAAAGCGGAATTCGATCCGGAGTCGCCCCTGACAAGCCTTGTCTGGATGACATCGCTTGTTTCGGTTTTGGTTACATTTGCTGCGAGCTACCTACTGCTGGGACGCGTGCAGATTCCAAACTTGCCGGAGGCCGGATCGCTTTGGTGGGTGCTTTCGGTGATTATCAGTTGCGGCACCTTGGCCGGCGCCATCATTCCTGAATTTACCAAGATCTTTACGAGCACCCACTCGCGGCATGTGCAGGAAGTTGTGAACGCCTCTCGCCAGGGTGGCGCGTCCCTGAATATTCTCTCGGGATTTGTTGCGGGGAATTTCTCCGCATTTTGGCAGGGGCTTGTAATTTTGCTTTTGATGCTCGCCAGCTATTGGGCGTCGCTGCATCCGGCTCTCCTTGGTCTGATGCCGCAAGCGTATGCGTTTGCGGCGCCGATCTTCGCTTTTGGCCTGGTGGCTTTCGGATTTTTGGGAATGGGGCCTGTCACCATCGCGGTGGATAGCTTTGGGCCGGTGACGGATAATGCGCAATCGGTCTATGAACTGAGCCAGATTGAGGCGATTCCGAACATCCGGGAGGAAATTAAGAAGGATTTCGGGTTCGATCCGCAATTCGATATCGCCAAACACGAACTCGAAAAAGGTGACGGCGCTGGGAACACCTTTAAAGCGACGGCGAAACCTGTCTTGATTGGAACGGCCGTGGTGGGGGCCACGACCATGGTCTTCAGTATCATCATGCTTTTGGAGAACATGTACGGCGATGTCATGCAGCATCTCAGTCTCGTCCAGCCGGCCATCATGATGGGGCTTCTGATGGGTGGCGCTGTCATTTACTGGTTTACCGGCGCGGCGACACAGGCGGTTGTCACGGGTGCTTATGGGGCAGTCGTGTTCATCAAGGAGAACATCAAACTCGACACCGGAAAAGCATCTGTCGCGGACAGCAAGGAGGTTGTGCGGATTTGCACGGTTTACGCGCAGCGAGGGATGATCAACATTTTTATCGTCATTTTTTGCTTTGCCTTGGCGCTTCCGTTTTTCGATCCGTATTTCTTCATTGCCTACCTGATCGCCATTGCGTTTTTCGGCTTGTTCCAGGCGATATTCATGGCGAACGCCGGAGGCGCGTGGGACAACGCAAAGAAGATTGTGGAGGTTGATTTGCGTCAGAAAAACACGCCGTTGCATGCCGCTACCGTCGTGGGCGACACGGTGGGTGATCCTTTCAAAGATACGTCGTCCGTATCGCTGAACCCTGTGATCAAGTTCACAACCTTGTTCGGGTTGCTCGCCGTCGAGATCGCGGTGACGATGCAGAACCAGGGATTGAAGCTTGTGATTGGGTTGGTTTTCTCCCTAATCGCGCTTGTCTTCGTTTATCGATCATTCTATTCCATGCGGATTCCGGCAGAGATTCGGGGTGAATAGGGTGCGCCCGCAGTTGGAAAGACCGACCCAGCATTCGACACGGCAATGCTCGTTGCGCGCAATCGTGCCGAGACTATTGCGGCAAACAATCTCAAAGACTTCAAGGACTCGGAACTTCCGTTCCCGGAAGCAAGCATCCTGACACCACGGGAGTATTTGAGCGGATCAGGAAAAAACGAATCGATGAGCTTTCGACGGTGGCCCTCGCTCCACATGACGCCGAATTATGCCTTTGATCGTTAGGGGCGAAAGGCTCCTCTAAGAGAGGTCTCGCACTTCTTAACAAACTTACTTGACCCAATCTTACGGCCGGTCGGAGGTGTTGGCACAAGATTCAGCTTCTCACGAAAGCCGGTTTGGGTATTCTGCCGCTGTGCATCCATGAACCTGCAAGTCGCCTTAGACCACCGCCCTCAGGTAGAGCAATTCCGGCGTAAATACCGAACGGGGCTCGTCACGCTCCTGTTCACGGACATTGTTGGATCCACCAAGCTGAAGCAGGCGTTGGGTGATCGCGAAGCAGTGGCGCTTATGCAGCATCACCACGCGGTGGTGCGGGAAATCCTCAGCCAATGCCCGGATGGCCAGGAGATCAGCACGGCGGGCGATTCTTTTTTTCTGGTCTTCATCAAACCTTCGGATGCGGTGCGATTTGCGTTGGTGCTGCAATCGCGGTTGCGGGGGTTGAACCAGGGCAGCTCGCGTCCGGTGCTGGATCGAATCGGGATTCACATTGGGGAAGTTGTGATCGAGGAGCGGGAAGGGGCGGCCAAGCCGCGCGATTTGTATGGGATGCAGGTGGACAGTTGCGCGCGGGTGATGTCGCTGGCGGCTGGGAATCAGATCCTGTTGACGCGCTCGGCCTTTGATAACGCCCGGCAAGCTTTGAAAGGCGTGGAAGAGCCCGTGGAGATTTGCGAGGTGGGAGAAGCGAGTTCCGCGGCGCTCCTGCAACCGCCCGATTCGGAAAAAGCGCGCCGGGCCATCGTCGGGGATCTAGAGACGGTGCTGGGATGGCGGCCGGCCTCGGGCCAGATGGTGCCAAACCCCAAATGGGTGTTGGAACAAAAGTTGGGGGAAGGCGGCTTCGGCGAGGTTTGGCTGAGCCGGCATCAGACGATGAAAGAGCGGAGGGTCTTTAAGTTCTTCATCTGGCCGACATGAGCAACGTCCAGCAGGCGCTCCAGGAAAATAACCTCGGCCACGCAGACTTGCTCATCGGGAAATACTTCCCCAAACCTGGCGAAGAAGACCTGCGCGGCCTCGAATGGCGTTATCTCTGGAAGCTCTGCCAGGGCAATGAGATCTTCACGATTCCCTTCAACGGCTACCCGGTGAACACCGTGACGTTTTCCCCGGACGGACGGTTGCTCGCGCTGGCCAGTTTCGATAATAAAATCACCATCCTGGACGCGGCCACGAAGCGAGTTCTGACACGATTGAACGGATATTTCACGATGATCGATTCCCAGGCTTTGGCCTTTTCGCCCAACGGAAAACTTCTCGCGGCGGCAGACAAAGGGGCCGTGAAGCTCTGGCGGGCGACCGATTGGCAATTGTCACACCGCCTCGAAGGCGAGTCGCGTGCTGGCAATGTACTCGCTATGGTTTTCTCTCCCGATGGCCGGACACTGGCGAGTGCCAGCAACAATAAGCTTACCTTTTGGAACGTTGCCGCGGGCTCAGAAATGACATCTTTACAAGACCCGCCGCCGGTTTCTCCAGGCGATCATCGTTTGGCCTACTCAGCCGATTTCAAGGGCATCTCCACGAAGTGTGGACCGTGGCTTTTTCACCCGATGGCCAGACACTCGCCTCCGGCGGCAAAGACGGGCTAGCAAAACTCTGGTATGGCATCCCGAAAGCGGACGAAAGGATGCTCGCCGAGGGACAAACTCCGCTGAGATTTTCTGACGATGGCCACACCCTGCTGACATTGGGCGAGGACAGGACGCTGAGTTATTGGGACACCCGATCGAGACAGAAGCTCAGCGTCATCGATATTGGTTTGAATGAGAAGAGGGCCGGAGCAATCACCATCTCTTCCGATGGCAAGAAATTGGCCGTGGGGATGACGAACGGGGCGGTGGAGTTTTGGAGTAGCGAGACGCGCCAGCACCTCGGCACTCATCACGTTGAGCAGGGAGAAGTCCGTTTTTTAAAATTCTCCCCCAAAGACAAACTCCTTGCGTCAATTCACAGGCAATTGCGGGAGGGAGAGTGGAAGGACAAGGTCACGATTTTAGACCTCGCCACATGGCAGCCGCAAGGTCAGTTCGACGGCATTGACAAGTTAACGTTTTCGCCCGACGAAACCCTTGTGGCAACGTCCAAGCCGGATTATACGATCCACGTTCGAAACCTTGTCACGCAACAGGATTTGGCAATTCTTAAAACACACACTTGGAGAGTTACGTCCTTGACCTTCTCACCCGACGGAAAACGTCTCATGTCGTCCAGTATCGATAACACCGTCCGCCTTTGGGACACCTCTTCCTGGAAGGAACTCGACGCCCTCCGAGGGTACATGGGAGGGGTGATGGCGGGGGCTTTCTCATCCGATGGAAGAACATTGGTCACCGTCAGTGCGGACGAAACCCTCAAGATGTGGAACGTCTCGGCTGTTCCAGCGCAAGAGCTTCTCACCATCCGGACTTCGCCCCAAGATCCTCACCTGATCGTTTTGTCTCCGGACAGCAGCGTCGTTGCCGTATATGCGACCTCAGGCATCTCAGGGCGTAAAGAAGTGCTACTCCTGCGCGCGCCTTCCTTTGCCGAAATCGAGGCGGCAGAAAAAGTGAAAAGCGAGGGGTAGCATCGACGAGCGCTTCAGCCCGATGCTGAACTCTCTGGATCTCAGCCCCGCGACGGTGCAGCCGGACGGAGAATGGGCAGACGCAACTGATACTTGAACTCTTGAGAACATTGAACGCCCAACGCCGAACTTTGAAGTGGGAACCGTTGGACGTTCAATGGCGAGTGATTGGGAGGGTGGGGCGCCTGTCGAACCCTGGAATTCACCGAAGAATGGGTTCGACTGGAGTCTCGCCCTCCCAGGCAGAAAAAGCGACGAACGAGCCGGATTCTACGCTTTCTTCCGAAAGGGAGGTTTGAATTGGACGGGGATTGATGGACGAATCAACGTCCCTCCTCGCAATCGTCGAACATCGCTGGAGAACCCTCCGTCTCCCCGTCAACTCTCCGAAATCGAGATTCCCATCCAGGCGCTTATTATTGATTGCTCGTTTCGACGCGGAGCGGCAGGCCCTGGCCATGATGGACCACCCGAACATCGCCAAGGTGTTCGACGCGGGAGCAGTCGGCGGAGCCGAATCTCAAATCTCAAATCTGAAATTCCGCAAGGCCGGCCCTTTTTCGTCATGGAACTGGTGCGCGGCGCACGGATCACGGACTACTGCGAGCAATACCAGTTTGTCATCCGTCAACGCCTCGAATTGTTCATCCAAGTTTGCCAGGCCGTCCAGCACGCGCACCAGAAGGGAATCATTCACCGGGACCTCAAGCCGTCCAACATTCTCGTCACCGTCCAGGATGGCGTTGCTGTGCCGAAGGTGATCGACTTTGGCATTGCCAAAGCGACGCAGGGGCGGCTGACCGATCAAACCCTGTTCACGGCTTTTGAGCAATTCATTGGCACGCCCGCATACATGAGTCCGGAGCAAGCGGCGATGACGAGCCAGGACATCGACACCCGAAGCGACATTTACAGTCTCGGCGTGCTATTGTACGAACTACTCACCGGCGCAACCCCATTCGACACCAAAGCGCTGTTGGCGGCCAGACCGGACGAAACGCGAAGGATTATCCGCGAGCGCGAACCCGAGCGCCCGAGCGCGCGCGCAACGCAATTATGCCCGCCCCCCAAATCGCAAATCGCAAATCGGAGATCAAAAATTGAGAACGACCTGGATTGGATCGTGATGAAGTGCCTGGAAAAGGACAGGGTACGCCGTTATGAAACCGCCGAAGCGCTGGCCGCCGATCTCAGGAGGCATTTGAATTGCGAGCCGGTGATCGCCCGTCCACCGAGCCAGCTTTATGAGTTTCAGAAAACGGTGCGACGGCACAAGGTTGGATTTTCGGCAACCGCGGCTGTGATGATCGCGCTGGCGGCGGGCGTGCTAATCAGCACTCGGGAAGCGATGCGGGCGACTCGATCCGCAAAGGAACAGGAAACGCTCCCGCAGCGTGCGGCGGTGGAGGCGAAAAATGCCCGCCTGGCCGAAATGGACTCCAAGGAAAAGCTTTGAGGCTCGTATCTTGCGCAGGCGCAAGCCCGGCGTTGGAGCCGACGGTCAGAGCAGCGGTTCGACAGTCTGGAGGCGCTTGGAAAAGCGGCTGTCATCCGTCCATCCATCGAGCTTCGGAATGAGGCCATTGCTTGGCTGATCTCAGGGTTGCGAAGAATTTGTTTTCGGTGCGGCCACAGGACTTGATTGCCTTCGACCGGGATCAGCGACGTTACGCCATGTCCGCCGAAGACGGAACCATTGCGGTGCGCCGCCTGTCGGACAATCACGAACTCGTTACGGTCCCAGGCTGTGAACCTCCTTTTCACGATTTGCAGTTCAGTCCCAACGGCCAATTCCTTCTGGCTCGTTCTGGAAATGAGGAAAGGGTCCATCTCCGAATATGGGATTTGGACCAGCGGGAGGCTTTGCCAGTTCCGCCGGAGTTGAACGGGCGCGGTCTCGGATTCACTCCGGACAGCCTTAGCGTCGCCGTGGGAACCTATGGCCCAATAGCAAGTGGGTCGCCACTGGAACCTGGAGGGTTGTGCCTCAGAACGTCCGTGTATGGGATGTTCAATCCGGCTCCGAGGTGGCCGAGTTGCCCGAGACCGGAAGTGGCATCGTCAGGTTCAGCCCGGACAACTGATGGCTGGCCACCTGCACGCACGCCGAGTTTCGACTTTGGAAAGTTGATTCCTGGGAATGCGCCCAGGCGATTGCCCGGACGGACACAGGAAATTTCCCAGGCCCGATCGCTTTCAGCCGGGACAGTCACATTGCCGCTTTCGCTCACACCCGCCGGACTGTCCGTTTGGTGGATCCGGCCACGGGCGCGGAGTTTGCCACGCTGGAGGCACCCTATCCGCAGGGCCTGTCGTGGCTGAGCTTCAGCCCGGACGGCACCCGCCTGGCTGCGGCGGCGGAGACCAAGCAGATTCAGCTTTGGGACTTGCGCTGGATTCGCCGGCAACTCGCCGCCATGAATCTGGATTGGGAATCGCCGCCTTACTACGACCCCGAGAACTCGCCAGCCGCGGATCCGCTATCGCTAAATTAACCGAAAGAGTATGAGCCTGAGATGGATTTGAGTCTGCGAGGCAAACCTTGTGGAATCGAAGCGTTAGGATGCCGCTCCTAACAAAACGTTGGTGCGAGGCGCGAAATCGGTTCAGATTTGCACGACGAAGCCTGACAAGTACGACCGCTGCCTCGCGGATGTCTATATCGAAACAAGCGGCGGCAGCGAAGTCTTCGTTAATAATGCCCTGCTGGAACGGAACCTTGCGGTGCGAAAGGATGCGTGGGAATTTCGAGATTGGGAAACGCAGGCTTCACGGTGAGTCGCCTAATGCTGTCGGGATTTGCGCGCGAACACACACCAGCGGGGTGACTTGGTGCTGCTTCATCGATCGTTCAGCACTGCAAGCTGATCTTACCTGACGGCGGGGAAGCGAATAGCTTCCAGAGTGTGGAGCTGTTGCTGGAAAACTTGCCGCCTTCACTGCAAGAGCAGCGAGAGACCCTGGCCCGGTGTCTGGAGGTCGTGCATGCTGCCCTTCCGCTGCAACAAGTGATCCTCTTCGGTTCGCATGCCCGCGGCGAGGCCCGTTTGGACAGCGACGTGGACCTCTGCCTGGTCTCGGAGGGTGCTGAACGCCAACTAACGGCTGCGGAGAAGTTGCGGGGAGCAATGCGCCAAGTGCGGGGCTAGCCATCTTTCACCTTGATCCCGATTACTCCGGTCCGTCTATGCGAAAAGCGGGTGTGTGGTGATTTTTTCTTCGCCACGGTCTTGAAGGAGGGAATTTCGATTGCCGCGGAAGACTGACAGTAACAATCCCGCGGACCGGCTTTTGATGTGCGAGTCAGATCTAACCGGTCCGGCCGATTCACCTTGCAAGGGCCTTGCCGAGGCATCCTTTACAGACCGTTACCCGGGCTTCGATTTGGAGGATCCAGATTGGCCAAAGTTGCGTCAACAATTGCGCCAAATCGAGGGGATTCTTCAGATAACGAAAGCGCGCCTGCCTTCGAAGTAACCGTTCAGCCCACTCGCCACAAAATTTCTCTTTTCATAGTGTCTATCGCTGTTTTCAGGATGAAGTCGGCGAATGCAGTCACAATTTCCTTCGGTGAATTGGCACTTTTTCTCCGCCGAATTCGCATTAGTGGTTAGCGACAGTGCCCATTGGTAGTGAGCGCCAAACTATGAACCATCAAACGGGACTTGGGTTAACCGTGAAATCTTCTCAGAAAAGCAAAGACTCTTTTCCAGAGTGTTACGAAAGGAGAGACTGATGGACTTTCTCGATCAGAGCATGAAAAGAAGGCACACCGCCAGGATGCGCACACTGTTCCTTCTGCAAATCTGCATCCGAATTGGAGGCATTGGACTGCTATCGGTTTCGGCCGCCGACTCGTCAACCGTCATGCCGGACGACCCGCAGCACAGCGGGCAATGGAACCTCAAGATAATTGGCGCCCCACAGACCTGGGCGATGACCACCGGCAGCACAAACGTCGTCGTGGCAGTCGTCGATACGGGAATCGACTATAACCACGCGGACCTTGCTCCAAACATGTGGCGCAATCCCGGTGAAACCGGACTCGATTCCCAAGGCGGGGATAAGGCATCCAACGCCACTGCCCTCGAGATCAAAGCTGCGCTCAAGCATGGAGTGGATCAAGTCCCTGCCCTCCGGAGTAAAACGGTCACCGGAGGCCGTCTCAATCTTGCCGGGTCGCTGCAGGCTCTCACGAATCCCGATCTTCCTCCGATCGTCGTTGGCGTCATCCCCGTTTCCAATCAGACACAGCCCGATGATACCATCGAAGTGCTCTTCAGTCGGCCCATGGATCGATCGAGCGTCGAGTCCGTCTTCCGGATTACTCCCGCCGTGCACGGCGCCATCGTGTGGTTGAACGGCGATCGGACGTTGCAGTTCCGGCATTCGAAACCGTTCCGGCAAGAGTTGTTTAACACCAATTATGTCTGCACGATTCTGGGCACCGCGCGCGACGCGACTGGAAAGGCGCTGGCCGGGAATTTCAATCGCAGCAGCGAAGGGTCGCCCACTGACGACTTCCTCTGGACCTTCAGTCTCCCTCTCGCAAATGATGACTTCGCCGACGCCGAGTTCTCACCTCAAAGCGGTTTGCCCGGTGCGACGATAACCCTGTCCGGCGCCGATTTCACCGGCGCCACCGATGTGCTGTTCAATGGCGTTCGGGCGGGTTTCACCGGCACCGATTTGGAAATATCCGCGGTGGTGCCACCCGATGCCACTCCCGGGCCGGTCACTGTCATCACTCCGCACGGCAGCGTGACAAGCACGAGCGCATTCGGCGTGATTCTCCCCGAACGGCCTTCCGCCCGCGCCGTCCTCTCATTGGGAAACGGGCAGATCGAACTTGGGTGGTCAGCGAGCGCCGTCGAATTTGAATTGGAGGCGGCGGATGCGCTCGGAACAGCCGCGAACTGGAAAACCATCACCACGCCGCCCGTCGTTGTGGACGGCAGAAAACGCCTGACACTGGACGCCCTCACCGCGACGCGCTACTTCCGCCTGCGCGAGCCATGAAAACTGGATCAGGAACAATAGGACTGTTCGCCGTTTCCATGGAGAGGTTTATTGCCCGAATGGAGCGTCATTTTATCAGACTCGCGAAGTGTCTCGATCCCCGCGGCCTGGTTGATCGCGGTGTTTGTCCGCGTAATAGTGCACCTCCTGGACGCCCTCGGGGATAAACGGTTCGCCTTCCCGCATCGATGCGATTATGCGCCTATTGAGAAGAGCCGGCTCATACCCGGGGTCCGACTCCAAAGCGCGGTCAAAACATTCGAGAGCGTCAGACTTCCGGCCTAGTCCGGCGTAGGCTAGAGCCAGGTTTCCGTTGGATTGAACGTGGCCCGGGTACTCGCTCAACACGCGCTTGAACAATTCGACCGCTTGCTCGAATTGGCGGGCAGTCAGGCACTCAAACGCCCGGTCGAAGGTCTTGGCGTTGGCAACATAGGCATCCAGAGTTGCGAATGGACTAGTCTTCAACAGAATCTTCTCCAGCGACTGGAGTTCCTTCCGCGCCAATTCCGCGATCCCGTCGTCGTTCGAGTATCGCATCGCCGCCCGAAAAGCGGACACTGCTTTGGGAATGTCTAACGTCTGCCGCGCTGCGTTGCCGAGGTTGTAATGCGCTTCCGGGAACGGAGGGAAAATCTTCACCGCCTTTTCAAAGAAGGGAATGGCCGCCGCCGGATCTTTCATGATCGCCGCCTGGTACGCTCCCATAGCGTAGTTGGTCATTTGGTAATTTGGATTTTCTTCGTACAGCTTGGTAATTTCAGAGAAGGCTCGCTTGGTCTCGCCCTGTTCAAGCCGCTGAAGCGCGCGATCCACTGCCTTATCCAAGTCTGGCCGCAGTTCCGCGATCCAATGTTGCTCGCGCTCCTTAGTCGCCGCGCGGGATCGCTCGGCCTGCTCGCGCGCGAGGCAGCATTGTTTGTATTTCTTTCCACTGCCGCAGGGGCAGGGATCATTGCGACCGGGTCGATTCATAGGTTCTTTTTCTTTTCAGATCGCAACCCCGGTGGGGTTGTGGCGTGCGCCGTTCATTTACCCAGGGTAGCTCGTTCCTCGCAACCCTGGGCTGCGTTCCGCAATCCCGTCCTGATTGTGGAAGCCGCGGTCGCGACTACTCATCGTTCTTGCTGAGGTGCGCCAGCACGTTGAAATCCTCAAGGGTCGTGGTATCTCCTATAATCTCGTTTCCGGCGGCAATTTGTTTGAGAAGCCGGCGCATGATCTTGCCGGATCGAGTTTTTGGAAGCGCTTCCGCGAATCGGATATCATCCGGTTTTGCGATGGGACCGATTTCTTTCGCGACGTGATTGCGAAGTTCGTTTCGGATGGCCGGTTCGGCTTTGATGGCGCCCTTCAAGGTGACGAACGCGACAATTGCCTGTCCTTTCAAATCGTCAGGCCGCCCAACGACAGCCGCCTCGGCCACTTTTGAATTGCTGACGAGCGCGCTTTCGATTTCGGCCGTCCCGATTCGATGGCCGGCCACGTTGAGAACGTCATCGATGCGGCCCACAATCCAAAAATAGCCGTCCTTGTCTTGTCGGCAGCCATCGCCTGTAAAGTAGCTTCCTTTCACTTCGGTCCAATAAACATCCCGGAAGCGTTGCGGGTCACCCCAGATTCCTCTCAGCATGCTCGGCCAGGGTTTGCGGATGACCAGTTTTCCACCGACGTTTCGGGGAACCGCCTTGCCCTCTTCATCGACGATTTCAGGATGAATCCCAAAGAAGGGAAGTGTTGCCGAACCCGGTTTCGTTGGGGTAGCGCCCGGAAGGGGAGTGATCATGATGCCGCCGGTTTCGGTCTGCCACCACGTATCCACGATGGGACAGCGTTTTCCACCGATGACGTTATGATACCAGATCCACGCTTCGGGATTGATGGGTTCGCCCACGGTTCCCAAGAGACGAAGTGAGCTCAAATCGTGTTTCTTCGGCCATTCGTCCCCCCACTTCATGAAGGCGCGGATTGCCGTGGGTGCGGTGTATAAGATGGAGACCCGGTGCTTGTCCACAATCCGCCAGAAGCGGTCTGGTTCGGGCCAATTCGGAGCGCCTTCGTACATCAGGCTGGTGGCTCCGTTTGCGAGAGGTCCGTAAACGACGTAACTATGGCCCGTAACCCAGCCGACATCCGCCGTGCACCAAAAAACGTCGTTGTCCTGCAGATCGAAAACATAGCGCGTCGTCATTTTTGTGAAGAGCAAGTAACCCGCTGTCGAGTGGGCGATGCCTTTCGGTTTTCCCGTGGATCCGCTCGTGTAGAGAATGAAAAGCGGCGCTTCGCTGTCCATGTGTTCAGCGGGACACTGCGGGCTGACTGTTGCCAATTCCTCGTGCCACCAGAGATCGCGTCCCTCATGCATTTGGATTTCGTTGCCGCATCGTTTGAGGACGAGAACACGCTCGACAGACGCGGCGAGGCGGTCACCTCGCGGCCCTTCGAGCACCAGCGCGTCATCGACGTTCTTTTTGAGCGGGACCACGCTGCCTCTTCGATAACCTCCGTCCGCGGTGATCACCACTTTGGCTTTGCAGTCGAAAATTCGATCGGCAACCGATTGCGCGCTGAACCCACCGAAGACAACGGAATGAACAGCGCCGATGCGCGCGCAAGCCAGCATCGCAATTGCTGCTTCCGGGACCATGGGCAGATAGATTAGGACGCGGTCTCCTTTTTGCGCGCCATGCTTCTTAAGCACATTGGCAAACAGGCATACTTCCCGGTGAAGCTGGCGATAGGTGAGGACTCTCTCCTCACCAGGCTTGCCATCCGTCGCGGGCTCGCCTTCCCAAATGATCGCCGCTTTGTTGGCGGTTCCCGTATCCAAATGCCGATCCAGGCAATTGGTGGTCACATTGAGTTTGCCTCCGACGAACCACTTGGCATCGGGTGTTTTCCACTGGAGCGTTTTTTTCCACGGCTTGAACCAAAGCAATTCTGAGTGCGCTTGTTTGCTCCAGAATTCTTCGGGCGACTGTATCGATTCACGGTAGAGCTTTTTATACTGCTGGAGTGACTTGATGTGCGCGGATTTCGCGAACTCTTGTGATGGAGGGAATACCCGATCCTCGTTGAGCATGGACGTGATATTCAACGCTTTGGATTTGACAATTTTGCTCATGATTGCGGTTCGATTTCTCGGAAACGGACACCATCTTATGGAAGGCGGACCGGGCGTCAATCTTCGAGGCTTCGGATGTTTGTCCGGGTGCGGGACAAAAAAGTTACTGGGCAACGGAACGGCTGATTTTCAGGCGGCCTTGCTCAATTCGGTTAGAAGAGTTCCGGGTGTATTCCAAAATCCATCGAAATCACCGTTCATGACGGCGCAGCGGATTCCCAAGACATGTTCGGCTCCGCTGACGGACCAGAACATGCCCGATTCCTTGACCCGTTGTCCGATCACGGTCTTGCAGCCAGCCTCGACCACTCCGGAGCCAATGAAATAGCCCTTGTCACGGAAGGTGCCATAAAGCATGCGGCTTTCATTGTTCTCAAAGTAACCGATAGCTTTGAGAGTTTCCTTGTTTTCAGCCGATTGGCTCAACCACTCTTTGGCTTCGACAATCACCGCTCCCACTTGGTCCACTTCCAAGTAAGCCCGCCAGCGATACTGATAGTCTTTGGCTTGCTCGGTCCCTTTTCCAAAAAGGGCTTCAGCCAAACTCGTCAGGTGTTCGCATGCGTGGAAGAAATCCACAATCTGCACGGCGAAAGAGAAACAGGTCCGAGCGATTACCCAGATCCAGCTTGCCCCATCCCCCAGCAAGACAACCACCTTCGCCAGAGCCATGCCGCGTCGAAACGCTTCGGCCCGGATCATAGGCCCAAAGTCCTTGGATTGGGCGAAGCTCGACACATACGTGGTGGAATCGGGGTCTCGAAGCGGAAGGCCCGCCTCATCGGTGCCTTGCTGGGTAAACACGCAGCCCAACTTGACCTCGCGCGTGTTGGAGGAGCCATCCTCTTGTTTTCCGGGACGATCCTCCACCTCTTTGGCCATCATGGGCACGCCGGTGCCATCGACGCTGGCGTAAAAGACCTCCACCGGTTTGACGGGCGCAACCGGTGGACTTTGGTGGGCATAGTTCTGGATCTGCTCCCCTTTGAGGTTGACCATGCGCTGGATCTGTCGTCCCGCGACTTCCAAACCGGCGTAGGCTTTCAAATCGGCGCTGGCCGCTTCGTAGCCCGAAGCCATGGCCCCCGCCCGGCACATTAGTTTGCTCATGCTGGCGGAGTAACCGTTGATCAGGCCCAGCGCTTGGTCCAAAGGAAAACGACCCTGGCCTTCTTCTTTTCCGGCGCCTGGCTGATAGAAGTAAGAACGCTCCAAGCGGACCGCTCCCAACACTGTTTCCATCCCCTTGATCCGGTTGGCGTGGCATTTCTCTCCCGGGCGGCATTCATTGCCTTCGATCTCCAAGTTCGGATCGGCAAACAGCTCTTCGAGCAGCCGGCACCCGTCTTTGTGCAAGGCAATGCGCAAGCCTTCGTCCAGCCAAGCTCCGGCACACGCTCCCCCTTGCGACAACTGTTGCTTGGCCAGAATTAAGAATGCTTGGGTTTCCTGGAACTGATCGGCTTGGTAGGTGAGGAGTTTTTTTTTAGCTCGGGATCAGCGTCCTGCAACCGGGTCATCTCCTCGGTAATCTCGGCGTAACGATCAGCCAGTTTCTGGAATTCTTGATGGCGCTCGATGTCCGCTTTGACGCCGGGTAGGCGATCCAGGGGCACGCGTTCCTTGAGGATCTGCTGGCCCAGACGGCGCTGCAAAACATAGTAGGGCCCTCGGGTCACAGGCCGACCGTCTTTTTCGCCTTTGAGAAATTGCTCGGAAAGACGGCCTCGTTCCATTCGATCTAGAGCGGCCATTTGTTCGAGCAGCACCGAGCGCTGTCGCTGGAGGAGGGAGTATGAGTCGGGCATGTGCTGTATTGTGTACGTCAGTACACAATACAGCAATCAAAAAAAAGCGTGAATCCCATGAAACTCAATTTCGGTTACTTTCTTGTCCCACACCCACTGAGGTGGGT
>JAQBVM010000153.1 GCA_027623095.1 Verrucomicrobiota bacterium
AAACTAAAACCCGAGAAATCGACGCTTGACGCTTCTCATAGCAGGGCTCCAGAGACTGTCGCCCCACCGAAATGAGCACGTGACTAAACCTTGAATCTGACTCTCCGCAGCTCCCTTGGAACTATGAACCTCCGCGTCCACTCTCCACAATCCGAGGAAAGAGACACAGCGGTTCGGGAGTGTCCTCATTCGGAGATGCGCCCAGGCAACTGAGGAGGTTCTTCGTTTTGCTTTGAATACATGCGCAGGCACTAAAACTTAATTTTTTTACGATTCGGCAGGAATCTAGCTCTGCCAACGAATTCGCAATGACAGATCGGAAAGGCTGCCAGACATTTCGATGGGCCTGCGCGCTTGTGTATCGGCGCGAGACATCAACAATGAAGGCGTGTCTTTACAGTAAAAACCGATCGCATCCTTCCATGAAACACCGCTGTTCTGCTCCGTCATAGGCGGTTGATTCTCATTGAAAGAACAGATTTCAATTGATAAAAGGACACCCGGTGACTGCCGAACCAAACAGCGTAATCCCATGAAAACCAATTATTTCCTAAAACTCGGCCTGCTGATCTCAGTAATAGGCTTCACTCACAACACTCGCTCGCAAACGACCCAATCCGACGATGCCCTCGTGCTTGAAGTTGAAAACCGCGTGGAGGTTCTGCGATTCGGAGTAGCCAATTGGACTAAGGGAGAGACCAATCAGACCCTCAGAGTTAGGGACACGCTGCGCACTGGCCGCAAGAGTCGCGCCACGCTAAGACTCTCGAATCAAGGCGTTCTCCGTGTGCGTCAACTGACGACTTTGGAGATTCAGCCGCCGGAGAACACAGAAACCGACAAATCAGTTCTCAATCTTCAGAACGGCGCAGCATACTTCTTTAACCGGGACGAGCCGGTTGAAACGCAATTCCGAACCCCACAAGCATCCGGAGCGATTCGGGGAACGGAATTCAATATTGAAGTCGGCGAAAACGGACGCACCGTTGTGACCTTGCTCGACGGAGCGGTCGATCTGACAAACCAATTGGGCCAAGTCAGCCTGGGAAGCGGCGAACAGGGAATCGTCGAACCCGGTCAAGCACCGACTAAGACGTCAGTTCTAAACGCGATCAACATCATTCAATGGGGACTCTATTATCCAGGCGTTCTGGATCCGGACGAACTGAATTTGGATGCAGCAGTGCGGGCCAAATTGAAGGATTCGCTGGAAGCCTACAAGGCGGGTGATCTGTTGCAAGCGGTGGCCCACTATCCAACGAACCGGGTGCCGGTTTCAGCCGAGGAATCCGTTCTTCTGGCGGCATTGTCGCTGGCTGTCGGCGAGGTGGAGGATGCGGAGAGCAATCTCTCGAAGATCGAAGGGAATGATTCGATCGCGGGCAAGACTTCGGCGGCTCTCCGCCAACTGATCGCGGCAGTCAAGTTTCAGACGTGGACACTCTCTCAATCACCCACGACGGCGACGGAATGGATGGCGGAATCGTATTACCAACAATCCCGCTCAAATCTTGAGGAGGCGCTTGCGGCGGCACAAAACGCAACAAAACAGGCGCCCAACTTCGGATTCGCCTGGTCGCATTTGGCCGAATTGGAATTCAGCTTCGGTAGAACCGATAAAGCGCTCGCCGCTTTGGAGAAAAGTCTTCAACTTTCACCACGCAACGCCCAGGCGCTCTCTTTGAAAGGATTTCTTCTAGCCGCTCAAAACAAGATCGACCTCGCGCTCACCTACTTTGAAGAAGCGATTGCCATTGATGGAGGCCTTGGAAACGCCTGGCTTGGACGCGGTTTGTGCAAAATTCGAGGGGGCAATGCGGAAGCGGGACGGCAAGACCTCCAAGTCGCGGCAACATTAGAACCGCACCGGGCTGTCCTTCGCAGTTACCTTGGCAAAGCTTACAGCAACGAGGGCGATTTGCGTCGCGCTGGCAAGGAATTGGAACTTGCGAAGATGTATGATCCCAACGATCCGACGGCCTTTCTTTACTCGGCCCTGAACAAACAGCAGCAGTATCGCATCAATGAGAGCGTTCTCGATCTTGAGAAATCCCAGGAGCTCAACGACAATCGAAGCGTCTTCCGCTCGCGCTTGCTTCTGGACCAGGATCGCGCCGTCCGAAGCGCGAATCTCGCGGGAATTTATCGTGACGCGGGCATGGCGGAATTGAGCGTGCGCGAAGCCGCTCGGGCTGTGGATTACGACTACGCGAATTACTCGGCCCACCTATTCCTCGCCAATAGCTATGACGAGCTTCGCGATCCACGCCAAATCACGCTCCGATACGAGTCGCCCTGGTTGACCGAATTCCTGCTTGCAAACCTCCTATCTCCGGTTGGCGCCGGC
This sequence comes from Verrucomicrobiota bacterium, assembly GCA_027623095.1. Taxonomy (GTDB): domain Bacteria; phylum Verrucomicrobiota; class Verrucomicrobiia; order Limisphaerales; family SIBE01; genus JAIPJX01. Next base: position 2,348 of record JAQBVM010000153.1, read on the forward strand.
ACGTTGTCCCAGAGTGTTTCGCAGCAGGAATATTCAAAACTATTCGAAAGGGACCGATTCGGATTTAACTCCAGCACGGAATACTTAAGCCGCGGCGACTGGTTGCAGACGGCATCCCAATTCGGAACATTCGGCAATTCGAGTTATTCTTTAGATGTCACGTACCGCTCTGAACGAGGCCAGCGCCCGAATGCCGACGTCGATGCACTCACATGGTGGAGCACGTTCAAACAACAGATCACCCCAAAAGACACCATTCTTTTTCAAACAGTATATTCAGATTTTGAAGCCGGAGATGCCGCTCAATACTACAATCAAACTGACGGAAGCCAGACCCAACGAATCAAGGAACGGCAAGAGCCGAATGTTTTCGCCGGGTACCACCATGAGTGGGCGCCCGGAGTGCACACACTTCTGCTGACGGCAAAGCTTGACGACACATTCCTCCGCACAGACCCCGAAAATCCCGTCCGTTTTCTGGAGAAGAGTTTTTCCGGAGCAGTAACCGGTCTCAGCCAGAGAAACCTCCCGATCAGCTACCGGAGCGAACTGGACGGTTACTCCACGGAACTGCAGCAAATCTGGCAGCAACCAAAGCAAAGCGTCATTATCGGCGGCCGCTATCAGACAGGTTCGACAGAAACGACATCCTCGCTCACTGGGAGACCCGATCAGGTGGATGTCGAGGCGGATCTCCAGCGAGTCTCCTTTTACGGCTACCATCAATGGCAGATTCTGGAACCGCTCCGATTAACGACCGGTGTGAGCTATGATCGGCTCGACTATCCGCGCAACATCGATATCGCACCAATTACGTCGGAAGAAACGCACAAGGACCGAGTTTCCCCAAAAGTAGGACTTCTTTGGTCGGCCACAAAGGACACGCATGTTCGGGGTTACTATTCGAGGTCTCTCGGAGGCTCGTTCTTTGATACCAGCATCCGGATTGAGCCGGGGCAGATCGCCGGCTTTAATCAAACGTTCCGAAGCCTCATTCCGGAGTCCGTGCGCGGGTTGGTGCCGGGATCAGTCTTCGAACTTGCTGGAGTTGCCGCCGACCACAAGTTCAATACAGGAACCTACGTTGGAGTGGAAGGACAGGTGTTAACGTCAGCGGCGGAACGATCCTTCGGTCTTTATGACGCAGTTTTTCTCCAGCCCGTGGCCGCATCATTCACATCCGAACAGATCGACTACCGCGAACGATCGATATTGCTGACGGTCAACCAGCTCATTAGCAAAGAATGGTCACTGGGACTTACCTACAAACTCACAGAAGCGGATCTTACCGACACGTTCCCGGGGGTTCCCGCAGGAATCTCAACCACGCCCGCCAACCTTGTTCTCGACCAGGACCTGCGCGGTGTGCTCAACGAAGTGCGATTGTTCGGAATCTACAATCTGCCTTGCGGATTCTTCAGCGTTCTCGAGTCTCTCTGGTTTTCGCAAAGCAACATCGGCTATGCCCAAGATATTCCCGGAGACGATTTTGTGCATCTGAACCTCTACCTCGGATACCGGTTTCCGCGCCGGCAGGCAGAAATTCGGTTGGGGCTCCTGAATATCACGGATCAAGACTATCAATTGAACCCGTTGAATCTGCATGCGGAGCTGCCGCGCGAACGCACTTTCGCGGCGAGATTCCGATTCAATTACTAGTCCGTCTGGCTGACCTGTGAACCTGCGAAAACTATTTCAATCGTCAATCGGCGGCCTAATCGGCATTGCTCTCGCGGCGGGCATCGGGGCGATTCTTGTGTTGACTCCTATAGGTAAAGGACTCATTCGCACGAGCTACGACCTATTCTTCCAACCGCGTCCAAATATCGATTCTACCGAGGCGATTGTAATATATATGGACGACGATTCGCACTTGGAGTTGAAGCAGTCCTACATTCAACCTTGGGACCGAAGGCTTCACGCAAAGCTGATCAATCGACTGAAGGAATACGGCGCCAAGGTCATTGTATTCGATATTGTGTTTTCCGATCCGCGGACCGACGACCCGGAAATGGACAAAACGCTCGCGGAAGCTATGCAGAATCATGGAAACGTCGCTCTCGGAGCAGACTACGTTCCGACACTCGAAGGGCAGGCGGCCCGCCAAGTTAGACCGCCACTGGAACTGTTTGACGAAGAAGCTGCGTCGATAGGCGTTGTCGAGTTGTTTACGGACGACGACTTTGTGGTGCGAACACTTTTTCCAGGAGAAGAGCGGGATCTGATTCGAAGTCTTGCGTGGGCGTCCGCGGAATTGGCGGATGCCAAGGCGACCCATGTTGAAAACGACCAAGAGATCTTCAAAGAGCGTTGGATCAACTACTACGGTCCACCCCGCCATTTGCCCGGGGTAAGTTATCACAGAGTCGTCACGGATGATCCATCGTCTAAGGCATCCCCGGATCTTTTTAAGGACAAGATTGTATTTATCGGAGCTCACATCATCACGTACCTGCAGGGAGAACGGAAAGATGAATATCGATCTCCCTACTCCTACTGGGTTACCAGAGGAACAGCCGACAAGTTCATGCCCGGGGTTGAGATCCAGGCGACTGCATTTCTAAATTTCCTGCGCGGTGACTGGCTGACGCGCCTGCCGAGAAGCCGCGAAACAGCCATGATCGTCGTTTTCGGAATTGTATTCGGATTCGCGATCGCCCAACTTCGTCCCTTCTACGCCGCGCTTGTCTCACTTGTCACTGCGGTACTGATTTGCGGGTTTTCGTATTGGGTTTTCTCATCGAAACTCATGTGGTTCCCGTGGGTGATACCGGTTGCGGTCCAACTGCCGATTGCACTCAGTTGGTCCGTTCTATTCAACTCGATCAACATGTATGTCCAAAAGCGGCTCATGGAACAGTCGCTCTCGATGTATGTCTCACCCTCCCGGGTCAAACAAATCTCCAAGGACGCAAAGTTTTTGAAGCCCGGCGCGGAGAAACAGGAAGTGAGCATCCTTTTCAGCGATATCGCCAATTTCACCAACATGTCCGAAGGCATGGATTCGGATAAATTGGCGAACCTCATGAATACGTACTTCGAAACCACGGTGGGCGAGTGCATCCATCCAACCCAAGGCACGGTGGTCAAGTTCATCGGCGACGCAATTTTTGCGATGTGGAATGCCCCGGAATTTCAGGAGAATCATCGGGAACTCGCCTGCCGCGGAGCCCTTCTCCTGAGGGATTCCGCATCCAAATTCAAGTTCGAAGACTCCAATCTGGTGATCCGAACCCGGATCGGCCTTCACTGCGGCGTCGCGAACGTGGGCAATTTTGGGAGCTCCACACGCGTGGACTACACGGCTCTCGGAGAGAATATCAATCTGGCCGCAAGAATGGAGAGCTTGAACAAGCATCTGGGAACCGATCTCCTTATCACGGGCGAGATATTCTCGACGGTTCGTGACAAGTTCTTCACGCGGTTCTGCGGTAATCTAAAACTCAAAGGGTTCGAGAAAGCCGTCGAAGTCCATGAACTCCTGGGAACTTTGGACCAGGCCGGAGGTACAACGGAATGGTGCGAATCGTATGCAACCGCGTTAAAACATTTCCAGGAAGGCGAGTTTGACGCCGCTGAGTCCGGATTTCGAGGGACAATCGATATCCGCGGAAACGACGGCCCTTCCAAGTTTTTTCTTAATCAGATCGAGGAGTTCCGGATTCACCCGCCGCCGGCGAATTGGAATGGCGTGGTGGAACTAAAGGAAAAGTAAGGTTACGCGTACCGGTCTGGACTTAACAATTCGATCGAAACCGACGGCGACTCTCCCGAAACGATCTCGCTCACGAGCTTTCCCGTGATCGGCCCCAGACTGAGCCCGAGCATTGCGTGCCCCGTCGCGATGCAAAGATTCTCAAAATTGCGGACACGCCCCAGATAAGGAAGTCCATCCGGCGAGCACGGACGCAACCCACTCCAAACCGGCGTCTCTCGAAAATCTCTCTCACTGAAATCAGGAAAGTATTTGGGAATGGATTTGAGAATACCCCTGATTCGTGCCGCGTTGATGGACGAATCCATACCAACGATTTCCATCGTCCCGGCGAACCGCAACTTCGAACCCATCGGAGTCACGGCAATCCGCGCTTCATTGAGAATCGACGAGACATCCGGCATCCGTTTCGGGTGTTCGAGCGTCAGGCTGTACCCTTTGCCGGCCTGCATCGGAAGCCGAAGCCCCAGGCCGCTAGCAAGTCGGGATGACCACGCTCCTCCGGCAAGCACAAACTCGTCGGCGGAAAGAGGGTCTGTCCCGGTCACCACACCGGTTACTCGCCGCCCGCTCGTCCGCCACCCATTGATCTCCGTATTCCAAACGAATTCGACTCCCCCGCGCTCTAATTCGCGCGTCATGGTTCCCATGAACAGCGTCGGAGACAGATGGCAGTCAATCGGAAAATACACGGAGCCGGCAATCGACAGTTCAAGTTCTGGCATCCGGCGCGCTGTTTCTTCAGGAGTCAGAACTTGAGCTTCGATTCCAAGGCCATTGGCATAAATCGCCGTGGCAGATTCATGAATCAAAGCGCGCTCGGTCCTGCACAGCACCAGCAAACCTTTCTTCACGAGGCCAAATCCGTTTCCAGAGATTTCGGCGAGTTCCTCGAAACATCGCCGGCTCGCCAAACTGAGGTCCCGCAGGACAGGCGCACCGCGAAGAACATGGGCCGCGCTGGATGCCCGAAAGAATTTCCACGCCCAATTGAACAATTCGAAACTCAATCGGGGTCGGAGCGAGAACGGTCCCTCGGGATTCAGCATCATTCGCAACCCAAGCGACACCATTCCTGGCGCCGCCAGCGGGACAATGTGGCTCGGTGAAACGAGGCCCGCATTCCCAAGCGAGCAGCAATCATGATCCGGCGCCCCCCGATCCACAATCGTGACCCGGTGTCCTCTCTGCATCGCATAATAGGCACTGCACAACCCGATAACACCGCCTCCAACGATGATTAGCCGTTTCTCCTTCACACCACGTTACCTTCAGCGCGAATTCCCCAGCAAAATGGATCAGCGTCATCCAGAACAAGTTCTGCTTCGCACGTAATGAAAGCACTTCCCGTAATCGTAGGAATAATCGACTCGGATTCCCTCCGAAACGACCCGCGAAACGTGCTCCCGATGATGCCTTCCTGAACCCACACTTCACCCTCCCGAAGTTTTCCGTCCGCGGCCAAACACGCCAGTTTTGCGCTGGTCCCTGTTCCGCACGGAGAACGATCATACGCTTTTCCAGGACACAGCACGAAGTTGCGGGAGTTCGCACCAGGTGTCTTTGGAGGCCCCAAAAGCTCGATGTGGTCCACTTCCGGGTATCCGCTTCCGTTGACGACGCATCGAATTCTCCAGGCCGTCTGCGTGAGCGTCTCAGCATTTGCCAACTCAAGCTGTTGTCCGTGATCTTCGGTCAAAAAAAACCAGTTTCCACCCCACGCGACATCGCCCGTGACTGATCCCACACCATCGACAGCCACGGTGAGATCCTTCATCCTCCGGTGGCTGGGGACGTTCTCCACGGACACACCCCCATCCTCCATGAGTGTTACAACCACGATTCCAACGGGCGTTTCAATTCGATATTCTCCGGTCTGAATGCGGCCCAAATGAGCCAGCGTGCGGACTACCCCGATCATCCCGTGCCCGCACATTCCAAGGTAGCCGACGTTGTTGAAGAAAATGACACCCGCTGTGAAGGAAGGATCGGACGGTTCGACGAGAACGGCTCCCACCAAGACATCCGAACCGCGTGGTTCGCCAACGATCGCGGTACGGAATCTATCAAACTGCTTGCGGAAAATATCAAGTTTCTCCGACAGAGAACCCGCCCCCAAGTTTGGACCTCCGTCGATGACAACGCGCGTCGGTTCACCGGCGGTATGGGAGTCGATAACCGAGATCCGTTTCATAAACGCGCGTCCCCAATCGCGTTCAGCGGCGCTTTGTTTTCTGACTTAATGGTTTGCCAGATATTCGAGGCAGCTTCGCAATCCCATCATGAATTATTTTGAGGATTCGTTTCCGTTCTTCTCCCGCCAGCGTTAGGCGGGGCGCCCGCACCCACTCCGTTCCCATCCCGCATTCTTGAACGGCTAGTTTGATGTATTGGACAAACTTCACATGAACGTCGAGGTGCAGAAGCGGTGCAAACCAACGGTAGATCGCGCGCGCCTTGTCCCAGTCCCCGCACCGCAGGAGCTCCCAGAAATGCTGGTTCTCTCTTGGAAACGCGATTCCCGTCCCCGCTACCCAGCCGTCAATGCCGAGGATCGCGCTTTCCAATGCCAAATCATCCACTCCGGTGAAGATCGCGTAACGTCCCCCGCACACATTGTGCAGATCTGTAATCCGCCGCGGGTCTCCCGAGCTTTCTTTCAAAGCGACGAAATTCTTCACGTTTCCCAATTCAGCGAACATCTCCGGCGTGATATCATTCCCGTAGCTGATCGGGTTGTTGTAAATCATGATCGGCAATCCTGTGGTTTTTGCCACTGCCCGAAAATGCGCCGTTGTTTCTCGAGGATCGCCCTTGTAATTCATCGCCGGCAACAACATCACACCGTCCACTCCCAGTTTCTCCATGTCGCGCACGTAGCGGACGGCGAGATTCGTGCTCGGCTCCGCGACACCGCTTAACACGGGAACACGCCCCCGGCTCGTCTCTACCGCCACCTTAACCACGAGGCGTTTCTCGTCCGGATCCAGCGCCTGATTCTCGCCAAGAGAACCGCACACCACGAGGCCGCTGACACCCGAGTCTATCAAAATGTCCAAGTGGCGTGCTGTGGCTTCGAGGTCCAACGCCTGATCCCGTTTCAATTGGGTTGTGACAGCGGGAAAAACACCCTTCCATTCAGATTTCATAATTTATCCAATTCCCTTGTTGAGTAGCCGCAACGATGTGATCCGAATCGAGGTCTCGCGTGCCGAGGTGTGGGAAGGAACGCGCTTGGAACATACTGTCCATTCAAAGTTCAGGTTGAGTTTCGACCGGTTCAGTTAAAGAATTGCCGTATCTTTGGCGGGATCGAAGATCACAGGAAAGAAGATTCTTCCGGAGCCGGGCAAGATCGAACCAAAGCCGGGTTTCCCATTGACAGGAGTTGAATCGGCCTGGGTTACTTCGCGGATGCAACAAAACAGTCTCACCTTGCTCGAACAAAAGGGATGAACGCCAAGTTTCAGTTTATTGTTAAAACACATCACTCACGTTGACCATGAAACAATTCCTCTTCCAATTCGCAGTAGTCCTATTCGCTGCAACCGGTTGCCAAGAGTCGATCAGCCAGCAGGCGGACTCGGCATTCAGTTCGTTCTTCCAGGAATACCTCGACGGTGATCTTCGCATGCGCCCCCTAACCGCGACTTATTTGGGGGACCACCGATTTGATGACCGTCTGGACGATCTCTCCTCGGAAGCTCGCGCGAGCAGAACCGCTTTTGTCCGAAAAACATTGGAGAATCTGCCAATGGTGATCGACTTCGAGAACCTGTCGCGACCGAGTCAAATCGACTTTGAAATTCTAAAGCATGAACTCGAGAAAGAGCTCTGGCTCGCGGAAAACACGAAACGCTTCGAACGTGATCCTCGAGTTTACAACAACTATATCAACGACAGCATCTATCTGCTGCTTACGCAATCGACACTTCCGAAGGAAACCAACATCCGAAATTGCATTTCACGGATGGCGCTCATTCCGCAGGTCATTGAGGCCGCAAAAAAAAATCTTGCCGCGCCGCCTCGGGTAATCACAGAAACAGCCATCCGTCAGAATCGAGGAGCGATATCATTTTACGAGGGCGAGCTGTTCGCGCTCGCCGGAGAAACGCCGCAAAAGACGCGCCTCGAAGGGGCGGCAGCCCGCGTTGTGAACGAACTGAAAGGTTACCAACGATTCCTCGAGGAACAATTGCTGCCAGGCGCGAACGGCGAATGGCGGATTGGCAGAAAGAAATTTGAGCAGAAAGTGGAACTTGAACTCGATGCCGGCCTTAGCGCCGACCAAGTTCTATCCGACGCCAAGGCGGAATTCACGCGCGTGGTTGATGAGATGTACGTTATCGCCAGGCAACTGTGGAGCCGTTATTTTCCCGATACTGTCCTGCCTCCGGATGATCCGGACGGACGCCGCGCCACCATTCAACACGTGCTTCAGGAAATCGGACGGGAACACGGATCACCCGAGGATTTGATTCTCGATGCCCGGAACACGGTTAACAGGATAAGAGAATTCATTCGAAGCCGAAAACTGTTGACTCTTCCGGAACCGGATCGCTGTCAAGTTATCGAAATGCCTGAATTTCAGAGAGGCAATTCCATCGCATTCTTGAACTCGGCGCCTCCTTTGGAAAACAGCGCAATCAGCATTTATGCAATCAGCCCGCCCCCAAGCGATTGGAACATCGACCGCGTGACGAGTTTCATGGAGGAATACAATCGTCACATGCTGCAAATCCTGACGATCCATGAAGCCTATCCTGGCCATTACGTTCAGCTCGAATATGCCAACAGGAACCCTTCACTCGTACGGAGGATTCTCGGCTCGGGCGTTTATGTCGAAGGCTGGGCAGTGTACACGGAACAGACTCTCTTGGATCAAGGATACGGCAATGGCGATTTGGCACTCCGGCTGTCTCAGCTCAAATTCTACCTTCGCGCGGTCGGCAACGCCATTCTTGACCACAACATGCATTGCACCACAATCACAGACGACGAAGCGCTGAAATTCCTTGTCGATGAAGTTTTCCAGTCAGAAGGCGAAGCAAGGCTGAAGATCATCCGCGCGAAACAAAGTTCTGTTCAGCTTTCCACCTATTTCGTCGGACGCATGGCTCATTATCGATTGCGGCAGAAAATTCAGCGCGAAATGGGTGAAGCCTTTGACCTCGGAGGCTATCATGAAGCCGTCCTGAAACAGGGGTCCGTTCCAGTCAAATACTTGCCGGAGTTAGTCCGGTTGTATTTCGGATTGCCTGATCGTTAAGAGCCCGTCTGAAAAATCGTAACAGCTAACGTAAAGCAATTCAGAGCGCCAGATTGGCGCCGCAGATGGCAGGGGAACGGCGCGGGGACGGCTCGTCCCCGGAATCCCCAGGTCCCACAGTGTCCCTTCACCGGAATGCTCCAAGGCGGACTTGTCAGGGCCTAGGGACGCTTGGCGGGCTTCGGAGCGAAGGAGTCGATAATGATGTTCGCAACCTCGGCTGACGGCCTTCCGGACTCAAGAATACCCGCGGCAGTTCCACTGACGTACGCTGTCGAAGTCGAAGTTCCCGTGATAATGAAAGTCTGTCCGTTAAAATCGACGAAACTGACTCCGGGAGCGACCACATCGACAAAACTTCCATAATTTGCGTAGGGAGCGATTTCACCTCTGCGGTTTCCCGCAGTCACAGCGATTACACCTGGATATGCCGCGGGAAAGTTGAGCTGGGGTGTGGGTTCGTTACCCGCAGCCCCAAAGAGCAGCACGCCATTCCTGTTTGCCTGTTGGATCACATCTGCCAGCAGAAAACTGTCGCCGTCACCCCCCATGCTTAGGTTGATCACGGTGGCGCCCGCATTCACCGCCGCATAGATTCCCTTTGCAACATCAAAGGTCGTGGTCTCGGGATTGGGTCCATAGACATCCACAGGAAGAATTCTCACGTTCGAAGTTCCGGAGGTTCCGGGAACAAGCTCGATCCCTCGCAGAATCGTTTCCGCCATTGAGGTTCCGTGTGTCAGTTCAGATCCTAGATCACCGGGATTCCCCGCCACATGAATCGGGTCGAGCAAAAACTCGCGCATATCAGAAGGTAGGGGCTGAAGCGGAGTGTCGATCAAACCGATAATCACATGTCCCGATTTGGAGCCGGTTTGCGGTTTGAGTTTAAACGGCGGCTGCAAGTTCGCCCCCTGTTTATCGGCCTTCAGTGGGTTTTCCACATAGTAGTTGGAATCGACGCCGAGACCGTCTTCTCGCGTGAGTTGCTCACGCGCTTTTTGAACGGCGTCTGGATCTTCAAACTGCAAGCGGTAGCTGTTCAAATCTTCGGCTCTCCCAACAATCTTTGCCCCCAGACGTTTTGCCAGATCATCGATCGATTCTTTGGAATCGGATTTCACCGTAACGATCAATTCATCTGGAATCGCTCCCTTTGGACGGGACGGTTTCGAGCCCTTATGGATCGGGATCCGCTGGGTCGCTCCGTACAGCGATGTGCTATAGACAAGCAGTTTCGACGGTCCGCTGGCTTGCGAGAGTAACGCAAAGTTGAGATCGCCCAGGAGTCGCTTTAACGCATCTCCCGATCTAAGATTATGAAACTTCACGGATATTCGCCGTTTCGAACCCGGCTCCACGTAAACCTCCCATCCAGTCGCCGCGGCGACGCTTCCGAGCAGAGTTTCAAGATTCCACGTTTCGATACTTGCATGCACTCTGTTGTTCTCCGAATCCCATTGAAGGGAATCTGCCGCATGGGATTGTTGGATCAGGAAGGCGAGTAAGACTAAACCGAGCCACAAGCCGGTTCCAAATATCGAAGCGAGACGACTCCGTCGCGTTTCGAACGGATTAAAAGCAGGAGCCGGTTGCTCGTGGAACAAACAGTGATTACCGGAAAGAAAGGCTGAACGATTCTTAAAAGAATTCCAGGTGATGGGCATGCTTGTTCTCTTATACGACAAACTGGCGCGAATTTCTCACGAGTGTTTCATACCTCGGGAAAGAGACTCTCCACTCCACACAGGAGAATTGTCAATTGATTTGAATGCCAATTGCCGAGGATAAAACCCTCGACGCTGCAAAAGGTTGCGCCAAATTCCAGCGGATTCTTTCGGTCAGACATACTCCACGAAATGGCGGGCGGATCATCAGCGCTAATGAGTTTCGTCTTGCTGTCATCGGAAAGGATTTGCTATAAACGCGGACTAATTTATGGCAGCAATCGGCCGATTCCAAAAGGGTGACGAGATTTTTTTCGCCAAAGTCGTTGATGGCGAACTATTTCGTTTACAGGGGGATGTTTTTGGTTCCCCATCGTATCAAAAGAAACCTGTTCCACTCAAGGGAGTTAAGACGTTGACACCGGTTGCTCCCTCGAAGGTGGTTGCTGTTGGCCTAAACTATGCCGATCACGCGAGGGAGTCAGGAAAACCGCTTCCGAAAGAACCTCTTTTTTGGCTGAAAGCGCCGACTTCTCTAATACCGGACGGGGGAAAGATTGAGATTCCATTTGCGGCGCATCGCACAGATTTTGAGGCGGAACTCGCGATTGTGATCGGTCGGCGTATGCGGAATGTCACATCAGCCGCCGCGGCAAGATACATTTTTGGATATACGGCCGCGGAAGATATTTCCGACCGAACCATTCAAAATTCCGAGAGCCAATGGGCTCGGGCAAAATCTTTTGATACATTCACTCCTTTGGGACCCTACGTGGAGACCAAAATCGATCCGCACGATTTGACGATTCAGCTATTTCAGAACGGACAACTCCGCCAGAATTCAAATACGAGCCAGCTCATATTCAATTGTTTTCAGTTAGTTAGTTTCGTCTCAACCAACATGACGCTGCTGCCTGGGGATGTAATCTTGACGGGAACCCCGAGCGGCGTAGGACCTATTGAATCCGGCGACCGTCTTGAAGTGCGTATTCAAGGGCTCTCACCTTTGGTAAATACCGTTAAGTGATTCGAAAGTCCGGTTGGGTTCATGTGCCTGTGAACGCACAGTTGAGTTTGCGATCCAAGTCCGTTAAAACACCTTGAGCAAACGCAAATCCTGTTAGAGATATTTGGTCTCGCGCTATCTTTTTATGCGACTTGGAATTGACATTCCATATTATCTTCCGCTATGGAAAGGTAAATCGTCCCGATATCAGCCCAAATTATGAAACACCTGATTCCAACTAAACAAAAACACTTCCCTACAAAGAGAAGTTCTCGCGCCGGGTTTACTCTTATCGAGCTCCTGGTTGTCATCGCAATCATTGCTATTCTTGCTGGAATGCTGCTGCCCGCGCTGGCCAAAGCAAAGACGAAGGCGCAAGGTATATTCTGCATGAATAACACCAAGCAGTTAATGCTTGCAACGGTCCTCTACACGGTCGATTTCGAAGAACTTTATTGGCCCAATCCGGATGATGGAAATACGAGGCAAGGCGGAAACTGGTGCCCGGGACAGGCAGGAAGTGGCGGTGGTCAGGAATTTAACACGGAAATATTGAATGATCCGACCCGTTCATTACTGGTGCCATTCGGAGCGAGTCATCAGCTCTTCCATTGTCCCGCCGACAAACGAATCGGAGTATATCAAGGATCTGATACCGCTAAACGAGGACAAAAGGTTCCCAACGCACGGTCCGTAGCAGCCAGTCAGGCGGTTGGAACGAATCCCACTGCTGGAGGGAAACAGGCCGTCAATGGTCCTTGGTTGGACGGGAATCACGGCCATACGCTGGGAAGAAAATGGCGCACCTACGGAAAGACTTCGGATGTTGTGGATCCGGGTCCATCAAATCTTTGGGTCATCATGGATGAGGACGAATATAGCATTAACGACGGCGGACTTGCCGTGGTTGGACCTGATAGTCCTTTTAATTACAGAATGATCGATTGGCCCGCGACTTATCACAACAATGCCGCTGGGATCGCATTCGCCGATGGCCACTCGGAGATCCATAAATGGAACGATTCCAGAACAAAAGTTTTGAAAGGAAATGTTCGGGCCAGCACGCAGACCAATAACCGAGATATCGAATGGATGTCGGTGCGGACTTCCGCTCTTATCGTCAGGTAAGCGTTATCTAACACTGACGGGTGACATCATTTCACTTCGCTGCCGCGCTTTTCGAGGCGCGGCAGTTTTTTTGTGCCTCGATTCTACTCCATGAACATGTCACGGGTAGAGGGAACACCTCCAAATGCGGACGCGAATGGAGGCGATGGACCAAATCCTGGTGGGGCGACACTCTGTGGAGCTCTGCTCAACCTTGCCGCAAACAACTCGAACGAGAAGGCACGATGGAAACACCAAGACATCCAAACAACTTGGCGTTTCCACAGCTCCGATTTGCAAGGCACCCTTCCCACAAGGGGAGTCAGGGCTCCACAGAGTGTCGCCCCACCTAGAGAAGCGAGACTATCCGTGCGTGTGACGGATCGGGCAAGGCGACACTATTTTGTGGAAAACGTTTTTTTGTGCCCGTTCGCGGGAATCCGAACTGTGTAAGAGGATCCCGTCTGGTCCACCGAGAGTTCGATATGGTTGCCGCTGCAGTTCGCCTCGAGATTGGCAATCATCGTGGAATCGGTGTTGTTTTCGGAGTCCGATCGAAGGTTTTTATGGATTTGATATGTGGCCTGTATGGACGATACGGATTTTAAAGTGGCGAAAGTCTCCGGTTGACACCCTTTCTGGGTTCCATTGCTCATCACCGCCACAGTGGGCGCCAAAGATCGAACAAGAACCGGATTATTGCTTTGATCGAGCCCGTGGTGATCGACCTGATAGACATCGACAATGCCAACGCGGTTGACAGGACAGACAAGTTGCGCTTCGACGTTCCAGGATAAGTCACCGCCGATAAATAGTTCGAAATCTCCGAATGTCAGCAGAGTGACGTTGCTATTGGCATTGTCGGAACGGTCTTCGGCCTTCGAAAGCGCCGATTCGCAGAGAGCGGTGTTTTGAAGACTTGTCGCGGGCTCAACCATCTTCTGACGCGCCGCCAGACAGCGCAAAGCCAGGCGCGGGCTCCCAACCGTCTGTTTCAATGGTATGAGGTCTCCGGGATTCAAAACGATTCGCGCGTCCGATTGAATATCTCGATAGGGACGAATCTGTTCTTCGAACGATAGATTGTTGGGGCGGCCATCCGGATCACTCTCCGGAATTCCATTATCATAGATCCGTCCAATGGGGATTCGTTTTGCGAGATCCGCAGCCCCTCCGAAGTGGTCGCGATGAAAATGCGTCACGATAAGATGATCGACCTTTTGAAGCCCTGCCACAGTTGACAGCACGTGATGAATCCGGTCCGAATCACGCTGACCCGGATTGCCCGTGTCGATTAAGATCGATTCATTTGACGGCGTAACAATCAGCGTGGCAGCGCCTCCTTCCACATCCACCCAATAGACATCCAGCCGGCCATTGTTGGAACCAGCTTGAAGAGTCCGGGTGAGAATCAAAGCAATTGTAAGAAATTTGAGAAGGTCGCGTTTGAAAGAGTGTCTGCAGGTTTTCATGAATTCCCGAAGCATATCCCAATCGATGCGGCTGGGCAAAGCCGAAATCGGAAGTCTATCCCATCGTCCAGATAACGATTGGCCCGCCGCGAGAATCTCAGGCGGAACAGTTCCATTACCAGCTTCTCGTCATTCGCTCGATTCGGCTGGTCGCTCTTTTTACAGACGGCTTTTGACCCGAGCGGGATCGCGGCGACTATCCAGGACGGCGCGCACAACAACAACCTCGTCTATTCTCTTTCCGATAATAGACGGCTGACGTCCTTGGAGGCCTAGAACTGCGATTGCTATAACAGGCCGAACAAGAATGTTACACCGGATGCCACAATCCCTCCTCCGGCGAAGCGAATCCAATGGTCCCGAGCCGCAGCGCGCGCCGCGAGTCCAAGCGCAATTCCGAATCCACACAACACGGCGGTCGCAGCCACCATTCCCGGCAGGTAAGCCCATCCTCCCGCCAATCCAATCTCGGTTCCGTGCGCGTGACCGTGGAATAGAGCCAAAGCACCGACCAACGCGGCGGTT
>JAQBVM010000001.1 GCA_027623095.1 Verrucomicrobiota bacterium
CGATTGTTCGCGGCAAAGACTAGCCGACCGCCTCCCCGAGCGTCACACACAGTTACCGAAGCAACACGAAACAAGTGCATCGAACATCCGGAGTTTTTCAGGGGATGGAACAGCAAGCGGCAATTGAGTTAAATGCCCCTTCTTCACCTCTGCTAAAGCTTCGCCCTTCTCTGGATTTATGCAGTTCTGATAATACCAGTTCAGCACTGAGGAATTGATAGCCGAAAGAGCGAATCGCAGGGGAGAGGTGCGAGAGTTTGGAACGATAGTGAACATGTTGTTCATCACCACAAACTGGCGCGAATCGAGGGCAGCGATCAGGGAATCTCCGGTTTGGCGGATAACGATCTTTTCATCCGCATCGTATTGAGCGCTCTCTCTGGGCTCTGCTAGCCACTCGCCAAAGTCTATCCAAAGATCCTTGTTCCAAAGTATCTTGTATTGAGTGATTAGCCGTCCCCTGAGCAGCGGTCTGAATTGCGGGGATTCTTGCTTCTCCGAGGTGAAGGGCTTAGCGGATACGATCTCGCGCGTCTGCTTCGGCGACCCCTTACCGACTTGATACGGTTTGCAGTCTGGCGTGATCGTGAAGAAGTGATCTAACGTTTCGTGCTGCCTAATCACATCGGCGATCAAATCCAGTTTTGGAGTCAATGCAACGCTGACCGTGTTCCCTTCAACAGAGTGCCACGCCTCTTGGTTTTGGATATAGAGTGGTGCGAAGCCGACTTCAGTATATGCAACTACAGGGAAGCGATTCGCTTCGGGTGCGCTCTTGCTGTGCGTTATGATGTTATTGTCAACGACAGCCGCGAACACTGCGGTGCGTATGTCGACCAAACTGTTGAGCCGCGTCTGGCTAAAAATGAATCGTCGGATCGACTTGAACATGATGCTTGGCAACCAAGTGTTGGGCACAATGAACGACTGAATCCCGTCCTGTCGAAGGAGCGAGATGCCCCGCTCAAGAAACAAAAGGTAGGTGTCGAGCTGGTAGTCCTGATGTTTGTATGTTTTTTTGACATAGGCCCGTGCGGTCTCAGTCAGCGTCGCTCCATAGGGCGGGTTGCCGATGACGATATCGAAGCCTCCCGCAAGTGATTTTCCAAACATCCAGTGGGAATCGAAGAAGTCGGCAGAGGATTGCGGATCAAATGGGTCCCATTCAGCGATGTGTTCGGACTTCTTCCGAGACATGAGACTCTGGGCCAAAACATCCGCCATTTCCTTTCGGAGAACTTTTACTTTGCGTTGGTTCGCCAGCTTTCTTTCGCGCCGCTGCTCGGAGAAGTGGCTGTGGTAGAGGGTTTCGATTTCCGCTTCAATTTTGTAAACGCGAGGATCGACCAGCTCCATTTGATTCATCTCCGGAAGACCGATCAGGGTGTCGGCGGCGACGAACTTGGTTTCCAGATTGGGCAGCGGGCGGATGCCGTGGTTGTCCTTTTTGCTGCGGTTGGTCTTCTGGTCGCAGACGAGGGAGATGAAGAAGCGGAGTTTGGTGATCTGGATGGCGATGGGCTGAATGTCCACGCCGTAGAGGCAGTTTTCGATGAGGTAGAGTTTGCGACCGTAGTCGTCGTTGTTGTCGGCGAAGGCGCGTTCAAGTTCCTCGCGCATGGGGGCGGAGTCTAGCTTGGCGAGCTGGGTCTGCTTCCAGCGGTCGTTGTCGGGATCGAGCTTGCCGAGGATAGTGACGAGTTTGTGTAGGACGCCCATGGGAAAGGCGCCGGAGCCGCAGGCGGGGTCGAGGATTTTCAGGGCGTCGATGGCGGCGATGAGGCAGGCGACTTCGGCGGGGGTGAAGGCGTGCGTTTTCTCGGTGTAGGCGAAGAGGTCGTCGAGCTTCTCTTGAATGGCTGAACGTCCGCCCTCACCCCGGCCCTCTCCCCCAGGAGAGGGAGAACCGCCTGCCACTTTCTGGCGGCTCGGAGTCACCGCTTCGAGCTTCGCTTTCAGATGGGCTTTGAGGGACTCGTCCACCATGTAGTCCACGATGGGGCGCGGGGTGTAGAAGGAGCCGGTCTGCTTGCGGGCGGTGGTCTTGGTTTCCTCGTTGTAGGAGGCGAGGAGGTTCTCGAAGACTTTGCCGAGGAGTTCGGGATCGAGCGCAATTTCCTGATCGATGGGGGTGTTCTCCAAGATGGTGAACTTGTAGCGGTCCAGGATGCGGATGAGGCCGGTGACGTTTTCCTTCCTGCGCTTGGTGTCGTTGTAAGGAGTTGAGAGGTCCACAATTCGCTCAGCACCGAAAAAGAGTTCATTGGGGACAGTGGGCCGCTTCTTAACGTTGCGGGAGAATCCGTCGAGATAACGTTTCTTTTCCGTTTCCTCCTCGGTGCGGTCAAGGCACTCGAAAAGACCGCCATTCAGGAACGGGATGTCGGCGAAGTGGGCGAGCGCGGCTTCGGGCGGCTCCTGAAAGAGAGCTTCGTAGCGGTAGAGGTTGTTGACGTCGTAAGTGCTGCGGTTTTTCTGAAAGCCTTCGTCCTTGGCAAAAACACGGTAGGGCTTGCCGTTGCCGTCTTTGCCCATGCGCTGGTTGAGCGTGGCGAAGAAGAGGTTCTGCAGGATGGCCTGGTAGTAGGTGGAGCTGGTCTCGCTCTCGGGATCGAAGCCCTTGAGAATCTTGGCGAGGTCGGCGGGATGAAAGAGCTTTTCCGGAATGAGATCCTTTTCCTTGAGGAACCAGCAAAAAATGAGGCGCGTGAGCAGGCGAATGAGGCCGGTGGCGCGGCGCTTTTCGTCGTCGGGATCGAGATCGGCGGGGAACTCGACCTGCGGGAGCGCCCAGAAATACCAGTTGGCAAGTTCCTTATAGAAGCGCTCGTTCAGCAGTTCGACGTTGAAGATCTGCTCCCACGCGGCGTGCAACGTGTCGAAATCGGTGATGGGTTTCTTTTGCGGGTGGACGAGATTGGGCAGCGCCAGCGAATCGAGAATATCGAGGTGGCCGCGGTGAGTCTGGGTGACATTGATGTCGCGGATCAGGGTGGCTTTTTCGAGAACGTCCTTGTCGGACTCAAGCTTGTTCCGCCGCCGATTGATAACAGCGATGGTGAGCCGGCCGTGGTGTTTGAAGAGCGCCATGACGGGCATGGGGAAGAGACGGTTGATCTGCCGGGCGATGGCGGAGAATTTACCGCGCGCGTAGTCGCTGCCCTTCAGCTCGATGGCGAAGAAGAGGTAGGATTGCAGGAGACCGGCCTGAACCGAGGTGTCGGGGAAGAGACTGGATTCGCGGCTAAGTTCCTGGTCGGTGAGTTGAAAAAGCAAATCGGCGCTCTTCCACTCGTGGAAGAGCGCTTTGCTCTGGTCAAAGGCATGGCCGGAGCCGAAGAGATCGAGGAATGCCGACGGCGAGGAGGCGGCACCGGCGATGAACTTGTCGCTCTTGTAGCCGAGTTTGGCGAGAAGCTGGCGGGCGGCAACTTTGAGAGGCAGGGTCAGGAAATTCGAGAGGGCGGCTTTCATGGTGCTGTTGAAGGATGCCGGGCGAGCCAGGCGCGGCCTTTGGCGGTGAGGCGGTATTTTTGGAGACGGCTGTTGGGCTTGTCAGGGAGGGTGCGCTCCACCATTCCCTCGGCCAGGGCGGTGTCGATGTAGCGCTCACGAAGGTGGGTTCGGTCGCTAAGCTCCAAATTTTTAAGGATTTCCGAGTTGCCAAGGGGGCCGGTACCGCCGAGAAGACGAATCAGTACGACCACCGCGACTGGTGGAGTGACTGGTGGGGTGACTGGTGGGGTGACTGGTGGGGTGACTTGTCTGGTAGGTTCACCTGCGACTGGTGCCGTGGCTTTGACCGCTGCCAAATATTCCGGCCCGAATGGGAACTCGATCCAGAGATCGTTCGCCTCGTGGCGGAGGCGAGGCTTCGGCGTTCGAGCGTCGCGGCAGGCGGCAAAGATTCGCTGGATTCCACGGCCCCATGTCTCGATCTCGCCGGAGCGAAAGAAGACGTTGGCAATGGCAGGATTGAAGGGGGCGGAGGCGTGTGCGTCCAAGAGGTTCTTCACGGTCCAGCCGTCGGGGAGCACGCAGGGGTTCCAGATTTTCAGGCGGTTCTCATAGACTCGGACCTGCACGGGAGCGCCGACGGCGTAGTCACGATGTACGAGCGCATTCAAAATGGCCTCACGCAGCGCAGGATCCGGAACGGGGTATCGCTCGATGCGCTGGATGCCTTGGTAGGTGATGGCGGCTTTGAGGTATTTGGTGCGGACGAGGTCGATGGTTTTCGCCACCTGCGTGAAGAGATCTCCTTGGATCATGTCGTGGTAGGCGAGATCGGATTCGGAGCGGAAGAAGCCGATCTTCACGAAGGCGCCGGTGACATATTTCTCGGGATCCTCGTGAAATAGCAGCACGGCGGCACGCTTGAGGTATGGGCCTTCGGTGAGCTTGAGTTTTTCGAGGAGGGCGGCCTTGGAAGAACGAAAGTCGGCAGGATCGAGCCGCCCGCTGGTGCGGGCCAGATCGCGAAACTGGCGGATGGCGGCCGCGGAGAGGTCAGTGGTCTTGACTCCGGGCACCGGCACGCCATCCCAGGTGCGGCCCTGCCGCCGCAGGAGGAAGCGATCCAGCGCGGCGCCTTTCAGCTCCTGCAAAGTGCTGCCCGTGCGCTGAAAGTAATGGCCGCGGTAACTGATGGGGTAAGGGTAAGGCTCGGCGATGATCTCCAGCCAAGTCAGTCCGTTTTCCTCATGGGCATTCACCGACACCAGGATGCCCAGGACATCGCGGACTTTGTTGGGAATGTCCTCCAGCAACTTTGCGGCGTCCGGCAGCCCGACGACCTCGCCTTTGTCATTGCGACCGATGTGAAGGACGCCGCCCTCGGCATTTGCGAAGCCGCAAATCCATCGCAGGAATTCATCCCGCCAGGTTTCCTTCCATTCAAGCTGCTGATGCTCCTTCATGCCTCGTCTTCCTTGATGACGAGCCAGGTGACGAGTTCGAGGCCGGTCTTTTCGTGAACTTGGTCCCGCGCATCGGGCAGAATGAAGCCGCGACCAGACTGGAGGCCGGAGGCGGCGCGTTTGCGGAAAGTGGCGGCTAGGGAGTCCGCGGCTTTTTGAAGGAGCGTGTCGTAAGCTTTCATGTTGCTGCCGTGATCGGTCTGTTGGTCGAAAAGACCGCAGAGCTGGTCACAGACTCCCGCTTTGTAGCGGAGGTCTTCGGAGATGATGTCTTCGATTTCCTCATTCTTGAGCACGTTATCCTCGAAAGTGGCGGAGAGATCCACGAGGGCCATGCGGGCTTCAACGCGATTCTTGAGATTGATATATTTATTGAGGTCCTCCGTGGGCCAGAAGTTGACGAGCTGCACGGTATGGCTGGCGCTGCCGATCCGATCGATACGTCCAAACCGCTGAATGATACGGACCGGATTCCAATGGATGTCGTAGTTGATGAGGAAATCGCAGTCCTGAAGGTTCTGCCCTTCACTGATGCAGTCGGTGGCTATGAGGAGATCGATCTCGCCCTCCTGCGGCATGGAAGCGATCTTGGCGCGTTGTTTGGCGCGCGGGGAGAAGTTGGTGAGAATTTGGTCGTAGGCGCTTTCGCCAAACGTGGTGCGGGTGTCCCCGCCGCCGCAGACGAGCGCAATATGGATGCCGAGTTCCTTGCCGCCCCATTCGAGAAGGGATTCGTAGAGGTAAGTGGCCGTATCCGCAAAGGCGGTGAAGACGAGAACTTTCCGATTCGATTCGCCGAGTTTGTTCGTCGTTGGTTCGGCGACCTTCGCAGATATAAGTTTCTTCAGGTCAGCCAGCTTGGCATCGGTGGCGGGCGTGACGTCCTGCGCGGCGTTGTAGAGGATGCGGAGTTGGTCTTTGTCGCGTTTGAGGGCTTTGAGCCACCCGTCGTCGCCGTCGAGCCGGAGGTGATTCAATCGGAATTTCAGCTTGCCGCCCACTTGCGTGGCATCTTCCAGTTCCTCGTCGTGTCCGGGGTCGTCGAGCTCCAGTTCCAGCTCTTCGGATTCGGGGTTCTGCTTGGGCAAGGCCTGGAAATTTTTGATCTTCTTTTCCAGCCCCTCGATCTTGGCGATGGTGCGCTCCATCGTGATCTCGAAAGATTTGACGGAGCTTTCGAGGCGCTTGAGGAAGTTCACCTTCATCATGCCGATGAGGAAAGTCTCGCGCTGGCCCTGCGTGAACGGAAACGCGCCCTTCCTCTCATACTCGGCCTTGTGAGCCTCCAGGACAAAACGGGACGGGTTGAACAGCGATAGTTTGTAGGCGGCGATTTCGTCGTTGAGTTTGTCGTAGGAGAGGAATCGCCCCCGCAGGTCGATCTCGGGGTAAATGGAAACGGGCTTCTCGCGCTTCGGGAATCCGCCGAGCTGGGCAATGGTGGCTTTGTAGTATTTTTGAAGGTGCTTGCGCGAGCGGGCGATCGTTAATTCGTCGAGAAGCTTGAAGAATGCGGCATTGAGCTTCTCCAAGAGCTCTCCGGTTTTGCGCTCATGGGTTTGCTTCTTAACCCAGATTGAAAAGACCTTTTGCGCACTGGCGAGTGTTTCTTTAAGGCTGCCAACGCCGATCGTCTCAGCGAAAGCGTCATCGCGGTTCTCGGTGAGGAAGTAGAGCTGGTTGCGAAGGTCTTTGAGATCGTTGTTGACCGGCGTGGCGGAGAGCAGCAGTACCTTCGTGCGGACGCCGGATTGGATGATGTCTTCCATGAGCCGCTGGTAGCGACTCTTGCGGATGATGTTCCCTTCCTCGTCGCGCTTGCCAGGCGTGTTATTCCGGAAGTTGTGCGACTCATCGATGACGATGAGGTCGTAGTTGCCCCAGTTGAGGGTCGCGAGATTGATGTCCCCCGAGTAGCCGGTTTCCCGGCTGAGGTCGGTGTGGGAAACGACATCGTAGCGGAAGCGGTCCGATACAAACGGATTGAGAAGGCTGTTGGCTTTGTAAACCGTCCAGTTGTCACGCAGTTTCTTCGGGCAGAGAACGAGCACGCGCTCATTCTTCAGCTCGAAGTATTTCATGACGGCGAGCGCCTCGTAGGTTTTTCCCAAACCGACGCTGTCGGCGATAATGCAGCCATTGTGGCGGAGGATTTTGTTGATCGCTCCTTTCGCGCCGTCCTTTTGAAATTCGAAAAGGGCTTTCCATATCCCGGTCTCGAAAAGGCTGGTCTTGCCCAAGTCCGAGTCCGTCTTGCCGACGTCGCCGAGAAATTTCTCGAAGATGTGGAAGAGCGTCTTGTAGTAGATGAATTCCGGGGTGTTATTCTCGTAGAGCTGCTTGAGGTAGTTGAGAACGTCCTGCTTCACGTCTTTAACGAGCGTCTCGTTGCTCCAAAGCTCGTCAAACCACTGCTTGAGTTCCTGGCGGTCGCGGTTGCCGTCCACAATTAAATTCAACTCAATGTTGTTTCCAGCATTGCCGAGCCCGAGGCCGCGCACCGTGAAGTTAGAACTGCCAAGGATAGCTTCCTCCATGCCACCAGTGGCTATGTGATACATCTTTCCGTGAAGGAGGTTGGATTGCTTGATTGTCTTGATGTCCACCTTGCGCGTAATCCAGTCGGCGCACTCTTTGGCAACCCGTTTCTGCCGGAGTTTGTTGGAGAGTTCCAAGCCGTCGGTGTCGATTATGAAGGCTTTTTTCTCGGTCTTGCTCGGGTCAAGGCGGTTAACGAAGGACGGTTCGCCAAATAGAAAATCGAGGTGGTCGATGGCGTCGAGATGATCTTTGAGCGCGTCGTAGGCGTAGATGGCGAAATACGCGGAAACGATGGACAGGCGTGAACCGGTCTGGGTCTTCGCTCGCAGGAAGTCGGCGACGGTTCCCCTCGTGTGGTTGTCGCGCACGCCGGAGTTGTTGGTTGGGGTGGCCATTTAGTTGAGGCACAAATTCTTAGCGTTATCCGAATTGACGGAACACTTCCCGCCGTGGGACTCGACCAATTCTTCCGATTGCGCGAACATCACGCCTGAACTGCTTTCACCATTGTATCCCGAAGCGTCCATGTGCCCGCGCATCGTGTCGGCAGCAACCCAGAGCCGAGCTGCAAAACTATGGGCAGGGCTGTTTGATTTTGCTTCGGAGTTTCTCGCTTTCGCCACGGGCGCAAGGCTAACGGAGCCGATGCCGGTTGCAAAGCGCTGTTTGATCGCTTTGGAATGAAGGTTGACAAGCCACCGCGTGATCGAATCACATGGAACGTGCGAAATGCCCGAACCGTTGGCAGATTGTTTGCAACGTGCAATGTCTCTCTTCATATCAGCCCGCGGCGAATTGCCTGATCATCACGCTCAACGCCTTCGTTTCGGGCGCGAACGATGGAGGACTTCGCCTTGGCCCTCCACAAGCTGAAGGAAAGGGAGAGCCGAATCACAACGGCGCTGGTTCAAGAGCACCGGAGAGGCGATTCAACTGATAAATGACTTAGGCTATTCCCGAAGCGACTGAAATGTCCGTTGAATTCAAAGACTATTACGCCACGCTCGGAGTGGCGCGCGAGGCCGGCGAGGAAGAGATCAAGAAAGCCTTCCGAACGCTGGCCCGCAAATACCACCCCGACGTTGCCAAAGACAAAAAGACAGCCGAGGAAAAGTTCAAAGCGATCAATGAGGCCAATGAAGTGCTAAGTGATCCAGCGAAACGCCGGAAATACGATGATCTGGGCGCGAATTGGCGGGATGAGGGTCGGTTCCAATCGTCTGCTGACCGGCAAAGCCGCGGATCATCCGGTGGCCCAAATGGTCACAGCCAGGAGTTCCACTTCGGTGGCACCGGTTTCAGCGACTTCTTCGAGCAGTTTTTCAGTGGCGGCCGCCGCTACGGATTTCCGCAAGATGGGCACGGCTCCGGCGACGGGAATCGCTCCGATGAAGGCCGGGCTCGGCGGGGCAGCGACATCGAGGGTGATATTCTTGTGACACTGGGGGAAGCCATGCGCGGAGCGACACGGGCGATCTCCATGCAATTGGCGAACCCGCGGACGGGCCTGGTGGAAACGCGCACTTTCCAGGTTCGCATTCCGCCCGGCGCCACCGATGGGAAGCGCATTCGCGTTCCCGGCCAGGGCGAGCCGGGGCCGGGCGGGGGCGCGGCGGGCGATCTCTACCTGCGCGTGCGCCACGCCACGCATCCGGACTTCCATACGCGCGAGGCGGATCTCTACCACGAACTCGAGGTGGCCCCGTGGGAAGCGGTGCTGGGTGCCGAGCTCGCGGTGCCGACACTCGATGGATCGGTCAAGTTGCGCCTTCCTCCCGGCACCGGAAACGGCCAGCAACTGCGTGTGCGCGGACGCGGGTTGCCCAAGGGGAAAAGCGGCGAGCGTGGCGACTTCCACGCGATCGTCACCGTCCTTCTGCCGACGAAGCTCAGCGATGAAGAACGCGCGCAATGGGAAACACTCCGCGGCATCTCGACCTTCAATCCACGAACCACTCCGTCCGCATGAACACGCCCCCGGAAAATGATTCCGCACGCCTACCGATCTTTGAGCCGGACATGGAGGCCACTTACTCGCTGGAGGTCGTCGTTGAGCTGACAGGGGTGAATTCACAGGCGATTCTTCACTATCGTGAGCAAGGTCTGATCTCCGTGATGACAGATCCCGAATCTGGCGCCCACTATTTCGATGACGCAGCCCTGCGCACACTCCGGCGCATCGAGCATCTCCGCGCCTATTGCGAGATGAACGACTCCGGGCTCAGACTCGTCCTTCGTCTTTTGGAAGACATGGAACGTTTGGAAGCGGACTTGAATGCACGACGATGATTTCATCGTGAACTCTTCAGAGGCGTGCGAAACGCACGAACTAGGGGCGGATTTCTTGCAAAGTGCAAAGGCCTCTGCCTTTCCAGCCTGCGACAGAATTCCTGGAAATCGTTCTAAATTCCTTCGAGGGAACAATCTACGCGGTTAGGCTTAACATTGGCCCTGTGTTTGCTGATCAAAGAGCGGCGAAGCGCTCCAGCATCGCTGTTTCACGAGCGCTGCGCCTGTGTCCAGACGATGTCCAACTGGAGAACAATATTGCGCGGAGTTTGGGATAAGAGGTTCCTCAAAGCAAAGGGGTCGGCCCGGAGAGTCTCGCAATGTGGATTTGCCGCATGGGGCTACTCCGAGGAGATTGATTTGGAAAAGCCGTCATCGCAAATTGGGTGGCGGAACCCGTATATCCGTGTGTTTCCGCGCACTCTCGCACCTTACGTCGATCCAAAAAAAGATTATGAAAGTAAACGCGGGACAGCGGATTGATCATCCACAGTGCGTGCAAAATGCAATCTGTGTTTGTCGTATTGCCGCAAAATGCAATCTCATGCGGTTCGGTAGCGAGGAGCGTAGCATCGAGTGTTTCCGTCTAAACGCAGCTCACGTAACGAGTAACGCATTCCGATTCTGAGTTGGCCCTTCGATAGCTGGAGATTGAGAAGTGCTGAGATCAAGGCCCTTGCCCAAACGCATGCGACGCACCGTACCTTGGAGTCGCCGAGGCCATCCTCGTCAAGCTACGGGTGGCAATTCCAATGGTCGGCGTTCGCACCTCGGCTTCACTCGAACGGTGCGTTTGAGGTAAAGGGATTCTCGCGATGTGTCCATCCTCCGCAGATATTCCTTTCACTCCCGCAGTGGCCGGCCGACCCAGGCAATTCCTGGCGCGCGTGGGCGGGTGGACCAAGGCGCGGTGGTGCTCGATAAGGTACCTGGCGGCTGTGCTTGGGACGACGCTCATTCTTGGGTCGCAGCCGCGCCGATGGCGGCGGACGGTGCGGAGTGTCTTCGCACGACAAGTGTTTCTCTCAGGCGTCGAATCGGTGGGATTTGTTTTCATCGTGGCGGTGTTGGTCGGAATTTCGGTGGTGGTACAGCTGGATGTCTGGACTGCGAAACTCGGGCAGTCGCGGACTCTGGGGCAGTTGCTGGTCATGGTCGTCGCGCGGGAGTTGGGACCTTTGTTCGCCAACTTCGTGCTGATCGTGCGCGGCGGCAGCGCCATCACCGCCGAACTGGGCATCATGAAAGCTGGCGGCGAAGTGCGTGTTCTGGAAGCGCAAGGCATCGAGCCGCTCCTTTACCTGGTAATGCCACGCGTGTTAGGGATGGTCGTGTCGGCGTTTTGTCTGACCGTGATTTTCGTGCTTGTGGCGTTCGGCAGCGGCTTCGTGTTCGGCGCATTCATCGGTCAAACCAATGTGGATCCGTCTTCCTTACTGAACAGCGTGTTCAAAGCCGTTCATCCGTTCGACGGACTCGGTTTCCTTCTAAAATGCCTCCTTCCCGCCCTGCTCACGGCCGTGATTTGCTGCACGGAAGGGCTCTGCGTCGGCCAGGGAGTGACGGAGGTGCCACGGGCTGTGAAGCGCGCTCTCGCCAAATCGCTCGGCGCGTTGTTTGCGACGTCCGCCGTTGTATCTGTGCTCTCGTATCTATGACCTTGCCGCACTCCGTTCTGAAAATCAGCGGACTGACAATCGAGTCGGGTCCGCAATTTGAAACAGGATTGACGGACGTTTCGTTGGAGTTGAACAGGAGTGAACTCCTGTTGGTGCATATCGAACGCGAAAACGAACGCCTGCCGCTGGCGGATGCCGCCGAAGGACTCGTGATGCCGCAGCGCGGATGTGTCTTGTTTCTTGGGGAAGATTGGCAGGCCATGTCGGTGGACCACGCTGCGGCGCAACGCGGAAAAATGGGGCGTTTGTTCGATGACGAAGGCTGGATTGGCGATCTCGAGGTGGACGAGAACGTCATGCTGGCGCAGCGCCACCATACGCGGCGGAGCGATGGCGAGATCCTGGAAGAAGCGTTGGGACTCGCGCGCCTGTTCGGGCTGCCCGGTCTGCCGCGCGGACGTCCGGGCAGCGTGCGGCGTTGGGACTTGCGCAAGGCGGCGTTCCTGCGCGCGTTCCTCGGACAGCCGGCCTTCATCATTCTGGAGCAGCCGGTGCGCGGCGTTTATGCCGATCTCATGACCCCTCTCCTTCACGCTGTGCAATCCGCGCGCCAGCGGGGAGCCGCCGTGCTTTGGACCGTTACGGATCCGCAAATCTGGAACAACCCCGCAATTCACGCGACCACCCGTGCGAGGATGTTCGGCTCGCAGTTGGAAATTGTGCCGGAGGCATTGTGACTCAAGAGCGCTTCAAATTCCGCCATGTGAACGAGCTGACCGGCTTGTTGGTGCTGGCCGTCTTCGCGCTGGTGGTGGCCGGTGTCCTTTACAGCGGCCAATCTCAGCGGTGGTTCGCGCAGAAATACGCCTTCGACGTGCTCCTGCCGGAAAGCGGAGCGTTCGGTTTGAGACGCGGCGACGAGGTGTTTATTGCCGGAGTTTCGGTTGGTCTGGTGGACGATATTCGGGTGGGCCAGGATCGCCGGATGAAGGCGCATGTGAAAGTCCGCGGTGACTTCGAACGGTTCGTGCGCCTCGATTCCACGGCGGCCATCAAAAAAGTTTTTGGCGTGGCGGGTGATTCCTTTGTTGAAATCACCGTTGGCCACGGCCAGCCGCTACCCGCGCACCACGCCGAAATCACCTGTCTTTCGGTGGAGGAATTGCCGGCCAAAATGGAGAGAATGCTGGAAGAACTCCGGGGCGAACTGTTGCCTGTTGTAAAAAAAGCCGGCGCGACGCTCGACGCTTGGACCCAGCTCGGCACTGATCTGCAATACACGCAAGGAGAATTAGACCGGCTTCTCGCCAGGCTCGACAACCTCGCCACCGGCGTCGAGCAAGGCAAAGGCACCGCCGGAAAGCTGCTCACGGACACCGCTCTGGCGGACGAAGCGCAGCAACTTCTGGCACAAGCGAACGAAGCGATGCGCGGGTGGCAGGATGTGATGACCAACCTCGCCGCCGCGGTCATCAATGTCCGGAATGGCACGGCTCGGCTGCCGGACATCTCCGAGGCGATCGCCAGTGAAACAAAGAACTTGCCCGGTCTCATCCAGCAAACCCAGACCGCGATGCGCGAAGTCGAGCGATTGGCGGAAGCGCTGCAACGACACTGGCTCCTCCGCAAATACGTGGATAAAACCGATCCGCCGCCCGGGTGGCCGCAACCCGCGGGCCAAAAACCCGAAACAAAGCCCCTCCGGGTGTTCCGTTCACCAAAGGGTTCGATGAGGTGAGCCCAACAGATTTATCCCCATAGAAACAAACATGAGCATGATAAATGAGTTCAAGGAGTTTGCCACCAAGGGTAACATTGTGGATCTCGCCGCAGGCGTGATCATAGGCGTGGCTTTCGGCAATGTCGTCACTTCCGTGGTCAATGACATCCTCATGCCCCCGATCGGCAAGCTGTTGGGAGGCGTGAATTTTACCGACCTTTTCCTCAAACTCGATCCATCGAAACTGGCCAAAGACGGCTCCGTCATCAAATCCCTCGCTCAAGCGAAGGAAGCCGGAGCCGCTGTCATCGCCTACGGCTCGTTCATCAACACGGTGATCGACTTCACTATCGTTGCCTTCTGCATTTTCATGATCGTCAAGGCGAAGAATAGACTGGAACCCAAGCCCGCCCCGTCCTTGCCCGCCGCGACACCGGAACCTACCAAGGAAGAAAAGGTGCTGGAAGAGATTCGCGACATTCTTAAGGCCATTCCTGAGCTTCGTGCCTCGACGGTCAGGCCCGCCGCTGCCGGACAACCGCAGTTTCCCTCAAACACCCAACACTAAATCCAACTATGCATAACGTTTCCTTTTCATTGTTTGTCGGCGCGACGCTTGCGCTGGCATCCCTTTCACATGGCGCTGATCTGCTCGAACGTCTCGGCCTCGGCAAAAGCGAATCGAGTACTCCGCTGGCGCCTGCCGGAACTGCCGGCGCGCTCAGCCCGGATCAAATGCTCGGCGGCCTCAAGGAAGCTCTGGCCAAGGGCGTGCAACATGCCATCACCAACCTTGGCCGGTCGGGCGGCTTTCGCGAGAATCCGGTGGCGAGAACCACCGACCTGCTCCGGAAGGTCTTCGGCGCTGTCGGCGAATGAACGGGAATCGGAATGATCTGGAAATGAACACGTGCGTGACAATGAAAACGACGATTAAAACCGACAAGCAACGCATCCTGGTTGTGGACGACCAAGCCAGTAATACCCGGCTGCTGAAACTTTGCCTGGAAAGGACTAACGATTACGTGGTCAGGGAGGAAAATGACTCCATAGCCGCGCTTTCCGCGGCGGAGGAATTTCTGCCTCACTTGATCCTGCTCGATGTAATGATGCCGGGTATGGATGGCGGGGAATTGGCCGCTTGTTTTCAGGCGAATCCGAAATTCAAAACCGTGCCAATTGTGTTTCTGACCGCGGCTGTCACGAAAGGAGAAGTTGCAGCCAGTGGCGGGAGCCTCGGGGGGAGAGCCTTTCTCGCCAAGCCGGTCGTGCTGACGGAAGTGGTCGCCTGTATCAAACGTCACCTGGGAGGATAATTCATGGAACCAATGACTATTCTCGGCGGTGACCCCGCTGCGGTGGAGATTGTCACCGAAGTCCGGCGGAAGGAGGTTCTGCTGAAGGCCGGGGCCTTGCAGAATGCGATTTTCAACAGCGCCAATTTCTCGAGTATCGCCACCGACGCGAATGGCGTCATTCAGATCTTCAACGTCGGCGCGGAACGTGTGCTGGGCTACGCAGCCGCCGACGTGATGAACAAGATCACGCCCGCCGACATTTCGGATCCGCAGGAGTTGATCGCGCGCGCCAAAGCGTTGAGCCTGGAGCTGGAAACCACCATTGCACCAGGGTTCGAGGCCTTGGTGTTCAAAGCCTCGCGTGGGATCGAAGACATCTACGAATTGACTTACTTTCGCAAGGACGGCAGCCGTTTTCCGGCCGTCGTGTCCGTCACGGCGTTGCGCGATGGTCAGGGCGGAATCATCGGCTATTTGCTAATCGGCACCGATAATACAGCTCGCAAGCGGGTCGAAGCCGAACAAAAGAAACTCGATCAGCGTCTGCGAGACCAACAATTCTACACCCGCTCGCTCATCGAATCGAACATTGACGCGCTGATGACCACCGATCCGTCCGGTATCATCACCGACGTCAACAAACAAATGGAGGCGCTCACCGGCTGCACCCGTGACGAGTTGATCGGCGCGCCGTTCAAGAACTATTTCACCGATCCGGAGCGGGCCGAAGCGGGCATCAAACTGGTGCTCAACGGGAGAAAGGTCACCGATTATGAACTGACCGCGTGCGCCAGGGATGGCAAGACAACATTGGTGTCCTACAACGCCACCACCTTCTACGACCGGGATCGGAAGCTGCAGGGCGTGTTCGCGGCCGCCCGCGACGTCACGGAGCGCAAACGCTTCGAGCGGGCTCTCCAGGAAACCAACGTCGAGATGGAGAGCGCCAAGTCCGCGGCCGAAAAAGCCAATCTGGCCAAGTCGGAGTTTCTCTCCAGCATGAGCCACGAGCTGCGCAGCCCGCTCAATGCGATCCTCGGCTTCGCTCAACTCATGGAGTCCTCTTCCCCGCTGCCGACGCCCTCCCAGTCGGAAAACATCGCGCACATTCTTCAGGCCGGATGGCATCTGTTGAATCTGATCAACGAAATCCTCGATCTCGCCGTGATCGAGTCCGGCAAAGTGTCGCTGTCTCCGGAATCGGTGGGGCTGTCCGAAATCATGTCCGAGTGCCAGGCCATGATGGAGCCGTTGGCGCAAGGGCGGGGCATCGTCATGACCTTTCCCCGGTTCGGCTCCCCCATCTTTGTCCGGGCGGACCGGACCCGTTTGAAGCAGATTGTAATCAACCTGCTTTCCAACACGATCAAATACAACCGGGAACAGGGCGCCATCGACGTGGACTGCGCGGCGAGTGTCCCGGAACGTATTCGCATCAGCGTCCGGGATACCGGAGCCGGTTTGCCTTCCGAAAAGCTGGCGCAACTGTTCCAGCCTTTCAACCGGCTCGGACAGGAGGCCGGTGGCGTGGCCGGACCAAATACAGCTACGATGTTTGGGGAGAGACCGTGAACAGCGCCTGGCACATGGAAACGTACGGCGCTCCCGGCCACATTCAAGTGAACGAAACCACCTGCGCCAGGCTGCGCGATCGATACATTCTTGAAGAGCGGGGCGAGTTTTTTGGGAAGGACCAAGGCGCGTTGAAAACCTAATTCTTGAAGGGACGCAAACCCGGGCGAACCGATGTCCTCCAGCGTCTCCCGCAGTCAACCTCATGAAAGTCATTATGCACGATCTATTTCAAAAGCCGGTGCGGCGGTCTGAATCGAAGATTGATAGCCCATTTCAAAAGGGAACCTCCGCGACGCTGTTGGTGGTGGATGACGAGCCAATCATGCGGGATATTGAAGTCCAGGCACTTGCCAGAGAGGGTTACCAAGTGCTTTCCGCAGCCGGTCCTGCCGAGGCGTTGCGGCTGGCCGCCGTCACTTCAACCATTGATCTCTTGTTGACCGATTACTCGATGCCCGAGGTCAATGGCGTTGAGCTGGTCCGCCGGTTCCGCAGGGTGCATCCGAAGACACCCGTGCTGATGGTTTCCGGCTCAATGGAGATGTTGAACGGCGCCGCCGCCAATCTAGAGCGGTTCGAGACTTTGGCCAAGCCATTCACAGCCAAAGAACTGGTTCAGAAGGTCCGCACTTTGCTAAATGGCGTGCTGCGTTCGCAGTGATGAAAGCTTTGGCGACCCGCATTTGTCCGGGATTTCCAACGGAATTCGCCTCGCGGCAAGCGAGAATTGTATGATAGGCTGCGATACGGCTGCGAAGCCTTGTTTACGGGCCACGCGCCCCCGCGAACAGCAAGAAAGCGTTTGACGAACTATTTTTCTCACCGGGGAATGATGATTGGAAGATGCTGAAGAACTTTCAATTCACTGCCGGACTCTTGCTGGCGTATCGCGGCCTCGCGCTTCGCCGAAATCTCGGAAGAAACAAGTGAGCGCCTGGAGAGGATTCCTTGAAGGCTGGAGCGACGCGGCGGCGGCGCTTCGGATGTCTCGGGCTGCTCAAGCCAAAGCGGGGTCGTGCTGCGCGTGCCCCCGCGCTCCACACATACACGTCAGAGAGTCTTCCGGTTTATGGAGAGTCCCGACCCTAAAGGAATTAGCGCGCTTTATTCCCGTGAACCGGTTGTGGAGGGACGAGGTCCCCCGAGTCCGGGAAACAGAGTCCGCGAAACGCTCTTTTGGCCTCCGGGACGTCGGCCCTCCAGATGGTGCCGGCTACCCCGAAAATGGGAGGGTGAGGCTCTGCCGAACCCTGATTTCCATCGAAGAATGGGTTCGACGGGAGTCTCACCCTCCCCGCAATACCCGAACCTTGCTCGAATCTGCATTTTCATCCGAAGCGGTGTTCCAAATAGGAGGGGGGATTCATGGGTAGTTGAAGGGGGAAGTGGCGAACGAAGGAAGCCTCAGGCTACTTTTTTGGTGAGAACCTGGAGATTCGGCGCTTTGCCTCGGCAACCTGGTCATCCGTCATTCGCTGTTCGATTTTTGCGAGATTTTTCATGGCGCGCTCGTCTCCGCTGGCTGCTGCGAGGCTTAACCACTTGAACCCTTCGATGTCGTCTCGATCCACCCCCCGCCCCAAAGCGCACATCATTCCAAGATTCGTTTGAGCCTGGGCATGGCCGTTTTCTGCGGCGCGTCCGAACCAAAAAGCGGCTTCGGAGTAGTCTTGAGCCACGCCCAGACCGTCATAGAATCGATCGCCGAGATCGTATTGCGCATTCGCGTTCCCGTTTTCCGCTTTCTCAATCGTCCCTCGAATATAGGCGATCTCGTACGTGTGAAGCTTTTTATTCACATTCTTGACGGTACTTGCTGTGCTCGAAACTTTGGAACGAACGGCTCGCGCGGAGGAGATGAGGGAAAATAGTCGCACGAACAGATTCATAATGCTTAAAGAATGGGTGCTGTTTCAATTGGGATCCGGAGAGTAGCTGAGGGGCAGGGGACCGTAGATGTGAACTGCGTAGGGCTCGAACTCATCTTCAATCCAAGTATTTAGGATGGCAATAAGCCGGTCCTCACCGAGGACAGAGACCGCGCTAAGACTTAGATGCGGAACTGTGAAACTGTACACATGACTCTGATCAGTGGTGTTCACTCCGAGCACGTAGTCTCCAGGGATTACGAACGGATTCCCCTTTTCAACCCGAAGCAACGAGACCGAAATGCTGGCGTCCAGAGCTGAGTTGAATCGCTTCGACGAATCTCCGTAGTGAGAGTGCGACGGCCACCAAATGTGTTCGGCCTCGAAAAGCGGCAGGTAGTGTCTTACCTCAGAAACTACCTTCTTGAGGTCTTCCCATACTTCCGGATGTTCTTGGATTTTCCAGTCTCCGCCTTCGAATGCATAGAAGAAAAGTCCGTTTGCCCGCTGCGCAAGAGCGCAGTAGGCCATGCAGCGCATTTCCGCGTGAGTGGGCGGTCGAAGATTGGTTTCTCCTGGAAGCTGTTCCGGATACGCACTCCAGTCAAAAGCCTGCAGAACCGCGATCATTGGCTTTTTCTTTCCAAGCGAGAGGCGCGTCATTCGAAGGTGTTGCGGAAAATTGGCAAGTGGCAGCCATGGAATGGGATAGTGGTCGATCATCGTAATGTCTGTGATGTTGGCGTAATCGATACTCGTGTAACCGTGATAAATGACCAGTGTGGTGGGCTTCCGTGCGGGAAGATTCTTGATGAACCGGTTGGCATTGGTCACTTGTTCTGGAGGAACCCTGTTCATATCGGGTTCGTCCACAAGATACCAGGCCCAAAGCGCCGGATGGGAATCGAATTGATGCACGACCGAACGAGCGGTCATCGAGTTGAACACTGGTCCTGCAGAAGTGCCTGGAGACGCCATAACACCCAGACCGAGGCTGGCAGCGGCATCCAGGTAATCCTCGCGGGCCGGTCCTGAAACCAGATTGAATCCAGCTTTCCGCACCGTCACAAGGTCGTTCGTGGATGGTACCCCATAGATGCCGATTGGATAAAACCGGAGTGGTTTAGTCCGGCACGCGGTTGATAAAAGCAGCAGCAGTAGTGGGATCACGGCATTGAAAATGAAGCGATCGAGAAAGGTTCGCCTCGAATTCGCAGCCAACCGCCGTGGGCCGCGGCTCATTTCCGTGAAAGGCATGAAGAGACGGAACATAAGAGCAGGAAGGCGAAGTGAATGGAGTAAACTTGAAACGGGAAATCGTACTTTGCATGCAGGAAGCATCCGGCCATGGCTAGCCAAATGAACGTTACGAATTCCCAGGGGCTCCCAATGGCGCCCGGCCAGAGCCAGCGCGTTGCGGCGATCCACACCATCAGCAGAATGACGGACAGTCCGATCCAACCGAAGGTAATTCTAGTCTCCAGGAAATCGTCGTGAAGATACGCCGCCCAAGTCTGCTGCGGTTCTTTGTATAACAGGTAGATCGGTCCGAATGTTCCGGGTCCTGTTCCTAAAAGAGAGAATTCACGAGCAATCGGGAGCGCGTTGTCATAGATCTCCGGACGATCGCTCATATTATCCACAAAAATGTTCGATATCCGGTCCTGAAGATTCTTCCATCCGAGGTATCCGGAAAAACTGAGGATTACGATAAAGAGCGAAAGCATCCCCGCGCGGACGGCGACCACCTCCCGCCGAGAAGCGAAGAACATAAGCACCGTCGCGGCAAGCAAGTTCGCCAGAGCGACGAACGCGCCGCCTCGGCTGATCGAAAAAATCGGAGCCGCCGCCATCAGCACGGCGCAAGGCAGGAGCATCACATAACTCCCGCGCCCAACCCGCTCTCCGAGCTGCGTCTTGCAACTCGACGCCTTGCGCAGTGCCAGCCAAAATCCAATGCAAACCGGCCAAATCAGATTTAAGTACGTCGCAGCGTTCGAGCGATAGGCGTAGGGTCCGAATTGGGCTTCGGCCGAATTGTTAAAGCGGGGGACGATCATCCAGAGCAGCTTGTTCGTCCCGTCGAGCCTTTGCAGAATGCCTTCCAGCGCCAGCAGAGCTCCGTTGACGCACAGGACCCAGAGCAATCGTTGGACTCGTTTCGGAACGAGGAAACCGGGATGCCGGGGTTTCGAGGATTCCCCCGGCGAACGCGAATGGCGTTCACCGAAAGAATCATTGGCTTGGACCAAACTTTGTTCGGAACCTTTTCGTCGTTCTCGGTGGCTTGCCTGGGAACCTTCGGCTTCCGTTTTGCTTTTGGCGAGCAACCAGTCACGTGCCGCCCAAAAAAAGAGCGCCAAACCCAGATAGTTCCAAAACGCCTGCCAAGTGCTCCGGCTGTCGTAACTATGTGGCAACCATCGGATGTAATCCCGGTATTCGAACCGAACTTGATCCGCCAGGAAGGTGGCCCTCGCATTTAATGCGCTCACAAAAGTGAAAATAACTACCAAAACGGTAAGTGTCGCAAGAAAGGCTGTTAGCAATCGTGGAATGCGCGCTCCTTTCTCTTCGATGATAATCTTGTCGGGTTCCTGGGGTTCTCCCCATCGAGAGGGGCGATATCCTGATTTCCATCGAATGAGCCATTTCGCCGCGAGCAGACCGCCGAGGAGGTAACCCGCAATGTTCATAGTCCACACCGACCAAGTCTGCGTTGTGCCGAATGCCCACGGGGCAAAAATAATCATCCCAAGGAGAAGCGCCTCGGTGATCCAATCGCAAACCAAGTGGGTGAGTGGAGTGCGGATGCGCTCGCGACGCGATTGTCGGGAACGGACCGAACTGGGAAGCAAAACGCCGCCTTCCGAGCGGTTGGTATCGGCCTCACTAGGTTCGAAAGCATCCATTGTCAGTCGGATTCAAGCTGAATCGCAGTCCTTTCCACAAGCGCGAAATCTGGCAAGCCCTCGGCGAGAATACGATTGCGTCGTTCGGTAGGGCGGTTAAACAGAGTCTGAAAGTGTGATATAATATGAACTTACTCGTGACAGGCGGCGCTGGGTTTATCGGGGCCAATCTCATTCAACATGTGATACATCGGCCAGAGGTGGCAAGGCTTGTCAACTTGGATTGCCTCACTTACGCCGGACACCTTATCAACCTGGCGGGCGCGGTCGAAAGCCCGAAGTATGTGTTCGAAAAGGTCGATATCCGGGATAAATCGTCCGTTCGCGAACTCGTGCGGTCTCATCAGATTACTCATGTGATGCACTTGGCGGCGGAGTCGCACGTGGATCGCTCGATCGCGGGTCCGGACGACTTCATCCATACAAATGTGACCGGGACCTTTCACTTGCTGGAAGCTTGTCGCGACGCGTGGCAAGACCGGACAGGCGCGACTTCCGAAGATGGCACTCGAGGCGCTTTTCGTTTTCATCATATTTCCACGGATGAAGTCTATGGGAGCCTTGGGCCATCCGGTTACTTCACCGAAACAACCCCGTATGCGCCGAATTCACCCTACTCCGCGAGCAAAGCGGCCAGCGATATGCTGGTTCGGGCATACCATCACACGTACGGACTGCCGATTGTGATCACCAACTGCTCGAATAATTACGGACCATTTCAGTTTCCCGAGAAACTGATTCCAGTCGTCATCGGCAGCGTGTTGGAACGGCGGCCGATTCCCGTCTATGGAGACGGCATGAACGTTCGCGACTGGCTGTATGTGCGAGATCACGTGGAGGCATTGTGGAAGGTGCTCACAGGTGGTGCGAACGGAGAAACCTATAACATTGGCGGCAGCAACGAATGGCCGAACCTGAGAATTGTGGAATTGATTTGCGATTTGGTGGACGAAATGGCGCCCCAGCTCGGCGGACGGTCCCGCGATCTGATTTCGTTCGTCAAAGACCGGCCTGGACATGACCGCCGTTATGCGATCGATGCGACAAAAATCCGGGAGAAACTGGGATGGAGTCCGGAATTCACTTTTGAGCGTGGTATCCGCGAGACGGTGCGTTGGTACGTGGATAATGAAGATTGGGTTCGGAATGTATTGAAGGAAGCGAAGGCCGATGAATAGCACAGAATGGGAAGGCCGGTATGCGGCCAATGACACACCTTGGGAAAAGGGTGAACCTTCTCCCGGATTGGTCGATTTTCTGCGTGAACGGACGGATCTCAGTTCTGGCAAAGTATGTGTTCCAGGTTGCGGAACCGGGCATGATGTTCGTGCCTGGGTGCGTGCTGGTTTCTCCGCATTTGGGTTTGATTTCGCGCCTTCGGCGATCCGGTTGGCTCGAGAGCGCACGTTTTCAGAAGGGTTAAGTGCCGAGTTCTCTTGTTTGGATTTTCTCACGGATCCTCCCCCGCGACAGTTTGACTGGGTGTTCGAACACACTCTCTTTTGCGCAATCGAACCGAGCCGGCGCGAGGACTACGTCCGGAGTGTGCTGCGCTGGCTCAAAGTGGGGGGACGATTCTTGGCCGTGCATTACTTCATTCCAGATCGAGACGGCCCGCCATTCGGAACAGACCGCGAGGAGGTATTGGGATTATTTTCGCCGTATTTTGAGCTGTTTGAGGAGTGGACGCCCAGGTCATACCCGAATCGAACAGGGCTCGAGAGAATGTTTCTATGGGAACCCCGAGAATTGTGCGCCGACGAGAGCTCGAAGAAATGTTGAAATCTCGGAAGAACTCGGCCATTGTCCACGCCTATGAATGAACAGGATTCGTTGGATGAGCTTATCACTTGCCGCGTTAAGGAGGGGAAAAAAATCGTTGAGCCATCTACAATCGTAATCTTTGGAGCGAGCGGAGATTTAACGGCGCGGAAACTGATTCCCGCTTTGTACCATCTATTCAGTGCGGAGCAATTGCCCGCTCCCTTTCGCATTGTAGGCTTTGCGCGCCGCGAGAAGAACGACGCCGAGTGGCGGGCTGAGCTGAAGACCGCGTTGGATCAGTTTTCCAGAACCAAACCGGTTAATGAAAAGGTGTGGGAGGAATTCAGTGCGAACGTTTATTATTGCCAGGGTGATTTTTCGGATTCCAAGGCTTACGAAAAACTTGAGAAACTGTTGTCCTCGTTCGGCAACGATTCTTTGCGCCGAAATCTGTTGTTTTACCTAGCCACTTCGCCCAGCCAATTTGCGGAGGTGGTTGAGGAACTTCACGGTGCCGGTTTGCTTCGGCTTGACGCTCCCGCCGGGTCGTGGCAGCGAATTGTCGTCGAAAAACCGTTCGGGCACGATCTTCCGTCCGCGAAACAGCTGAACACGGATTTGACGCGATTTGCTCACGAACGCCAAGTTTTCCGGATCGATCATTACTTGGGAAAAGAGACAGTTCAGAACATTTTGATGTTCCGATTTTCGAACTCGATC
Organism: Verrucomicrobiota bacterium; assembly: GCA_027623095.1. Classification (GTDB taxonomy): domain Bacteria; phylum Verrucomicrobiota; class Verrucomicrobiia; order Limisphaerales; family SIBE01; genus JAIPJX01. Next base: position 23,226 of record JAQBVM010000001.1, read on the forward strand.
TTTGAGCAGTTGTGGAACCGGCAGACGATCGATCACGTTCAGATAACTGTAAGCGAACGCCTCGGGGTGGGAGGACGCGGTGGTTACTACGAGGAAGCGGGAGCAATCCGGGATATGGTCCAGAACCATCTACTTCAGGTTCTTTCGTTGATTGCGATGGAGCCTCCGGTCTCGCTTGACGCAGAGGCGGTTCGCGATGAAAAGGTGAAAGTCCTCAAGTCGATCCGAGCTCTCAGGCCCGAGGATGTTTCCAAACAGATCGTTCGTGGACAGTACTTTGCTGGAATGCTGGACGGACAACTTCGTCCGGGATATCGCCAAGAAGCGAAGGTGAAGACAGATTCCAACGTTGAGACATACGTAGCGCTAAAGCTGTTCCTTGACAACTGGCGCTGGTCGGGTGTCCCGTTCTATCTCCGGACTGGAAAGTATCTTCCGCTTAGCGCAAGCGAGGTGCGCATTGAATTTCGGAAAGCGCCATACGTTCTTTTTGCGGCAAAAAGCGGCACCACATTGGATGCGAATGCGTTGACTCTCCGTTTGCAGCCCAATGAGGGAATTTCGCTGCGCTTCAACGGAAAGGTCCCAGGAACCAGTCTTCAACTGCGGCCGGTGAAGATGCATTTCAGCTATGATACCGAGTTTGGAGCCTATACACCGGAAGCCTATGAACGCCTCTTGCTCGAGGCGATGGCGGGCGACGCGACACTTTTCATACGGCGCGACGAGGTTGAAACAGCTTGGGGAATCGTGGATTCCATTCGTAGCGGATGGGAAGGCAAGTCGCTTTCGAATCGCGAATTCTACTCGGCTGGCACCTGGGGGCCCGTTGCCGCAGAGGATTTGCTCGCCCAATCCGGGCATCGATGGCGTGATCCTCAACCGATTCAGTGAGCTCTCTCGAAGTCAATCGATTTGCCACCGATCGAGAATTGGCTTGGGCTGTCGCTGATCGGTGGATTTCCGACCTGTGCCGCCTCGGCTCGAGTCAGCCTTATTCCGTCGCACTTTCCGGAGGCCGTATAACGGAGCAATTCTTCTTTGCAGTGGTTGAACAGTGCAAAACGCGTTCGTATTCTCCAGAGCAAATCCATTTCTTTTGGGCTGATGAACGATGTGTGCCCCCTGAAGATCCAGCGAGCAGTTTCGGAGTCGCCCAGCGATTGCTTTTCGAACCGTTGAACGTCCGCGCCGAGTGGATCCACAGGATTCGGGGAGAAACCGAAAAGGAGTCGGCGGTGGCGGGCGCTAATGAGGATATCAGGCGCATCGTCCCGCTCAATGGAGATCAACAGCCAACGTTCGACATGGTTTTTCTTGGAATGGGAGAGGATGGTCACGTAGCTTCGCTCTTTCCTGGTGAGCCCGAGCAGGTGGCTTCCGGTCCGGAAATCTATCGAGCAGTCTGTGCGGTGAAGCCACCTCCCATTCGGATAACTTTGGGTTACAAGGCGATCGCGGCGGCTAAGCGTGTCTGGGTGCTTGCCTCGGGGAAAGGAAAAGAGGAAGCTCTGCATAAATCGCTGCAGCAGAACGGACAAACTCCCTTGGGACGCATTTTAGGAATGCGGGATCAAACTGTCATTTTCACCGATATTCCAGAAACGATTTTGCCGATAAATCGTCCGAAACTCTGCATTTCTTCGGCTTGAACAATCCTAAGTGCTTTTAAGCGAATGGGTTCAGATGTAATCCGTAACTGCGGACTTTTTTTTGAACGAAACGGGGGCGTCTCGTCTCAAACACCGTATGCAGTTACGTCGCTATCCGCTAAGGGTTGGCAGAGTAATCATGCTTGTGATGAGGTTCGGATAGTGAATTGAAAGTTGGCCTTATCACTCTTCTGAGCGCCTAGGTGAAGGCGTGAAAGATCTCGTCACCAAAGAGCCAGTTCCGACTGGCTCTTTTTTTATGAGATTTAGTCTGAGTAACAGGGGCGTGGGCTCTCATTGGAAATCATCTCGGAACTTTCCTTAATTCGCGTTGCGTCTCTGAGATCGGAGTTCTAAAGTCTAGAACCTCAGGCTGCCTGCTTGGAAGATATGAAGAACTACCTTGATTTTGAGAAACCGATTGCTGAGTTGCAGAGGAAGCTTGATGACCTTCGAAAACATCGTGAATCGCATGGCCTTGAAATCAGTCTGGACAAAGAGATTCGCCAAATTGAAAAAAAGATCGAAGACGAGCGAAAACGTATCTTTTCCGACCTCACGCCTTGGCAGCGAGTTCAATTAGCTCGCCATCCAAAACGTCCCTTCACTTTGGATTATGTTCGAACGGTGTTTACCGGATTCACCGAATTGCACGGTGACCGGTTGTTTGGAGACGATCAGGCGATGGTTGGAGGATTTGCCCAGCTTGAGGGGCATAAAGTGGTTCTGATCGGGACTCAAAAAGGACGGGATACCAAGGAGAACATTCGTCGGAATTTCGGCTCGGCTCACCCGGAAGGATATCGAAAAGCGCTCCGGTTGATGCGGATCGCCGACAAGTTTTCGCTGCCCATTATCACGGTGATTGACACGGCAGGAGCTTACCCTGGAATTGGCGCCGAGGAACGGCACATCGCGGAGGCTATCGCGGTGAATCTTCGGGAAATGATTCTGATGGAGGTTCCAATCATCGCTGTGGTGATTGGCGAGGGGGGATCAGGCGGCGCACTTGGAATTGGCGTCGCGGACCGGGTTCTCATTTTGGAGAATGCCTATTATTCGGTAATCAGCCCCGAGGGTTGCGCGGCGATTTTGTGGAAAGATCGGTCGGCTGCTCCAAAAGCGGCCGAGGCCCTCAAGATTACAGCAAAAGACCTTCTGGAGCTGGGGCTTGTGGACGACGTGGTTCCCGAGCCAATTGGAGGCGCCCACAATGATCTCGGAGTGACTGCCGCGGCTCTGAAAGAAAAACTGATGTTTCATTTGGATCATCTTTGCAAGTTATCTCCGGGAGCCCGGCTCAAATCCCGATACTCAAAATATCGGGCACATGGACGATTTGTGGAAGTGCAGTTAGCGGCTGAATGATGCTGTATCCGCTCACTTTTCAACCGATCTTCAAGGAACGCATTTGGGGAGGAAGGAATCTTGCGCGGCTCTTCACCAAATCGATCGCATCCAATCAATTGATCGGCGAGTCGTGGGAGATAACCGATCGTCCCGAAGCAGTGAGCGTGGTTCGGGATGGGTTCCTGGCAGGAAAGGATCTTCGGTGGCTGATGATGCATCACTCTTCGGACGTGCTCGGCTCGTCTCGATGCGAGAATGGCCGTTTTCCGTTGTTAATTAAAATCCTGGATGCTCGGCAAACCCTCTCCGTGCAGGTCCATCCGCCAGTCTCCGCAGCCCGCCGCCTTAACGGCGAGCCAAAGACGGAGTTATGGCATATCGTTGATGCGGCGCCCGGAGCTCGCCTTTATGCGGGCTTGCGGAGCGGGGTTTCGCGTGCTGCGTTCGAAACCGCAATTCAAGAGGGCAGTGTCGCCGATTGCCTCCATTCCACTGAGGTGCGCGCTGGCGACTCTTTGTTACTTCCCAGCGGGAGGGTTCACGCGATTGGAGCGGGTATCGTCATCTTCGAGATCCAGCAGAACTCGGACACAACTTATCGTGTCTTCGATTGGAACCGGCTGGATTCTACGGGCAAACCAAGGGATCTCCACATTCCCGAATCACTGGAAGCGATTGATTTTAGTGATTTCGAACCGGCCTTGATCCAACCCAGTTTTTCAAGCGGCTCGGTACAGAAGAGACAGCTTGCCTCGTGTCCCCACTTTGGTGTTCGCGAGTATTGCATTCCAGCGGGAGTCGCGTTCAGCGAGAAGTTTGACCATGCTTCGATTGTTGGCGTAGTCTCAGGAAGTTTGGAGGTTCTCCATAAAGACACTCGCATCGGTTTAGAACCTGGGCAATTCTGTCTGCTCCCGGGCTCGCTTGGCGAGGTTCGATTTGAAGCTGTTTTCCCTATCCGGTTCCTGATCGCCACCGCGGCGTGAGTTCGGCATGCCCGGCGGACGAGGTCGCAGCGAGTGAAAATGGCATGACCACGACGACTGGCGACGGTACCGTGTTCACGATTTGATCGGGCAAACTTGCCAGGGTCGCTGCGTGACCTATGAGAGACCGAACATTCTGGCCTAAAAAATGCGTTTGATCCGGACCGATGTGGTCGGCTGTGGTTTTGAACAAGACCCGGGCTCGATCAGCGTGTCGTACAACACCGGCGGGCCGGCCCTCGCGCGCCTTCACGCCCGCCGCGGCGAGTCGAATCAAACCTTTGAGAAACTCCGCAATCGGACCGCTCCGGCCGGCGAGATGCCAAAGTGCCTCCCAAGCTTCATGAGCTTCCCAATAGTATCCGTGATTGAAAAGTGCGATCCCCAGCCTGTAGGTTTCGTTGCCTTCCCAGCTCGACGGTTGAAGGGGCGTTTCCTTCGGATTGGTGGATTGGAAGTGATGCCCGTTCGGATCGCGCGTCGGATGGCGAAACATTCTCGGAACGTACGAGTATGGAGGGAGTGCTTGTTCCAAATTTCAGGACTTTCTTGTCATTGCAAAAGGCGATCTATAGACTGTCGGGACCGTTACAGACATTCAAATGAATTAAGACATTTATGCCACAAGCTTTTTCAAAAATCCCCAAGATCTCCTATGACGGTCCGAGCTCCAGGAAAGACCTGTCCTTCAAGCAGTACAACCCAGACGAGCTTGTCGAAGGCAAAACGATGAAGGACCATTTTCGGTTTTCGGTCACTTATTGGCACACGTTTCGCGGGCAGTTATCGGACATGTTTGGCGTTGGAACCGCCGTGCGCCCTTGGGAAGACGGAAGCAATTCCGTGGGAATGGCGCAAAAACGGGCGCGGGTCGCATTCGAGTTTATGGAAAAGCTCGGTGTTCCCTATTACGCGTTTCATGATCGCGACGTGGCGCCGGAAGGACGGAACCTCAAGGAGAGCAATCGGAATCTGGACTCGGTCGTCAAAGTGCTGAAACAGGAGCAGAAACGCACGGGAATCAAATTGCTGTGGGGCACCGCCTGTCTTTTTGCGCACCCCCGGTATGTTCACGGTGCTTCCACAAGCTGCAACGCCGACGCGTTCGCATACGCCGCGGCCCAGGTCAAAAAGGCGATGGAGGTCACGCACGAATTGGGTGGCGAGGGATATGTCTTTTGGGGAGGACGCGAAGGATACTCCACACTGCTGAACACCAATCTCAAGCGGGAAATGGATCACCTGGCCGCGTTCCTCCATATGGCGGTGGATTACAAGAAAAAGATTGGGTTCAAGGGGCAGTTTTATATCGAACCCAAGCCGAAGGAACCGACAAAACACCAATATGACTCGGACGCCGCCGCGTGCCTGAATTTTTTGCGTGAATACGATTTGCTGAAACATTTCAAACTGAACCTGGAGACAAACCACGCCACGCTTGCGGGGCATACGATGCAGCACGAATTGGAAGTGGCAATCGCCGCCGACGCATTGGGTTCGATTGACGCAAACATGGGAGATATTCTCCTGGGTTGGGATACGGACCAATTCCCCACCGACATCTACCTGGCCGCGCAAGTCATGCTGAGCATTCTGAGGATGGGTGGTTTCACGACCGGCGGAACAAACTTTGATGCAAAGGTTCGCCGAGAGAGTTTCGAACCGGAGGATCTATTCCACGGGCATATTGCAGGCATGGATACCTTCGCGCGCGGGCTCAAGATTGCCGCTGCGATTCGAAAGGACGGACGCATTGGTGACTTCTTGAAACAGCGGTATGCGTCTTGGGATTCGGGCATTGGCGAGAAGATCGAGAAACGGAAAGTCGGTTTCAAAGAACTCGAAACCTACGCGCTCAAATTGGGCGAGGTGCGCACCAACAAGAGCGGGCGGCAGGAATGGCTTGAGAGTCTGTTTAATCAATTCGTCTAACGAGGCGGGGCATCACCCAGTTCCACGCGAAGCTCCTGTTTGTAGTCGCGCGTGGGTTCGCCGTAGCCCTCGCGGCGTTTCTTGAGAGCGGGGGCGATGATCTCGGTTCTCGGGTCGATCTCGCGTCCGTAGATCAGGGGCCAGAGTCGGCGGCAGTTGTTCGCCATGTCGTGCCCTTGCTCTTCTTCGAAGCTTGGGCGAAACAGGTCCACCGCCATCTGAAGTTCGTGGATCAACTCCGCCTCGGTCGGGTGCCCGGTCTTGCGCAGGACAACCCGAAACGCTTCGAGATCCTTTTCGTAAAGCCGGTTCAGCTTGGCAATCAAGATATCGACGGGGTGCGGGAAATGAAGTATGCAATTGTCAATCCGAACGGACTTCGCACGCGCGCGCCATAGTGGACTGGCGCGGAAGTTCAGTTGACTGCTAACTTGTATATAGAACTCGGACCGATCTTGACCCAGCCCAAATCGGTCAACGAATTCCCGGAGATCTTCTGAATCCGAGAAGACGTCCACATCCGCGCTCGTCAGCGCGGAATCCACGCAAATCTGAATCGGCGCGGAGCCGAAGACAGTGATCTCAAACTCTCGTTCCTTTGGCAGCGCGGCTATAAGCTTTTTCAGCAGCCGCCCGGCGGGCGTGTCGAGTTCAATTGAACCAGCCCAGGATTCCAGGTCCATATAGTCTCCTTGCTCGGATCGACCACCATGCCTGGTCGATCAGCCGGTTATCGACACCGGGATCTTCGGCGAGCAGGCGGGCGAGTTGCCGGTCGCGGGCGCTCCAGGGCTTGCCCGCCTCGCGTTTGTGAATCAGCCGCGCCGCGATGCGCGCCTTGCGCCACCACGGATCGATAAGGGGTTCGCGTGCGATGTTCTGCAATGCCGCCATGTCCGAGTTCATCCGAATTGGACTTCAGCTTACCCGGAGTTTTCAGAGAATTCAATGTGTGTCGCGAATGTTCGCGACTGGCCGGGTTGCGCGTTGAGCTCTTGCAATCCGTAAATTAATCTGAACCTTTCCCGTTCGATCAGCGATTTGCAGTCAAGCGGCCGCGCAATCTCAATTTTGAACAATTATTAAACGATGAAATCGGTTCTTGCTCTCTTGATTCTCCTGATTCTCCTGATCATCGCGCTCGGAATTACACGCTCTGCCGTTGCTGAGCGCTTCCGCACCGACATCAATCCGGCCTTGCTCGACTGGCAAGGGTTCGGCGAGTGGCCATCGCTCTCCGAAGAAGACTCCGCCTACCTAAACTCAAACGATTGGAGGACGCGGCCACAGGACGAGCGATTCGGCCGGCTTATGGCCATCTACGACAACTCGTTCATCTGAAGGATTTTCGGGCGAGTTCCGACAGCGAGGAAATAATTCTGAGCCGCTTCCGCGGGCTGGTTCTTGCATCACTGTTCGACGAAAACAACGGAGCTGGCAATTTGCTCCACGAGAAAGTGATTAAGGCGTCGGGCGGGCTGCTAATGCCAATTCGACCACCAAAGGGAGATCAATTCTATGATCGCAAGTTGAGGCGATAGGGCGCGATGCTGAAACCGTAAAAGAGTCGCTGTAGCGACAAACCGTGACGATTCGGTTCTCGATAGGTGACTCTTCGCGGACGCTAGTCTTCCGGAAGCGCCTTGCCTTTTGTCTCCGGAGCCCAAAACAGTGCGACGGCACCGATCAAATAGACGGAAGACATGACGATCGCCGCAGTCCGAAACGGCTCTGCCGAACCACTAAAGACATGAGTCGCGAGGTAGCCCATTAAGATTGGAAACGGAGCGGCCAGGTAGCGAACCGTATTGTAACAAAAGCCGACTCCCGTACCTCGCAGGCGCGTTGGAAAGAGTTCCGGGAAATAGATCGAATACCCCGCGAACACAGCCAATTGGGCGAAACCCATCATCGGGAGCATCCAATAGGCGTCGGACGCGGACCGCAGCGAATTAAAGACGAACATCGTCGTCAGCAGGCAGATAATGAATGATCCCAAGAATGCGATCCGCCGGTTCAGAAATGATGCAACGAACGTAAACGCCATCATTCCGAAGAAAGCTCCCACATTTTGAAGCGCGAAACCGTTGCTTCGAACGCGATCGACGACCTCTTGAGGTTCTCCCTTTAAGGCGTTCGACACGAGCTCAGGCGAGAAGAATCCGATTCCCCAGAGTCCAATCATGCCGGATACACCCAGCAGGAGGCCAATGATGGCGTGATGACGCCAGCGCGGATGGGTGAACAGTGCCGACAAAGATCCCACTTTGGCCTGGCTACCGCTGCTGGAAACTTGCGCCCTGGCTTTCAACCACGGCTCCGGCTCCTTGAGAAATACGATCATGGGCACAACCATGATTGCCGGGAGCACTCCCACGAAGAACAAGATCCGCCAACCGGAAAACGAGCCCCAATAATTTTCTTGGCCGGGTTGTACGAGGTGGCCCGCAATCAACGCGCCGAGGATGTTTCCGGTGGCCGAAAGGGCTTGGAGTGATCCCAAGGCCAAAGATCGGAATCCTGCCGGAACACTCTCCGCAACGAGCGTCGTCGCCGCTCCGAACATGCCACCAACGCCAAGCCCCACCAGAAATCGGTAAATGATGAAATCTGTCATTCCCTGAGAAATGCCCGACAACCCGGTGAATCCGGAGTACACCAGAAGTGTCGCGACCATCGTCTTGACGCGCCCCAGTTTATCGCTCATCACGCCGAAAATGATGCCGCCCGTAGCCCAACCGAGGATCATCGAAGTCGTCGCGTAACCGCGATAATCCGCCGCTTTCTTGAGCGCTTCCTCGCTGCCGCGCAGGAGTTCGTTGACCGCGGATTCTCGAGCCAATGAAAAAATGGCTTGATCCATGCAATCGAATAACCAGCCGCAGGAGGCAATAATCACTACCAGCCAGTGATAACCTGTGACGCCCTCAAAGACGCTTGTTTTTCGAACACTTGTTTGGTCTTCAGGATTCGCCATGAGAATAAACGGGGAGTTGCAGGTTTTAGAGAATTGAAATTGTCGGATGGAACTGGGTCACGCCGCGCATTCTCAGAACGAAATGGCGGCACTGTCAAGCCGTGTGTTCAGTTTTTCCTTTCGTGAAATAGTTCGGAACGGGCCGCGCAAGCGCACGATTTTATAGGATCATCATGTCCAAATATCGCTGCTATCGCATCGCAAAGTCGATGCTCACGAGCCTGTCTTCACCTCGAAGATAAAGCCGTTTTTCCGAAAGGACAGGCGCTGCCCAGCATGGATAATGGAGGCCCGGCACCTGAAATCGGCAGATCTCTTCGGGCTTCTCTGGGTTGGGTTTAAACAAGCCCAGCAGTCCTCCTTCGCCCAGAGCAATCAACTTTCCGTCCGCCAGGATGCAAGAGCCGCGCCCGTAAACAGAAGGAGTCATTGAGCTGTGCGGGGGCCAGCTTTCGTCCCTGTCCCACATGAGCTTGCCCGTCTTGAACTCCACGCATCGGAACCGCGCGTCCGGTTCATTCCTGCCACTGAAAGCGTAGAGATAGCCATCATGATAAATGGGTGTGCTCCAGTGCATTTCCAACACGGGCGCTGTGGGCTGCCCAGTCTGCGGATCTCTTTCGCGAAGATCCCTTGGGCTCCGCCATGATTCGTTAAAACCGCGCCCGTCCGGATTCACTTGGAGAAGGACTGAACCGACGCGATAATAGGCGGCGGAAATAAAAACCAAATCATCGACCACGACAGGCCGCATCGCGTTGACCGAATCGTTCAAGGCGGACCGGAACCAACGGCTGAAATTGACTTCGCCCTTAGCCGGGTCCAGGGAGACCAAGCCTTGCCGCATTAAACAAAAGACGTGCCTTTTTCCATGAATTGTAACGGCAAACGGAGTCGAGTAACTGGCCTGCTTCTCTGAGCGCTGCCAGGTAACGGTGCGTTCTCCCGGCCACCCGAGCATCGGCTGGCCGGTCCAGTTTCGCTCTCCCACGCTTTCCCAGGCGGTTTTTCCAGTTTCAGGATCGAGCGCCACCATGCCTGCGTTTGGCTGCCCGCCGACCATCACCAGCAGAAAACCTCCTTCCAAAATCGGAGTGCTGCCAACACCGAAGAATGCCGGTGGAATCTCCCATTCCTTGGCGGTGTTCCGCTCCCAAACGAGCTTGCCGGTTTGCAGATTCAGGCAAACGAGTTTGCCCTCCGCCCCAAAAGTGTAGCACCGTGTCGGCGTGAGAACGGGGGAGCAGCGTGGTCCGTTGTTGTAACCATACGGATCGACATAACGGCTCTCGTACGCGAAGCGCCAGACACGTTCGCCGGTCGCAGCATCCAGGCACTCCACGATCTCTTCGTTTTTTAAGCGGTGATGCAACACCAGCCTCCCTCCGAGGATGGATGGCGCGCTGTACCCGGTGCCAACAGCTTTGCTCCATAATACAGGAGGGCCGCTCTCGGCCCATCGATCTAGCAAACCCGTTTCCGACGAAACTCCGGTGCCGAGCGGTCCCAAGAATTGGGTCCAGTCTTCGCTCTTGGAGGGCTTTTCAGTCGCAACAATGAAAGAATACGCGAGACTGAGAACAACGAGCCTTCGGATGCATCGGGACGCTCGGTGTACTATTCGGCCTGTTATTTTCATCGTTTACAGAGGTTTTGAGCGGATGCAGTAGAGATGATTCATCGTGCGTATGATCAGGCTGTCGCCGAGCACAGCAGGCGTTGCCATTGACATCTCCGCAAGCGAGTTCTTGCGATGCAGCTTATACGCAGGTCCGGCCTCTACCACGAACGTGTCCCCGTCTTCGCTCAGGCAGAAGAGCTTTCCGCCGTAGGCCCAGGGGGACGACGTGAACGCGGAAACACCTTCTGTATTGAGTCGCTCCCGGTCATAAACGAGCCTGCCGGTCTTCGCCTCGTAACAACTGAGCAAACCCCGATCGTAGAGCACGTAAAGGTAATCCCCATACACGAGGGGTGACGGGTTGTATGGGCCGCCTTTAGCCTGATACCAGGCAACGTGGCTGTTGGATGTCTCTCCTTCTTTCAAAGAAATGTCTCCGGACGCTCCGGGCCGGATCGCGAACAACGGTCGAATATTGTCACCCACGTAGCCCGAGCTGACATAGAGAAGGCCGAATTCTGAGAAAGGCGTGGGAATCGCGATTGATGACATTCCTCCCAGTTCCCATAACGGCTCACCCTTCAAGTTGTACGATCGCACCTTGTTTCGTCCCGGAGTGACAATCTCTGTCCGTTCATGGTTCTCCCAAATATATGGAGTCGCCCAATTGCTGGGTTCGTCGCGATTCACACGCCAGATTTCATTACCCGTGCTTGGGTCCAGTGCCACGAGAAACGACTGCTTGTCGTTGTCGTTTACAATGTAGAGACGGTTGTTGTGAAGGACCGGCGACGCTGCCGTGCCCCAGCCGTAGCGCGTTGGAAAAACTTCGAAGTTTTTGGACCAAATCCCATTTCCCTCCATATCCAGGCAAAACAGACCTAAATTCCCAAAATACGCGTAAACGCGCGTGCCGTCCGTTACCGGAGTCTCGGACGCGTAACTGTTCTTGAGATGGACCGAACTTGACGGGCGTCCGCTGTGCACGTCCCGTTCCCAGAGCTTGCGTCCTGTTTCCAGGTCGAATCCGAACACTTTGTAAATGTGAAGATCTTTGGAAGGAACTGGCCGTTCGCCGTTAAAATAGAGACCTTTTTTCGGAGTCTCGAGTTCGCCCTCTTTCAGAACAGAAGTTACGAAGATTCTATTGCCCCATCCTATCGGTGACGACCAACCGACACCCGGAACCTGGGCTTTCCAGGCAATGTTTTGGCTCTCGCCCCATTGCAAGGGAAGGTGATCACCATCCGCGACCCCTTTGGAGTTGAATCCGCGAAACTGGGGCCAGGCGGAAGCTGCGATCGAACCTGTCGGTGCGATCATCAGAAAATTCCCGCAGGCGGTTATGAGTGTTAGTGAGACTCGAAAGGAGTGAATGGCATAACGGGTGCGCATCAAACCAGAACAAGCCGTCGCTCGCGCGTTGTCAAGCGAATGTCTGCGAACAGGTAGTGCTGGGGCGCATCTCCGACTCGTTGGAACAGTCGCCGGACCGCGGGCTGTCCCAGCCCGCAGCGCTCGAAAAATATTCCTCGCATCGGAAACAAGCTGATGCGTCAATTTGTTCGGGATCGCTGCGGCTTGGTACAAGCCGCGGTCCGAGTGCACGAGTCAACTCCACCAACAACATCGGAGATGCGTCCGGAGCGATGGATCGGCTAGATTTTTCGACGACCTCTCCGTCAACGGGTTTTAATAAACCTTTGGCACGAGTGTCTGCTCTTTGAATGGCGGTCGAATGTAACCCGTGTCAGCCTGTCGAGGTGGAAGTTTGATGGGATCTGGCGTGAGATCTTTGTAGGAAATCATTCCGAGCAGATGATGAATGCAATTCAAGCGCGCGCACTTTTTGTTGTCGGCGTTCACCACATACCATGGGCACTGTTTGATGTCGGTGTAAGCCATCATCTCGTCCTTGGCTCGCGAATAGTCCTGCCACCGCCGACGGGATTCCAAGTCCATGGGACTGAGTTTCCAACGTTTGGTTGGATCCTTGATCCGGTCTTTGAATCGCCTCTCCTGCTCTTCGTCGCCCACGGAGAACCAGTATTTGATCACGATGATCCCCGACCTCACCAACATCCGCTCAAACTCCGGACACGAATGGAGAAACTCTTGATGCTCCGCCTCCGTGCAAAATCCCATGACCCTTTCCACACCCGCTCTATTGTACCAACTCCGGTCAAACAGCACCATTTCCCCTCCGGCCGGGAGGTGTGGGGCGTACCGCTGAAAATACCACTGCGTTTTCTCTTTTTCTGTGGGAGTGCCCAACGCGACAACTTTGCAAACGCGGGGATTCATCCGTTGCGAAATCCGTTTGATGACGCCGCCTTTTCCCGCCGCGTCGCGCCCCTCGAAAATAACGACAACTTTTAGGCGCTCTTTCCTGATCCATTCCTGAAGCTTCACCAATTCGACTTGAAGCTTCGTAAGTTCCTTCAGATACCGTTTGTTCTTCAATTTCTTGTTTTTATCGGATTTATCCGCTTTCTTGTCCTGCAATGGAATCTCGCCGTTTTTCGCTTCGTTCCTTGGTTTTTTCGACTTGGAGGCTGACGGTATCTCCGGGCCTTTTTTCTGGTCGCCGGCTTCGGAGGAAATCAAATCGGATCTGACAGGCGTTTTGTTTTTAGGTTTCATAGTTTATGACGGTTCAGCGGAATTCGTCCGAAAGTAAATTGGATCCTCAACGCTACGGGATAGAATAGACACGGATTCCGCGTTGAAACTATCCAGAAATTGGCAAGCGCTTATCATTCCTTGACCTTATTCTGCCGGGCACAGCCCGAATTCGACAATGCCGCAGCGCCAGCGCCGTCTTCAGATGCGAGCCTGACGATTGCCAGTGTATTGAGCAGTGCTTTTGGAACAAACGAAGTCACATCGACATACTCAGGCAGTTTTGAACCATCGGCGCTTCGTTCGGAACAGTGATCGTTATCGCCCCACGGTCCCAGTCCGTCAAGGGTCGGAACGATGTCCCATAAGAGGTTGCCATCGCTGAGCCCGCCGCGCTCTTCGATGTTCACTTTCATTCCTAAGATCCGGCCTGTTTCTTGCCAAACGCATACCAGGCGCTCGGAATCTGAGTTTCGTGGCCAAGGACAGCTTTCATCGAGGATTTCGATTGCGACTTTGCATGGAGAACGATCTGCGATGCTTCGTATTTCTCCCTCTCCGCCTAGAGCCATCAATTGAGCCATTCCCTTTCGATAAACCTCGGGGTTAAAGGCTCGGAACTCGCCTTCGGCAAAGGCCTCATGCGGAACACGGTTGAACGAGTTGCCTCCAGAGATCTTCCCCACGTTAAAGGTCAGTTCATTTCGATAATCGGTCAGCGCGGCAACTCTCTGAATCGTATTTGCCAGTTGGATTGTAGCATTGGCGCCATATCGATGCTTGCCTCCCGCGTGCGCACCGCGTCCGGTAACCGTGATCCGCCATGTAGCTCGACCCTTGCGGGCGGTTACAAGCAGGTGTTCATCTCCCAGGCGGCCCTCGGCCTCGAATACCAGCGCCGCCAGCGTCTTCGAATCCAAATGATTGCGGCAGATTTCTCCAAAATCTTTTGACAAGGTTTCCTCGGACGAATTCCAGAACAGGCGCCAGGAGATACCCTCAAATACATCCGGAGCGTATTTGTGAAGAGTTCCGAGGACGAGCCACATCATTACCGTGCCGCCTTTGATATCGTGCGTTCCAGGCCCGAAAATCTGATCGCCGTTTCGTTCCCAGCGGAAGTTGTTTCGAATCTCTTCTTCCGGAGGAAAAACTGTGTCAAGGTGGGAGATCATCGCGAGAGAGCGGTCCGACCGGCCTTGGCGGGTCATCACAAGATGTTTTCCCCATCCTCGGTGCGAGGACGGAAAAAACTCGGCTGTGAATCCGAGCGGAGCGAAGCATCTGGCGGTGAATTCTCCTAGCCGGTCCACTCCAACCGGGTTTTCGGTATAGCTGTTGATACCGACCATCTCTCGGAGCATCTCCAACGCAGCCGGCATTTGGCTCTTAAGGAACTCCTCAAGTTGTGAGCGTTCTTGCATGAATCCGATGCTGAGCTGCTCCCCGACGGGCGTCAACAAACCGTGAACCGCCTTCAAGCGGGCTTTCAGCCCTATTATGGCAGCTCATTTGTAATTGATGAGCTTTGGGGCGGGTATGCTCCGGACTTTCAGGAAAATGGATACTGCGCCCAAATCCGAAGGCCAAAGCGCTTATTCATTTCAGTATCAATTAGGGGGAATTCTGGATGGCGAGCGCCTTAGAAAAGTCCTACCGCAGGCGCCAAACGATGCGCGCTTTGTTCAGATCGTAAGGCGACATTTCCATTTTGACGCGATCGCCGACTGTCAGGCGAACCCATCGCTTGCGCATTTTTCCGCAGATCGTCGCTAAAACAAGGTGTTTATTGTTCAGCTCCACTCGAAACATCGTTCCCGGCAACACGGTTTCGACTCTTCCTTCGACTTCAATTGGTTGTTCTTTCATCTAGCGATTTGGAATCCGACAGGATCGCCCCGCTAGCAAATCCACGAAGGAACCCGTGAGGGGCAGTACCGAAAAAAAGTGAGGCCCGGTTTAAACCGGACCCCTTCAAGTTATTACTGATTCGAATTAATGGCGGTTTCGTCCACCACCGCCGCCGCCGCCATACCCACCACCGCCGCCGCCATACCCACCGCCACCGCCACCGCCACCACCACGCCGGGGGCCGCCACCGCCGCCTGGAGGGCGATCTTCTCGGGGCCGCGCAATGTTCACCGTGAGATTCCTGCCTCCCACCGAGGCGCCATTCATTGCCTCAATCGCCTTTTCAGCCTCTTCTGGAGAACTCATTGTGACGAACCCGAAGCCTCTCGGGCGTCCGCTCATGCGATCGATCATTAAGTTGGCTTCAATCACCGTGCCGTGAGCGGCAAACGCGTCTTGAAGATCGTTTTCAGTTGTATCAAAGGAGATGTTCCCGACAAATAATTTTGTACTCATTCAATTCTACACTGTCTAAGACTAACCATTTCTTTCTTCAGACTGTTCCCGACCGCCGGGTTTAAAATCATCACTGAACCGTGTTCACCTGAAGATTCACCATGCCTCGAAAGTGATCAGCCAATTGACAGGGCATCTGACTGTGTGCGTTTCTAACGGAATTGCAAAGCCAATTCTTGATTTTTTTCGAGGAATGTGAGGGTTCTCCTTCGATTCCTGGCAATACCCCCTATTCGCGGACGGTTCAACACAGCGTGGCTTCACAATGGCATGGTTGATTGTCGAATGCTTTCGAAAGTCGTTCGAGCGGTTCGGAATTGCCGCCAAGCACAGTTGACGCTTAAGGTGATGTCCCATTATGAAACGACGCACATTCCTTCGGGCAAGTTTGGTCACCGGCGCGCTTGCCGCTATTTCCAAACCAAATCTCCTGGAAGTAAACAGCCAAAGCTCCCAGAACAAACGCCGGATTAAAGTTGGATTCCTTGGAATGAGTCATTCCCATGCGTCCGGGAAGTTAAAAGTGGTGTTGGAATCTCCTGAGTATGAATTGGTTGGTCTTTGTGAACCAGAAAGCGCAGTTCGGGACCGGAACCGCCAACCTGGTATTCGCTGGATTTCGGAAGATAAGCTGCTATCGGACGCGGAAGTCATCGTCGTCGAATCCGAGGTTTCGGATCACGCGAAGCATGCGAGAATAGCGCTCGAAGCTGGGGCTCATGTGCATTTGGAAAAGGCGCCCACAGACTCGATGGCGTCATTTCGTGCGCTGGTGGATCTGGCTCGAAAGGGAAACAGGATTCTCCAGATGGGGTATATGTGGCGATAACACCCCGGCATCAACGCTGCGATCGAGGCGGCGCGAAATGGTTGGTTGGGCCGCGTTTACATGATCCGCGCAACGATCAATACCCACATTGGAGCCGGCCAGCGGATTGATCTTGCCAAGTACCGTGGCGGAATGATGTTCGAGCTCGGAGCTCATTTGATCGATCCTGTGGTCAGGCTGCTAGGCCGGCCGAATAACGTCACACCCTATCTGGGCAGGTCTGGCGCGCACGCGGATGGTTTGGCGGATAACACGGTGGCTATATTCGAGTACGCCAACGCGATGGCGGTTGTCTCAAGCTCGACACCGCAACCCAACGCCTCGTCCCACAGATCTTTTGAAGTTCTAGGAACAAATGGAACGGCTCTGGTGAATCCTATCGAACCACCGCGTCTTCAGATTGACTTGGCCGATGCGTCCGGTCCCTACCTGTCGGGCCGCCATGAAGTGCCGATGCCCAATTACCGGCGTTACGCACCTGAGTTCGCGGACTTGGCGGATGCCATCCAGAGTAGCCGCACCCTGGCCTTTGAGCCGGACGGCGACCTGCTAGTTCACGAAACGCTTATGCGCGCCTGCGATATGGATATCTAATGTTGCCGTCGCTGTTTCGTCATGGTGCGCTTCCGACCAGTGGCTGAGTGCTGCGGAGGTAAGCAAACAGATCTCGAGTGTCTTGTTCGTCCATCGAACTGAGAAGCGCCTCAGGCATCAGGGACATTCCCGCCGCTTTCATTTCCACAAGTTCCGATCGATTCAATAGAATATTCTGCCCGTCCAAGCCTCGTAGCACGATCACACGATTGTCTTTCTCCGCCAGAAAACCTGCGAAGGAACGGTCATCCTTCGTTTCCACAAGATAGTTCTCATATCCTTCGCGAATCTCGGCGCTCGGGTTGACGATGCTGAGAAGCATGTTCTCGAGGTCATCCCGTTTGAACGCGGTCAGGTCAGGGCCGATCCTGCCGCCTTGCGTGAAGAGAGTGTGACACTGCGCGCAGCTATTCCCGAACAACGTCCGCCCCTTGTAAGGATCTCCAATCCCGGCGCGCACGACCTCCGCCAGCCGCTTGATTTCCTGATCCATTTCCGCCGATGTCGGCGTGCCTGTGTTTCCCCAGGCGTGTTCCGCCAATGCCACGAGCTGGGGATCCTTGTGAAGCTTGATTTTGCGAACGGTATTCAGAGAAACCGTGTCTTGCGGGATCATTCCGGAATTGACGGCTTCGACGAACATCGTTGACCAGTTCGCGCGGCTTGCCAGAAGGGTCTGCGCCGCTGTCCGCGTTTCTTTATCCAGTTGGTTGTAGAGCGCTACGACGCTTTCTCCAATCGTCAGATCGCTAAATTGTGAGAGCGCTGTTAGCGCAGCTTTTCGAATGGAAGCGGGGCCGGGCGTCCGAGCAATTTCCAGAAGCACCGGTCGGCTCTCTGGCAGGTTTACCTCGCTGAGAATGGCAAGGTATTCCAGTCGCTCCGTCAGCGCAGCCGTCGAGCTTCCAATTACTTCGAGCGCCTTGCTAACCGAGGTTTTGTCGCCTCGACGCAAGCCGAAGCCGACAGAACCGAGACTGTGCCGTGCCAATGCCCGCGATAGCTCCTCGGGCAGTCCGTTCGAGGTTCGCCCCTTGAATCCTTCCTCGAAACCTGCAAACAAGATTCGACTGTGCTCGATACTGGGTGAAAGATCGAACAGCTCCGCGCACGTCAGCAGGTCTTTCCGCGAACCGGCCTGAGCGTAGCGGCGAGTTAGTTTTTCGAGGATCTGTTTCTTGACGATCGTAAGATCCCAGACTGTGCGATCCTTCAAAAGAGCCAGTATCGGTTTCCGGTCGATATCGGCCTTGGACTCTATGGCCCACCAGAGGAGGAGGGGAATGCGCTTGTCTTCGTTGTCCTCGTTCCATGTGAGCAGATTTCGAACGATCGATAGGCATTCACTCGCGGGTAACCTGCGAGCGGAACAGGCTAATTGAGATCGGGTTTCCAGATGGCTTTCAGTACGGGCCAATTGAATCAGTTTTGCCGCGACGCGCGAGGATACCGTCTTTTCATCACTCAAGAGTCGAACCGTCCAAAGCCGAACGAATGGATCGGGATGATCGAGCGAATTCAGCGCGATTTCCTCCGTCAGCCCGCCACTCAGGTACAACGCCCAAAGCGATTCAATGGCCGCTTGCCCGTCGCTCTCCTGAATCAACCGTGCCAAGGCAGGAACGATCGAGATGTCTTTCCGATCGGCGAACAACCGAAGGGCTGTTTGGCGGTGCCATTTGTTCTTGTGCGTGAGCAAAGCGACGAGCTGCTGGGTGGAACTGTTGCCTAAGTCCGCGGGTTTTTGCGGCTTCGATCCTTTCGCTTTGATTCGGTATATTCGTCCGTTCCGCGGGTCGATCTTCCCTTCGTGGTTTCTGTAGTGGTTCACCTGCTGGTCATACCAATCGCAGAAATATATCGCTCCATCAGGTCCTGCCTTTATATCGACCGGGCGAAACCATCGATCGCCGCTGATCACGGGATGCCCACGATCTTTGGTTTTGAACGTCGATTGATCCGGGGTTATTTCGCTAAGCACAATCCGGCCCTGGATGGGTTCAATGCCAAATAGCCGGCCGTTGTATCGTTCCGGCAACGCCCCGCCATCATAGATCACGAAATTGTGAGTGAACCGTTCCACTTTGTGATGGCTCATTTCCGGGAAAAATCCGAACGCGTAAGGGTTGGAAAGGGGGCCGTGCTTTTCAAATCCCTTCCGCAGATACCCGCCTTGAACATAATGAAAACCCCGCGTGTCGCCTCCGTTGTGACCCGAGAAGATGCGGCCCTGCGCGTCGATCTCGACACCGAACGTATTGCCTCCGCCCTCGGCAAAAAACTCATAGCGTTTTGTCTCCGGGTGGTATCTCCAGATCCCTTGGCCTTGAGAGTAAACGGGCGGTTCATCGACGTTGGGCCTAATTATCTGCGCGGTAACCGTGCTGCCTTGCGCTCCGTAAAGCCATCCGTCTGGACCCCATCGCAGACTGTTCACTACGGAATGAGTATCTTCCAAACCAAAACCCGAGAGATGCACAACCGGATCGGCATCCGGAATGTCATCATTGTTTGCGTCCGGATAGAACAGAAGATAAGGCGGATTCAATACCCAGACGCCGCCTCTTCCGCGCTCGACTGACGTGACGATGTTGAGCCCATCCAGGAACGTCTTGTGGTTTTCAAATACGCCATCGCCATCGGTGTCTTCGTGGATCGTGATTCGATCCAAACCGCGATCCTGGCCGGGCGGTGGAGGCGGGACTTTGTCGTAAACCGCCCGCCATACACTGTCCCGGCTCACCATTTTAAGGCCGGCCGGATCAGGGTACTGCCGGTACTCGACCACCCACATGCGTCCGCGTTCATCAAAATTGAGGAATACCGGTTGCTCGATCACAGGTTCGGCCAAGACCTGATCGAGCTCCAGATCGTCCCAAACTCGAAAGTGCTTCATCGATACTTCGGGCGACTGGGGGCCCGATCCGATTGGAGCGTCTTGAGGCACGTTTGTGGTTTCGACGGCGTTCCCTCTTGCCAACCGGGTATCCGGGCTCTCAATGTTCGCGCGGGTTTTCTGCGGGTCAGACTGGGCCGGTCTATTCAAGGCCCATCCGATTGCGTTAAGCAGAAGCCGCCTGAACTGCCCGTCTTGGAAGTCCAGAGGATGTCCGAATGAGGTGTAGAAGATGCGCGCGGCCTTGGGGCCGAACCGGTGCGTCCAGGCAATGGGTTCCGGCGGTTTGCCCGGAATTGAACCGATCAGAAGAGGTCGCGCCGAATCGACGAGAGGACTCGCTTGATAAAGCGATCCGTTCCCTCTGAGCTTTTCGAGATCCACTCCCTCTAGGATCGGATCCTTCTCAGCTCCCGGGGCTGCTTTAACAACAACGTTCGGCCCGGATCCGTGGTGGCCCCTGTAATGACCGCCGAGCACATCGGGATCGAACTCCGGCCAAAGAGAACGACCTGGTGCGAGCGCCTCGCCTCGAGTGGCAAAGGCATGGCTTGATGTACGAATCCCAATCAGCGGCTTTCCGTCCATGAGATGTTTGCGGACCGCCGCCAGTTGTGACGTGTGGGGACTCCGGCGGCGAACGCTAACGAAAAGGAGATCCGCCTGTGCAAGAGCGTCCTCCAATCCCGCGAAATTATTTTTGTCGTCCTTGTCCGCGTGAATGATCGTGACCCAAAAACCGTTCGGTTCCAAATCGGCTTTCGCGAATTCGGGGAGGGTTTTCCACGTCTCGTATTCGTCCTCACCGATCATGAATACGAGATGCGGCGCAGGCGCGGGCGCCGCAGTCAGACTCAATAAAGTGCAGGCGCAGGTAAAGGCGGTTAAGAATGGTCGGTTTCTCATAATTCTCATAGAGCTTGTCTGAAATGTAGGAGCCGGCGTCAGTAGGCTCACTTTCTCACAACCCGAACTTGCCGGATTTCACGCGACGCAGAGTCTCGCTTCCCCGACTCCCCCAGGGGAATCGATTTCTAAAAACGGTCCCGACGGTGAAGCGCGTGACTCTATTGAAGCGGGTTCGACTCGAAATCTCGATGGAAATCTTTTCGGATTTTTTTTCGTGGATTATCCGCCAGCCCGGATTCGAATCTCGACTTTGCCAGTCCGCTGGCGGAAGCGGCGTTGTCGGGCAGCGTCGCGCAACGCGTGCAATTGCGCGAGGAGTTGACCGGCTAGAAACGGCTTTGGGATTCCGCCGGGCTGCGCTTCGCCAACTCCGATGAAGCAAACAAGTTCCTGCGGCGCGAGTATCGATCCGGCCGGATGTTGTAAAGCCTCCACCTTGGCCTTTGCAACCGCCGCGCGCTCCGGTACGCTCGCCGCATGCCGGAAAATTCCGACAAATCTCTCGAATTCTGGATTTGGGATGCAGCAAGTTCCATTCTCTGCGCAAAGGACGCGCCGAAATTCAAGGAGTTCATTCTCCCGCTCATCTTTACCAAGCGACTCTGCGACGTGTTCGATGACGAGATCAATCGCATCGCGCAGGAGGTCGGCACCCGGGGCATGGCGAACATGAACGTGATCATCCACGACATGGAGGGCGAGAATCAGATTGGCGACACGTTTCGCAATCCGAAATTCCGCCAGGGCAATCGCCTCCAAACCTTCGATCGCGTCGTGGCCAACCCCGTTTGGAACCAGACCGAGTTCAAGGAAAAGGATTACGAAGCCGACGAATACCGCCCGCTCGCCGAGATCCTTGAGGAGTTGGAGGAGATCAAGGAAGAGCCTGCCCAGACGGATGCGGTGTTGAAAAAGGTGTTGGAACGTATCGGAGCGCGGACAGCTTTGTCAGCGCGAATCGAGAACGGCTCCCGACTCGCGGACAAGGCTGTCCGCGCTCCTCTCTCACGCACACCATGAACACGAAACCCGCTCTTCAGGTTGTAGCCGAGAAACGCCAGTGGCATCATCAGCCCACGGCGGAAGAAAAAGCGCGGGGTTTTATGGGCTGGTATTCGCGCGGTTACCTGCCGCACTTTGACGCTCCCGGCACGTGGCAGTTCATCACCTACCGTCTCGCGGATTCCATCCCCGCGGAACGGCGCCACGAATGGGCGGAAGCGATGAGGCTGGAAGATGACCGCGAGAAGTTTCGGCGGATGGAACTGGTGCTCGATCGCGGCTTCGGCACATGTTCTCTTCGTGAGCCGCGCATGGCGCAAATGGTGCAGGAAAACTTGTGGTTTCACGACGTCAAAGCGTATCGGTTGATGGCGTGGGTTATCATGCCGAATCATTTGCACATTCTCGCCGAGATGTGGAAGCCGTTAGGCGTGGTGCTGAAGAATTGGAAATCCTACACGGGCACCGAGGCGAACAAGATTCTCGGTCATGTCGGCGACACGTTTTGGCAGGCCGATTACTTCGACCGCTACATTCGCGACCAGAAACTTTACCGAAAGGTGGTCCGTTACATTGAAAATAATCCGGGCAAGGCTGGGCTGGTGCGCGAGCCGGCGCAGTGTCCGTGGAGCAGCGCGCCGTATCGCGGTCCCTACGGCTCGGACGAGTTGCCAAAGATCCCGAAGCATCGCGCGGAGGAGAGCGGACAGCCTTGTCCGCCCGAAACGAATGCGAAAAAGCCGTACGAATGAAGAAGGAGAAGGCCATCGCCCGCGCAACCGGAGCGCGGACAGCTCTGCCCGCGCATTTGGAAGAGGCGTCGCGTCGTGCGGACAAGGCTGTCCGCGCTCCGATAAACGATGCCCGCACCCGGCGAACACAAAACCGTCCAGGCTCGCATCCTGAAATA
The DNA here is from genome assembly GCA_027623095.1 of Verrucomicrobiota bacterium. GTDB lineage: Bacteria > Verrucomicrobiota > Verrucomicrobiia > Limisphaerales > SIBE01 > JAIPJX01. The sequence goes on from JAQBVM010000001.1 coordinate 45,873, forward strand.
TGCGCATGAGATCCGCTGGACTTGCGTGCCGCGAGCCGAAGCTGAGGCGCGACGTGGCTTTGACCCGGACGGCGCGACGCTCGAGGATCGCGCGCGGACGGCGTCGCTTTACTTCGGGGATCTACTTCACGAGCGCGTTCTTGCCTTTAACCCGAAATACAAGGAAGCCGAAGGCGCGCTCGTTGGCGAACTCCAGCGGTTCAACGCGGACATCGCCCTCAATCTCGAAGCCAAGGTGAAGGGCTTTTGCGCGGCGCCGTGGGTGCTGCGCTTACTCAAGGATTTCATCCGGTTCGCGTTCCATTCCAGTTTCTGATCCGGCACACGAATCGCCACTGTGCCGAGCAGGATGGCTTCGGTCATCGGGCGGCTCTGGGAAAAGTGCGACGCGGTCTTTTCGCTGCCGAAGCAGGGTCCGCAAAGACGTGGTAATGGTTTCGGCCCGAAAGTTTAGGGTGCGGATAATCGTTAAGGTTCAAGCGCTTCGGTCTTTGCTCGTGTTCAGCGCAGATCCTTCTTCGGAAACTTCCACGGAGCACGGTGGTGAGGAGTTCTGAATGCCGCTTGATTAGATCGATTTGCTGCTCTTGCGCCAAGCGACCTCCCTCCTACGATTCGCATGGACAGGCCATGAAACGTGGAAATAGGCTTTGAGGATGAAGAAGCTGACCGGCATTTTCGTTTTCATCGTTTCATTCGCGGCTGGGTTGAACTTCGTGACCGCCGACGATACGAACCCCAGCCCGAGTGTGAACCTACCGCCACTTGGCAAAACAGGCAGTCAGGCCTGGTATCGAATTGAAAAGGCGGGCGAGCTGCCTGGCTCCGTCGTCAAGGAGTTTCGACTCACTCTTGGAGCGGTTGAATACACGAAGAACAAACCCTGTCAGTGGATTCGTTTGGATGCCACCAAAGCGGATGGGAAACATTTCCGAGTTTGGCTTTTGTCGGCTGAGCATCCGTCACGAAACGTTGCCGAAGCCAGTCACGCCAGTTCACGGTATATCCTGCAAGAGGGAGAGCGCATGCCACTGGAGTTTCGACATCGGTACACTGGAACGGCGGTTCTCCCTTCGATCGGCGGGTGGGAGCATCTTTTTCCAAGGCCCCTCCGCGATCCGGCGGACGCCTCTGCCTTTGCGACGAGAACCGAATATCTCGGACACGACTATCGACTTGAAGAATTGGCGAATTCAGAGGCGTTCCAGATTCCGGCTATCATCGATTTGCTCGATCTGCTTCCGGACGTGCTGGTGGGAGTTCCAAGTAACACCCGCCAGAAAGATGAAACCCGCCGGTATGACGATTCCGATTACGAGATGATCCCGCTCACTCGAGAGGATTTCAGCACAAGTTTTCGAACCGCCTGGCCGGGTCGGAACGCGACGAACCCTTCCGGAGTTCAACATGACTTACGGGTGTCAAATACCAGCCGATTCTCCGAAGAATCTGACCAGCATCATTTACGGGTTTTTGCGAGGCGCTGCGAGGCTGTCGGACAAAAGCTGGGGCGTGAGCATTTACGGCCCGGTGGACCGGACGGATGCATTCTGGTTTCTGACGCATGCGTATGATTTGGGAGCGCGCCACTTTTTCTTCTGGGATACGTATCGCCTCGCATCCGTGCCATTCGATGAATGCTTGGCACTGTCGAAAAATCTACGGCGGCACGTTGAGAATTTTCCCGATCGCAATCTGGAAAAACTCAAGAAAGCCGCCGAAGTGGTCATCCTGCTGCCTCCCGGATACAACCTCGGGCACGTCCAACTGGGAAAAGGCAGCCTATGGGGGGTGGGGGAACTCAACCTCGAACGCGTCAATCGTAAAGGAGTGACCTATCGAGTCGTGATGAATCAGTTTTTCACCGAGATTGAGCGCTGCATCCGGCTGGGAGTCGCTTTTGATCTTTTGTGGGATCTGTCCGAAAAACCTCCCGCGGGCTATCGAGAAGTGGTTCGCATCCGGGAGGACGCCAAGGTAGAAATCATTGGGGGTGATCAAAAATTTCCGTTACAGAGTGAACGGTCTTCCCGGTTTCCTGTGACCTGTCCCGGAGCTCGACAAGTTGTGGGTCTCAGAGGAAACTCTCGGGCATCGCTATGAAACCACTTACTCTATTGACTCTGCTGTGGCTTGCCGTTTTTCCACATGCGGATGTGATGCCCATCGCCGCCGCGCCGGGCGAAACGGAAAATGTTCAACGGGAGGCTTCCGAGTGGAGGGCGGAGCGGCGCCTGATCGATTTGCATCAGCACGTCAATTATACCGAGGTGCATCTCGCCCATGCTACCCGGATCATGGACGCGGTTGGCATCGGCGTGGGCGTCAACCTAAGCGGAGGCACCGTAACGCGAAAAGGGAGCCTGCTATCCGAGTTCGAGCGCAACAAAGCGCTGGCCGACCGGCTTTTCGAAAACCGGTTCTTGAACTACATGAATCTGGATTACTCGGCTTGGGATGAACCCGATTTTTCGGCTCAGGCGGTGAAGCAGGTTGAGGAGGGTTTTCGTCTGGGCGCCGCCGGTTTGAAGGAATTCAAACGGCTCGGACTTTACCTAAGGGACAAGAACGAAGTTCTTATTAAAGTGGATGATCCGAAACTGGACCCGGTTTGGAGGCGGTGCGGCGAACTCGGCATGCCGGTGTCGATTCATGTGGCAGACCCGAAGGCGTTTTGGCTTCCGTACGATGAATCCAACGAACGATGGACGGAGCTGAAGGATCATCGCAGTTGGTGGTTTGGGGATTCCGAGGAGTTCCCGCCGCATGCGGAATTGCTTGCCGCGTTGAACCGCGTTATCCAGCGGCATCGGGAAACAACGTTTGTATGCGTCCATTTTGCGAACAACGCCGAGGATCTCGATTGGGTGGAACAAGCGCTGGATCGTTATCCAAACATGATGGCCGATCTGGCGGCTCGTATTCCTGAGATAGGGCGGCATGATCCGGAGCGAGTTCGACGACTCTTCATCAAGCACCAAGACCGAATCTTTTTTGCGACGGATTTTCAGGTTTATCAGAGGCTCACGCTCGGGTCCGGGGGTAGTGGGCGTTCGCCGACGGATCAGGATGCAAAACTCTTCTTCGCCAAGCACTGGCGCTGGCTGGAAACAAACGATCGCGATTTTGAGCACATGACGCCAATTCAGGGCGATTGGAAAATCAGCGCGATCGGATTGCCTGCTTCAGTCCTGCGAAAAATCTATTTCGAAAACGCGCGAAAGCTTTTGGCTCGATCGCTTCCCTCGCCGCCGAACCGGTGAAAAACAATATATTTCCAGACGCTTTCACAATGAGACGAATTCCCCTCACCCCATCCGATGGGCAGAGGGTGTCTTTAGCCGGGAGAGGGGCTTTTTTAACGCCGCTTTCAAAGGAGACACTCTCCACTTGATCGATCAATGGAAAAAGAAATCGTTATGACAAAGACTGGCTATGCGCGATTTGTTCTGACGCTCTTGTTCGCCGCGCTGTCGTTCCACGATCCCCTGCGCGCCGCTGAATCAACGGAAACTCTTGCGTCGTCTCCCGATTCCGATTGGCCAATGTTCAAGCATGATTTGAAGCGGACCGGATTTAGCCCTTCGACAGCCCCAAATTCTCCTGCGTTGGTTTGGAAAACCGATATCGGCCGCTGGGGAAAGTTTTGGTCCTCCGCGTGTGTTGCGGATGGCAAGCTATACATCGGTGGTAATGATGGGAATTTGTACTGTTTGGACGCCGGCACAGGCGAACATTTGTGGACCTATTTTACGGACACGGGACAACCAATTTTCTCCTCTCCGGTTTTCGCTAAGAACAGGGTCTATTTCGCCGGTTATGAGCGGCTTTATGCAATTCCTGCCACCGGTCCCTCGGGTGATTCCGGAGAACCGGATGATAGAGTCTGGACCTTTCGGTTCGGCAAGAGCACCGGCGGTGTCAATGACGTGGTTGCCGGCTCGCCTGCGATCCGTGATGGAAGGCTTTTCATCGGGGCTGTGGATCAATTCTTCTATTGCTTCGATGCCGGGAAAGGCGGCAGTCCGTTGTGGGAGACACGCACGCCATATCGAGGTCAACACGCCTTTGCTTCATCACCGGCACTGGACCGTGGCAAAGTGTTTGCGGCGACCGGAAATCAGTCCGGCAGCGGAAGGCTCTATTGCTTCGACGAGGCGAAAGGGACGATTCTCTGGGAATTCGACATTGACGACATCACCTATTCCTCTCCAGTAATCGATGGAGATCGCGTGTTCATCGCCAACAGTGGCGACTGGATCGGCGGCAATCATCGTTACCGGCTCTATTGTCTCGATGTGAACGGATTCCTAGATGGTGTGGATTCGGGCGTGGCTGATGATCACATGGGGAATGCCGATTTGATCTGGTCTCATGACACCACCGACTACGTCTATTCGTCGCCGTCTGTCCACGACGGCAGACTTTTTTTTGGCTGCGCGAACGGCACGTTAACTTGTCTGGACGCCGAGGAGGGAAATCCAGTTTGGACTTATCGCAGCAGCGCGAGAAGACGATTCGCGCAACCCCGAGGCATCCTCAGTTCGCCGGCCCTGGCCGATGGAAAGGTATTTGTGACTGTCGAAGGAGACTTGCTCGCGCTTCCGGAGACGGATCCCAATGGCGATGGCGCGATTTCTCCGAACGAGGTTCTCTGGTCGTACGAAATCGGTGGCGACGGAGTGTGTTCTCCGGTGGTCGCCAATGGTTTCGTTTATGTGGGGAACCACCGGGGCACTGTCTATTGCTTTGGACCGAAGCATTAGACCGTTCCCCGAATCGATATTCCCTTGACGCCGGGGCCGGGTCTGCAAGTCTTATCAGACTATGAATTCTATCTCTTTGCATTGGCGATTCGCGCGTGGTTATACGGTTTTGGCCGCATTAGGCCTGTTTGGCTGCGGGTTTTCCTGGAGCCAGGCTGCTGATTCGAAAATACATCCCGACACGTCGGGCTGGAAAAATCTGTTTGCGGCGGATCTCTCCAATGCCATTGTTGGAGCCAACGCCTGGCACGTCGAAGACGGCGTTCTTTCCGCCAAGGATCACAGTACAATTTGGACCAAGGATTCATATTCCGATTTCGTGCTCGATCTCGAATTCAAAGTCGCGAAGGAGTCGAATAGCGGAGTGTTTTTCAGGGCGGGGAATATAAAAGATGTTCTTTCCGCGTTCGAGATACAGGTGCATGAAACGACGGATGGAGGAAGGATCGGAATGGTCGGGGCTCTTTACGATGCCAAAGCACCCAGCAAAAGCCTCGCGAAACCCGTTGGTGAATGGAATCGCTACACGATTACCTGCAAGGGCAGCCTGATGACTTTGGTTTTTAACGGAGAAGTCGCGCTCGACCTCGACCTTGATGATTGGAAACAGGCCGGACGCAATCCGGATGGAACGCGGAATAAATTTTCAAAAGCGCTGAAGGATTATTCACGCAAAGGCCCGATTGGATTCCAAGGATTGCACGGCGCCGCCGAAGCTCCCGTTTGGTATCGAAACCTTAAGATCAAATCGCTGGAGTAAAATCCGGATTTGACGGCCGATTTGCTCGAAGTCGCGCAAGGCCCATTCATACTCTATTCGGTCCCGGATCAGGCTGTTTGTTATGAAACGTCGAGAGTTTTTGCAGTTGGCGTTCCTGGCGTCTGCTACGCAGTGGACAGACGTGTCCGGGGATGAGGTTTTCGGAGGGCCGCGTCTGAATTCGGTCCGGGTCAGAGTCAAACCGTTCCCGTGGGAGGAAGCGACTATCGCCGAAGTCCAGGCGCAGGCCGGCGCTGGTACCGTTTCTTCCGTGTCTCTGACGAGGGCTTTTCTGCGACGAATTGATCGACTCAACCGGCGCGGTCCCGCGTTGAATGCGGTTATCGAGATAAATCCGGATGCAACCGCTATTGCCCGGGAATTGGATCGAGAACGAAGGCGGCAGGGTCCACGCGGTTCACTTCACGGGATTCCAATATTAATCAAAGACAATTTGGATACGCACGATCGGATGATGACCACCGCCGGCTCATTGGCGTTGCTCGGATCCATTCCGTCGGAGGATTCTTTTGTCGTCCGAAAGCTGCGCGGCGCGGGAGCCGTGCTGCTGGGGAAGACCAACCTCAGCGAGTGGGCGAATTTTCGTTCGAGCCGATCGACAAGCGGTTGGAGTGGGCGGGGAGGGCAGACGAAGAATCCGTATGTCCTCGACCGGAATCCGTCCGGTTCCAGCTCTGGATCGGCAGTGGCGGTTGCCGCAAACCTTTGCATGGCCGCCATCGGCACGGAAACGGATGGGTCCATCATTTCCCCCTCGTCGCTGTGTGGCATTGTTGGAATCAAACCGACGGTGGGTTTGGTGAGCCGCGCTGGGATTATTCCGATTTCGCAAAGTCAAGACACGGCGGGTCCGATGGCTCGCACGGTGACGGATGCTGCGATTCTGTTGGGAGCGATTGTTGGCGTTGATTCCAATGATCCCGCGACCGAGGCAAGCGCTGGCAAGGCGCACGGCGATTACACTCAGTTTCTCGATGGGGACGGATTGCGCGGAGCCCGAATTGGTGTGGCGCGCCGATTTTTTCGGCCGGGTACGCCGTCTGAGCTGGTTTTGGAAAATGCGATTGAGGCGATCAAGAATGCCGGTGCGACGGTTGTGGATCCGGCAGATCTGCCGACGCACGGGAAATTTGGCGATTCGGAATACAAGGTTTTCCTGTATGAATTCAAGGCGGGATTGAACGCTTATCTCGCGCGTCTCAGTCCTGAGGTGGCGGTGCATTCGCTCGAAGAATTGATTGAGTTTAACAAGCGTAACGCCAATCAAGAAATGCCGTACTTTGGCCAGGAAACGTTTGTGTCGGCTCAATCAAAGGGTCCGCTCACAGAGCGAGAGTACTTGGACGCATTGACGGAGTGCCGCCGATTGTCGAGAGAGGAGGGGATCGACGCCGTGATGAACGAGCACAAACTCGATGCGATTGTCGCTCCGTCCGGAGGTCCTGCGGACAGGGTCGATCTATTGTATGGGAGCCGGGGAGTCGGTGGGAGCTCGTCGCCCGCGGCGGTCGCTGGTTACCCGAACATTTCAGTTCCGGCTGGGCACGTGTTTGGCCTTCCGGTTGGGATCTCATTCTTCGGGCGCGCTTGGAGCGAACCGGTGTTGCTCAAGATTGCGTTCGCTTTCGAGCAAGTCACGCGCGCCCGGAGAGCGCCGGAGTTCTTCGAAAGCGTGCCTTAGTCCGCTGAGTGTAGAGAGGATTCTGAAACCGAAGTGGCGTTGTTGTGCGCGGTGAGATTCTGCGATTCCACTTTCGGCGAGTGTATCGTAGTCTTTCTGGCATGCGCCACACTGCCGCCGTTCTTATGATTGCCTTCACGTCAGTTATTCACGCCGACGTTGTGCCAATCGAACCCGTCCGCTTTGATCCGATCGCGCGTGACATCGAGGGGTGGACAGTTCACGTGGAACCGGCGTTGATCGAAAGTGATCACGCGGACGAAGGAGCCAAGGCACTGACGATGCTGGCGAATCATCTGCAGCGCATCAAAATCCTCGTGCCGGAAAAACCGCTGGCGAGGCTGCAAACGATCGAGATTTGGATTGAACGCGATCACCCGCGGCTTAGGTCGATGCAGTATCACCCCAGCAAAGGCTGGCTTGTCGCAAATGGCCACGACCCTCGCCTAACGAAGAAAGTTCACATTACGCAGGCCCGCGAGTTGTTGTCCCGGAGTCAGATGCTGAAACATCCCGCGGTGATCCTCCATGAACTGGCGCACGGTTATCACGATCAAATCTTGAACTTCGATAATGCGGAGATCATCGCTGCCTACAACCAAGCGAAGGGGGCGGGCACTTACGAGAATGTCCTGCTTTACACAGGAACGACGGTCAAGCACTACGGCTTGAGCAATCACAAGGAGTATTTTGCCGAGGGCACGGAGGCGTATTTCTACCGGAACGATTTCTATCCCTTCGTCCGCGCGGAGCTGAAGGTACATGATCCAACCCTGCACGACGTGCTTGAAAAAATATGGGGCCCGTCGAGTTAAGAGGTCGAAACGCATTCGAACGTACAATCCGCTGCCGGGCGTTCTTGTGCGGAGTGTGGTGAAGGTTGAAGCGCGACCGCAACGTTGCGGATACGAAATCGAACAATTCGGGGAACAGGATGCGTTGATGAGTGCTCTAACTCCTGAACTCTTGAAGTGCAGTTTTTATGAAAGACTTTCGCGGCCAGTTAATGGTTTGGTGCAACGCTGGTGTCCCGAGCGGTCGATCGTGGGCTCGACCGCTCGAAACTGGGTTGATGCTAATGCTGGCCGCGTTTTTTACGAACGCGGAAACGATCACGTTGCGACCGGTGGCGGACACCTCCATGCACGAGATTGCGCCGACATTCAATATGGGCGGGCACACGCACGTGGCCTCGGGAACCACTCAAAAACGGACAAAAAGCAGGGGATTCTTTCGATTTGATCTTGAGGGTCAGATTCCCCCGAATGCGACCATCAGCTCGGTTTCCTTGGTCTTGACGGTGACCGGGACGCCTCCGGGTGGTGGTGCGCCTTCGACATTCGGATTGCACCGTGTCTCAAAGGAATGGGGTGAGGGCGCAAAAAGTGGCAATACCGGTTCACCCGCGGGTACGGGGGAAGCGACTTGGACGGCGCGCATGAGTCCGTCCACGCCCTGGAGCGCGCCTGGCGGGGCTCCGCCGGAGGATTTCGTTGGGAACGCTAGCGCGTCGGCAATGGTGAGCAACGTTGGAAAATACACGTTTGGACCTTCCACAGAACTATTGGCGGATGTCGAGTTTTGGAGAGGGAATGGAGGCTCCAATTTCGGATGGATTCTAATGAGCCAGGCGGAGGGGATTCAGATGACCGCGCGTAAATTCGGTTCGCGCGAGTCGGGCGATTCCGCGGCATCGCTTGTTATTGATTTCACGGCTCCGGCCGTGGTTGAACCACCTTCGATCAGCGAACAACCGCAGTCTCAGACAGTTTCGGCTGGCTCGCTGGTCACGTTGCGAGTGGTTGCCGCAGGCGCTGAACCATTGACATACCAGTGGCGGTTCAACGGCGTGGATATCCCTGGAGCAATCGGTGCCACATTCAGTCTGAACAATGTCCAGCCCGTCGCGGCTGGCAACTACACGGTTGTGGTGGGCAATGTCGTGGGATCTTTGATGAGCGCTGATGCTGCGCTTGTTGTTCAGACAGTGCCCCTCGAACCTCCTCGAATTGATCGCATTGAATTTGACGGGGAAATGCTCGCGCTGGTGTTCACGGCACCGCCAAGTACTCGAATCACCGTCGAATTCACGGAGGTGTTGGGGAACGGTGTTTGGATGAGCCTAACAACAACCGATCCTGGTCTCGACTCTGTTCCGGTGCGTATCACAGATTCAATATCGGCTGGAAAGCAGCGGTTTTACCGCCTGCGAATAGCCGAGTGACAGCATCCGCGCCCCGCATCTCCGAGTTGTTGGACGAGGAGCGCGGGGTTGGACCGCGGGCTGTCCCAGCCCACAGCACTTGCAATACACCCCTCGCATCAGACACGAGTTCGTGCATAGCACTACAGCGACACTGCTGAAACCGGCGAGTGGCCTTCCAGGCCGCAGCACACAAAAACATGGAAAAACCGCAGACCAGGTCGAGCGTGCCGGATCAACAAACGTGCTGAGGCCTCGAAGACCGCGCGCGAATACCGAAGTGTCGTTGCAATGCACAGAGCGGATCGTTGCCGGAATTTGCGCAGCCCGGTTTGTGTATGCAAACCGATCCGAGCGGACTCTCTGGACCCAGGGGTTTGGAACGAAGTAGTACGGTTGGTCAGTTCGCCGGAGCTGGTGAGAAATGAGATTGAGCGGCGAGTCCTACCAGTCGGAACTGCGGAGAGTGGGCCTACCCTCATTCGAAGATACGCCCACATCGGGCTGGTGTTGAGCTGCAAAAATTACGGCGTTGACGGCCTCCGCGATTCGATTTGCATATTGCGGAGGAAGAGATGTTCGTTCCCGCCGCTCCAGGGCTTGGTGCAGATGTCGATGTCCCCGTCGCCGTCGATATCCCCGACAGCTTTGGGTGCGACGCCGCCGTGAACTTTGTGCGATTGGATCGTGTCGATCATGTGCGCGTACCAGACGGCGCGCGGATCGGGAGGAATCTCGTACCAATAAAGTCCGGTTTTGTCGGAGTTGGCAATGAGGTCCATTTTGCCGTCGCCGTTTACATCCGCGAATTCTGTGTCGTGAGAATGAATTGCGCCGATGTCAAAAACCTGAAACGGCACCGCCTTGGGTTCGCGGGAGTTCAAGAGCAGTTTCGAGCCAGCGACAAAATCAACCCAACCGTCGCCATTGACATCAAATGCCGCGCCGCCAACGTCCGTGTTTCCTACCCCTATCGGATGACGCACCCATTTGTCCGGTCCCTGGAATTCCCACCAGCAGATTTCAGCCGTGTTCTGTCGAGCGTGGCTGGCGTTACCGGCAATCCAATCCAAATCGCCATCCCGATCCACATCCGCCAAAGCGGTCTGCCCAATGTTTTGCCCCCAGTGATCGATAGTGTGAACAGTAAAGGAAGGGAATTGCCCTGCGCCCTGAATCGAGATGACAGAAAACAGGAATGAGCAATACAGCAGGTATTTGACGGGTGCGGTTCTATTCATGGGAGTTTCGAGGCGACGTACAGATTTCAGAGCGGTTTGACCGTGTAGTGTTCTGTGTAAATCGCCACAAGCGACGGTTCCCCATTCTTGCCAAAGCTATCAATGTTTTTCAACAGGATATCACCCGCGCAAGCGACCCGATCATTGCCTCATCCGCCAATAGTCCCGCGGCCGAAGGTGTCGCCAATGCCATCGACAATCAGTCGGCCACCAAGTATTTGAATTTCGATTCAAAGGATGGGGCTGAAATCTCAGGTTTTGTGGTTTCTCCCACGGCAGGCGCCTCGGTTGTGACGGGTATGACGATTCAATCGGCCAACGACGCGCCCGAGCGGGATCCGTGGTCTGTTATTCTTGAAGGTTCAAACGATGCCTCCATCGCCGACTTCAATTCGGGAGAATGGGTGGAGATTGTCTATATCGAGATGATTCTGCACACTGCGGGCGGTCGCCGGATCGTTGAGGTACGAATTGCCCACGATCTGCACACCCGACGAATTAATGGTGGATCCCAATGATTGACGATCCGATTGTATCTGAGGTGCGACGGAACCGGGCGACCATCCTGGATTCGCATGGAAGGAATCTACGCCGGTACCACGCCGCTCTCCAGCAGACTCAAGCCGGTCGATTTGCGGGACAGCTTGTCACGATGGAACCACGGACGCGGGTCGAACCAAGCGATGCACCGAATGACGGCCCCGCGACGTCAGTTGGTAATTCGGATGCGTCTGCGGAGGGCCGTCATCGGTGATCTGGATCGTTGAGCCCGGATATGGAATCGCTCATCCTACGCCAGTGGGACGACTCCGATCTGGAACTTTACACTGCGATGAATTCGGATTCGGAGGTTATGCGCCACTTTCCTTCCATCCTCAGTTCTGAGGAATCGTTGGCATCGTTTCAGAAGTTGCGTCGCGCGATTGACGAGCGCGGTTGGGGCCTTTGGGCAGTCGATGTGGACGGAGTGTTTGCCGGATTCACCGGATTGAATATCCCGACGTTTTCGGCCCCGTTTACTCCCTGCACAGAGATCGGTTGGCGGTTTCGTCGAGAGTATTGGGGTCGCGGCTTGGCTACACGGGCAGCGCGGAAGGCTTTGGATTTCGGATTTGAGACACTGAAGCTCCACGAGATCGTTTCTTTCACCGCTGCGACCAATGTACGATCGCGCAGGCTTATGGAGCGCCTTGGGCTGGAGTGGGATACTGAGGGAGACTTTCAGCATCCGGCAATACCTGACGGTCATGTACTTCGTCCTCACGTCCTATACCGAGGAAGGGCTAACAAAGCGGATGCGCACGAACCGCCGCCCCGCGCTTCCGTTTGGACGCACTAGGTTCTTTGGACGCTGGATTCGCAGCCAGCGCCCGTTCCCGTCGGCGGTCGGTGATCCGTGTCGGCGAGAGACATTGATGCTCTTCAGAGATGTGGTTTCGAATACTCAGCTTCGTGATCGCCATGGCCTTGCTAAGCAAGGCAATCGTCGCGCTGACGTCACCCCGACGTTTCTACGCGGCGCGGAAGGAGCAGTATGCCTCGGGCACCTTGCCATCCAGGCTCCTTGTTCCCCCGGCTTTGGTTCTCGCGCTTACGCTGGTGGCGTGGTACGCGACGATCTTCCACTACCAGCCTTGGGGTTGGCTCGTCACGGGGCTGCTTTCCCTGATTTCTTGCATGGCGCTTCACCACCTGCTCCGTTGGGCGAGCCATCGCCAAGCGATGCTTAAGGTGGTCACGAACCCAAAGGTGAGGCAGTTTGATTGTCTATTGCTGGCAGTGGGTTTGGCATTCCTGGCGTTGGCTCTGTTCGTTTACTGAGGACTTTTGACCAAATGCGAATGGAGCCGAACATCACTGGACCGAACGCGGGCGGGACGCGTCAGTTTCCAATTCGGACGTCACTGGCCGCCCGCGTCGGTCAGTTTGGCCGTTGACCGGATTTGCACGTCATGACAACCCTCCGTCATCACGTCAGCCTTCAAGGGAAGATCGCGCTTCCGTTGATCATGTTAGCAGCGCTTTGTTTTCTCGATTCGTGCTTGAACGCCGTAGATTACGAGCGGATCTCCTGGCTCGTCTGTCTCGTGTTGTCGGTTCCATTACCGCAGGGACGGGGACCGGAAGGTTTCTGGACTGGAAGCGTGGGGAACCGAGGCCCAAGAGATCCACGATAGGAGCAGGAAAGCGGCGGGAAGGCGAAGCCGGGCATCGCTGAGTTTTGGCGTTCGGTTACTCCAATAGATTGCCTACCGGCCGGCTTTGGTGCAATTCGATCATGGTTGAAGTGCTTGCTTGGGCTGGAGCGTTAGCGTAGTTTCGTTCAGTTATGACAGGCGACATCCGAAAGCACTTGGAGATTTCCCCGTTTGTTCCGTTTGGTGTCCGGACTGCCGCCGGACGCGAGTATGCTGTGCCGACTATCGACCATATTTACCTTCCGCCAACCGGCGGACGGGTCGTGATCTCTGATGACGAGGGTGTCGTCGTAGTACTGCCGGGATGAGTTGGGGTTTTGACTGAGCGGAGGACCGCGCTTTCTCCACGGACTTTGGATTCGGCGGATGAACGTCATGGGGCTGCCGCATTTCGGGCAGGTCTGGCAGGAGTCGGCATCGGAAGTGTTGGCGGAGGCTGTCGCGCCGAATGGCACGGGGATGCCGGACTGAAACTGCGCACGCATCCTGTTGGCTTTGGCCGCGGGATGACAGAAGCCGTAGTAACGGACAGAGCGCAATCCTCTGGGCAGGACATGCCGCAAATAACGTCGCACGAATTCGATTCCTGGCAGTGTCAATGTTTCCGAGCGGTTTTGGTTGGAGCGGTCTTTCCAGCGGAAGGTGGCGGAGTTATGGCTGAGATCGAGGATGCGTGCGTCGGTGACGGCCATGAAAGGCGTCAATCCCAACCGCGCTACGACGGAAGACAAGCGGAGTCCGATCGAGCTGCTGGATTTCATTTCCGCGAAAGATCAAGAATCTGACAAAGCTCTATACCGATTGCGGCAACTCGTCTCCCCAGGCGATCGAATCGCGACCAAGAGAATCTGCTGCTCGATCTTCATCTTTCATCACGAATAGACGTTTTTCATTGTTCGGCGAATGATCCCCCCGTACTCTTCCGGCATCTCAACCGATGCGCGCTTGCCAACCTGTGCCGTTTCAAAGCGCGTTGCTGAAACCGAATGGCTGAACCAGACTTGACAATGATGATCAAAACTCAACTCGGCTCCCGAACGGAAATCCGCTCTGCCATTGTTCCGGCGTTTACCCTGATCGAACTTCTGGTCGTCATCGCGATCATCGCGATTCTCGCGGGGATGCTTCTGCCGGCGTTGGGCAAGGCCAAGGCCAAGGCCCAAGGAATGGCCTGTATGAACAACCATCGCCAGCTTGCGCTCGCCTGGAGGTTGTACTCGGACGACAACAAAGACAAATTGGTGGGATCGTGGGCAGGCGCGCCAGGGGCGCCGTCATCCGTTCCAGATTGGACTGGCGGAAGCTGGTTGACATTGAATAATCCGCGCGACCCCAGCAATTGGGATCATGAACGATATACGAAGCGCAGCGCCCTTTGGCCGTATTGCGGAGAATCCATTGATATCTGGAAATGCCCCGCCGACAAATCGCATGGTATTACGCGCGAGGGACGACGAGTGCCCCGGATTCGAAGCATGGCGATTAACAATTGGGTCGGTGGAGCCGGTTGGTCTCCTTCTGGGAATTGGGTTCCTCAAAATCCGACTGGTTGGGTCGCATACCGGACGGTGTCCGACTTCGTCGATCCAGGTCCTGCAATGACATGGGTTTTCCTGGACGAACGCGAAGACAGCATCAACAACGGCTTCTTTGTGGTGGATATGAACGGATTCTCGGACGCTCCGACGCGTACGCGGCTCGTTAACGTCCCAGCCAGCTACCACAATAAATCCGGTAGTCTTTCATTCGCGGATGGTCACTCGGAGTTTAAGAAATGGCTCGATCCCCGAACCACGCCGGCGATTCAAACTCGGGATCGCCCGCTTAACGTGGCCTCACCCAACAACCCGGATGTCGTTTGGCTTCAGGAGCACACCACACGAAGGCGGGCTGTGCCGTGACACGATTACTCGACTTGGAATCGGTGCGCGGCCTTCCTTTCTCACAAGATCGCCTCTGAGCGAGGGCGCCAAAGTCCCCGAAAATCCTCGAGAATCAGGTAACAAGCCGGAACGAGGATTAAAGAGATACCGGTTGCGAACATGACGCCAAATCCTAGGGAGACGGCCATTGGAATCAGGAATTGGGCCTGGAGACTTTTTTCCAGGAGCAGGGGAGTCAGGCCGGCAAATGTTGTGAGGGAAGTCAGTAGGATGGCACGGAATCTGGAAACGCCAACTTCACGAATCGCCTTTGCAAGGGGTGTGCCGGATTCCAGGGTGCGATTGATAAAATCCACCATGACAAGACTGTCGTTCACCACGACGCCTGCAAGCGCGACAATTCCGAACATGGAGAGGATGGTTAGATCCAATCCGAGAATGATGTGTCCCCAAACCGCGCCGACCAGACTGAATGGAATCGCAAGCATCACAATCAACGGCTGGAGATACGAGCCAAACGGTATGGCCAGGAGCGCGTAGATGATAAGCATGGCAAGAATAAACCCACTGAAAACGCCGCCTAACGTCTCACTCTGCTCCCGTCGCTCTCCTTCGAATGTGTACGTGATGCGAGGATGCTCCGCCACGAGTTGAGGCAGGAAGGCTTTTTGAAGATCCGCCACAATCTCGCTGGGATCGCTCTCGGTGGTATCGATTTCCGCGGTCACGTTGATGGCGCGATGCCGATTCACACGCTTGATGCTGGCGTAGCCGCGTCCGAATTCGGCGCGCGCTACATCGCTAAACGGGACCTCCGCGCCGTCGGGAGTTCGAATGCGCATCTCTTCCAGATCGGCCAGGGATCTGCGTTCGTCAGAAGGGAACCGGACCATTACCTTCACTTCGTCCCTTCCGCGTTGAATTCGTTGAACCTCTTCTCCGTAAAACGCCTGCCGGACTTGTCTGGCGAGATTTTGGAGTGAAAGTCCAAGGGTTTCGGCCGCGGGTTGAATGCCGAGCTTGATCTCTTTCTTTCCGGACCGGAACGAATCGGCGATATCATAGACCCCCGGGTATTCGGCAAGTTTTGCTTTTATTTTCGCGGCGACGGTTTGGAGCTCTTCAACGTCCGGACCGGCGACCTGCAAGTTCACCGCTTCGCCCGCGGAGAAGACCGATGCGGTGAACGTCAGTTCCACAGCATCGGGAATCGGGCCGGTTAGTTCGCGCCAGCGATTGACAACCTCCGCGCTGGACATGGTTCGTTCTTCGCTGGGGGACAGTTCGATGGTCACTTCACCCAAGTGTGAACCCGTGATCAAACTGACGGCATTGCCGACACCTTGCCGTTGCGCGGTCAGAAAAGGTTGTTCACCGACTGAGGCGAGCATGTGGCGAAATGCGCTTGTGCCGCCGTTCTCTCGATTGGCGTCGAGTTGAGTTCGCAGTTGAAGCCCGATCGTCTCGAGTTTTTGCACGGCTTCTGCAGTCACTTCGGCGGGTGTGCCTTGCGGCATGGTAAGGAACGCGGCAAC
The DNA here is from genome assembly GCA_027623095.1 of Verrucomicrobiota bacterium. Classification (GTDB taxonomy): domain Bacteria; phylum Verrucomicrobiota; class Verrucomicrobiia; order Limisphaerales; family SIBE01; genus JAIPJX01. The sequence continues at coordinate 62,161 of JAQBVM010000001.1, forward strand.
CACGTCGCCTTCGACTGGAGGAAAGAATAGGAATTTGATTTGACCGCCTCCAACAAGGCCGGCCGTGAGCAGCAGTGCGAATAGCGCCGAGCTAAACGTGAGATACCGCCATTCCAGGCATTTCTCCAAGAAAGGACGATAGATCTTGAGAACGAAACGATTGAGGAGCTCCGAAAACGCGTTCTGGAACGTGCGCCAGTAGAAAGGGATTCCCCGCCGCACTTGGTCCCGATGCGGTCGAATGTGACTCAGGTGCGACGGAAGAACTGCCAATGATTCAATCAGAGAAAAAAGCAGCGTTGGGATGACGATCAAGGGAATGACCTTCATGACCTTTCCTGTGTTTCCAGGAACCAGCACGAGCGGCGCAAAGGCGGCCACTGTGGTTAGAACGCCAAAGATGACTGGCTTGACAACTTCCTGGGTGCCTTCGACCGCGCCGCGGATGCCGTCGTGATGGCGCTGTTGATGGGTGTACACATTTTCACTCACCACGATCGCGTCATCGACGACGATTCCCAGAACGAGCACGAACGCGAACAGAGAGATCATGTTGATCGAAACTCCCAGGATCGGCATGACCCAGAGGGTTCCCAAGAACGACACAAGAATCCCGAACGTCACCCAGGCAGCGAGTCGAAAGCGGAGAAAAAGCGCCAGCGTGAGGAAAACAAGGACAAGACCTACGCGGCCGTTTCTCACCAGTAGATCGAGTCGGCTTTTGAGAAATTCCGCGTCATTTTGCCAAATCGTCAGTGAGATACCCTTGGGTAAGCGAGTTTGGGTGGATTCGATATACTGCGTTACTTTGTCTGAGATTTCCAAAGCGCTTTGTTGCCCGACTCGAAAGACCTGCACCAGAACCGACCGTTCGGCATCGAATGTGGCAAATTGGTCTGTCTCCGCGAAACCGTCCACAACGTTCGCGACGTCGCGCAAAAGAAGGCGGGTGCCGTCGGGCCGGCTGCGAAGCACAATCTCCTCGAACTCGGGTCCCCGATAGGCTTGGCCTTTGGAACGAATCAGTATTTCGCCGCCGCGGGTGCGGATGGAACCGCCAGGAAGGTCGAGCGATGAGAGACGCACGGCGCGGGCGACTTCGTCAAAGGTCATGCCGTAGCGCCGCAGCGCTTGTTCGGATACTTCAATGGAGATCTCATACGGACGCGCGTTGGCGAGTTCGACCTGAGTGATTCCGGGAACGCCGGCGAGTTCGTCGCGGATCTGTTCTCCTAGTTTCTTTAGCGTCCGTTCGTTCACCGCACCTGAAACGGCAACACTTAGAACACGCCTTCGCAAGACGACTTCCGTGATGACCGGCTTCTCCGCCTCTTCCGGGAAGGTGTCGATCGCATCGACACGCGCTTTGATATCGTCCAGCATTTTCCGGGGATCGGTGCCTGGAAGGAGCTCAATCGTGACGGCGCCCACGCCTTCATTCGCGGTGGATGTAATCTTTTTGATTCCATCAAGGTTTTGTACCGCTTCTTCAACGCGAACACAGATTCCTTCTTCAACCTCCTCCGGAGCGGCACCCAAGTAAGGCACCGCCACACTGATCATTTCCGAGGAGAACTCGGGAAAAACCTCCTGCTTGATCTGCGTCGCCGCCATCAGTCCCGCGGCGAGAATGATAACGACCAAGACGTTTGCGGCGACTCCGTTGCGGGCAAACCACGCGATGATCTGTTTCACGGTTGTCCCCCTCGCGAATCAGGCGGTTGGTCGGCGGTTGAATCGAGCCCAACGCGAACCTTCATTCCTTCTACCGGAGTATCCAACGGGGAAATGCAAACGCGGTCTCCAGATTGTATCCCCGAGTCGAAGATGACCGATTCGCGGTCGGTTCGGATGAGCCGAATTTGCCGAAAGTGAAGGGCGCTTTCATCATCGACAAGGAGTAATTTGTCTCCCTCGCGAAGTGAGGCTCTCGGAAGACTGAAGACGTTCGAAAGGCTTTGCCCGAAAATCTCCGCTTCCACGAACATGCCAACAGATAGTGGCGGACGATCCGTTTCCAAAGCGCGCCCGTAGGGATCCGGCAGACTCGCCACGAGAGTGACCATTCTTGACCTTGGATCGATCTCGCCTTCGGTCCGGATAATCTGCCCCTCCCAGGCATGCGATTTTCCGGCGTATTGTCCTCGAACAACGACTCTTGGGCTTTCACGGAGAGCAGGGTCCCCGCGGTAGTGGATTGGCAGTTCGATAAATGCGAGTTCGCTCGCTGGAACCGGCAGGCGAACTTCCGCGAAATCGACCGCGTAGAGCCGGGCAACGGTGGTTCCTCGATTAACAAACTGTCCGACGTCCACCCGTTTTTCCCACACTCTTCCGGCGAATGGAGCCCGGACTTTGCTTTTCTCAACGTCGCGTTCCGCCTGTTCGAGAGCAGCTTGAGCGGAGGCAAGCGCCGCTCGCGCTTCGTCAAGTTGCGGTTGCCGAAGAGCGAGCGGTGAGGGGGGGGCACCAGATCCCAGAGCCTTCCACTCCTTTCGAGCGACTTCGGCCTCTGCCTCTTCTCTTGCGACTCGAGCGGTCGCCTCGGATACCTGGGCATTCGTCCGGATGACGGCTAGTTCAAAATCGCGCTGTTCGATCGTCAGGAGGACCTCGCCCTTCTCGAAGAAACCACCCGCCGCCATGGAAGGTGATATGGAAACGACACGTCCTGAGACTTCGGGCGCCAGCGTGATCTCAGATCTGGGTGCGACCGTGCCCTGGCTGCGAACTTTGAACTGAATGTTGGTCGGCTGTGCTAGCACCACACGTACGAGCGGAGGCAGTATTGCGACTGGTGTGGCCTGAATCATCTTGCGGTTCTTAATGAGGAGGAATGCTGTCGCGAGGCCTGCCAGCAGGATCACGATGGGCAATAGAATCTTGAGTCGCTTTCTCATAGAGGGGGTTCTGTGCCAGAAGTGGATTTCGTTTCGCTATTGCTGGCGCCGGGGGCAGGATGGAAACCACCGCCCAGGGCAACATGCAGTTCGACTCGGTTTTCAATTCGCTGGCGGCGGACAGCGATCAGGAGGCCCTCCGCTTCGAAGGCCCGGCGCTCGGACTCGAGCACGACCAAAAACGGTTCCACCCCGGCCGTGTATCGTTCGTGGGAAAGGCGCAGAGCTGCTTGCGCTTGATTTGTGGCGCTCACCAAAGTTTTTTCCCGGTTCGAAAGGTAGTTTTCGGCTGCCAAGGCGGTCTCTACTTCGGCGAAAGCGGTCAGCGCCGTCTTTCGGTAATTCGCCAGCGCCTGGCGAGTCCTCGCCACGGCGAGATTCACGCCGGCTCGAAGCCTGCCGCCTTGCAGCAATGGTTGGGAGAGATTTCCGGCTAGCGCCCAGACACCGAAATCACTGGAGATTAAATCCGCCAAGTCGGCCGTGCTCGTACCGCCGCTTGCTGTGAGGCTGATTCGCGGAAGCAGTGATGCTTTTGCCTGAAACAGGCGGGCGTCTGCCGCCGCAAGGCGCTGTTCCGCCGCCACGAGGTCGGGACGTCTGTTGAGAAGGTCCGATGGCAGGCCGGCCGGAACAGAGCTTATCACTTCTGGAAAGAGATCCTCCTGTTGAGTGGTGCCGGATGGGTATCGTCCGAGCAGAATCTGAAACTGCCGTGTTGCACGGTCGAGAAGGCGTTCACGCTCCGCGAGCGCTGCTTGTGCCGATGACAAAGCTGTCTCCGCAAGCCGAAAGTCGAGGGAACTGCGAAGTCCCCGCCGATATCGTTCTCGGATTTGATTGACAGTGGCTTGATGACTTTGGGCGGTCTGTGTTGCCAAGCGCATTTGTTGGGAAGATTCGGCCACTGCGAGCCATGCTTTCACGGCCTGCGCGGCGATTGATTGGCGCGCTCCGCGCAGTTCGAATTCTGACGCTTGGACATCCGCGGCGGCGGCCCGTTTTCCCGATCGCACGCGCCCCCAAAGATCCAGTTCCCAACTGGAGTTCAGGGCCACACCGTACGACGTGGATCGAGTCGTGAGAATGTTCCGATCGCTTCCTGGAATCGGGAAGCCAATAAAATTGCGTTGCGATCGATTCGCGTCGAAGCCGAGCCCTAAACTCGGCATGAGCTCGGCTCCGGCGATCCTGGCCTCCGCTTCGGCAGCGGCCAGTCGCGCCGCGGCGATCTCCAGATCGTGATTGCGATTGAGCGCTTCAATCACGACTTCCGAGAGATTGCTTGAACCGAGATTGGACCACCAATCATCCACGACCGGTTCGGCCGATACGCCCGCAGAGGACCAAGTGCCAGGAGTTTCGAAATCGAGTTGAACGTTCTTTCGTTTTTGTGGCGAGGAACAGGATGTGAACAGCGGTGCAGAGAGCAAGACCACAAAAAGGAAGGAAATGACGGTTCCTTGAAACGATTGGGGTGGGGCAACACTGGGTGGAGATCTGAAACTTTTGAGCGCCAGGGGAATGTCAGAGCTCTGCAGAGGCTCGTCCTCGCAATGTGGAGGTTCAAGCGGAGTCATAAGGTGTGCGTGGCTGAAACCGGCTCGCGCATGCCCGCGGCGATGAAAGCCACAAGGCGATGAATGATTCCCTCGGCATCGTTGGGATCGCAGACTCCGCCAGAGATAAACTCCAACCGCGAGGTGTCGCACAGTGTATGCGCCATTGCGCCTGTCGCGAAGTTGACTCGCCAAAAAAGTTCAACTTCCGGCAAGTTCGGCAACGATTGTTTGAGTGCTTTAATGAAGCGTCTTCCCGTTTCGCCAAACAGCGCTTCCAGTATTGTCTGCACCTTCGGATTCGGTTCAATAAAGAGTCTGCCAAGGAGCCGCATGAAATCCTCTCCTCCCGCCTTCGGATCGCGGCTCAAACGAACTGCGGGAGCGATCAGTGCTTCCAAGATTTCGTTCAACGGAAGCGCGTCGTTACCCAATCTGGCTTCGCATTGATCAAGAAGTCTGAGGCGCTCTATGTTCAGCGGAACGATCCTTCGCTCCAAAACACTCTGAATGAGCCCGTCTTTCGATCCGAAATGGTAATTGACCGCCGCCAGATTCACTTGCGCAATCGCGTTAATATCCCGTAACGAAGTGGCGTCAAACCCTTTAGACGAGAACAAATGCTCGGCGGCATCCAGAATGGCTGTCTTCGTATCGACCATTTAGCATTAAACGTTTGATTGAAACGAACGTTTGAAACAATTCGCATGCAGCCGATTTCACGTCAAGAGGTGATTTTGAGTTCCCGTCGGAATCGGTGCATTTCCAAGTTGTTGGTGGGGTTGCATCGTGTGATCGGATCGCGGCTTGTCCCAAGCCGCGGCGATCCCGATCAGATTGACGCATCAGATTGTTTCGGATGCGAGGAATATTTTCCGAGTCCTGCGAACTGGGACATCTGCGGTCCAACGACTGTTCCAACAAGTCGGAAATGCATGGCGTCGGAGGAATCGCTTAAAAATCATATTGGCATCCGGATGCCGATCGATGAGAATTTCAGCATGAAATCCTCCTTCGTTCTCATTTTGCAACAACTCTCTCGTTCGATCCTTATTCTGACCTTAGTCTGCGGTTCATGTTTTGCTGCGGATTCGGGGGCAAGTTCGCCGATGTTACCAAGGCGAATCGTAGTGCCGAAACTTCAAGCCGAGATTAAAATCGATGGGAAGCTCAGTGAATCTGTTTGGACGAAAGCAGCCGCCGTCGATCCGTTTTTCACAAACGATGCGAAAGGCGAGGGCGCTGAGGCGACTCGAGTCCGATTGTGGTACGACGACACAGCGCTCTACATCGGCTGGGTCTGCGAGGATACAGATATTCAGGCCACGTTCACAGAACGTGACAGCAAGTTCTGGGAAGAGGAGGTTGCCGAATTCTTCATCACCTCGGGCAAATTGGAACGGTACTTTGAGCTGCAATGGAACCCGCTTGGAGGTGTGTTCGATGCCATCATCATGAACACTTTGGACGAGGCCGGTCTCTCGAAAACTTTCGAGGGCGATTGGAGTTTCACGGCGAAGGACATGAAGAGCGCGGTGACAGTGGTTGGAACCGTTCAGAAATCGGACGACAAAGATCAGAAATGGGTAGTGGAGGTCGTCGTTCCGTTCGCGAATTTAAATGAGGCGCCTCCAAAAAAGGGCGACGTATGGCGCGGCAATTTCTACCGATTCAACAGGACTCGCGGCAAACAGCCGGAGTTGCTGAGCTGGTCTCCGACCCGCCTTTCGTCGTTCCATGAGCCCAGCCGGTTTGGGTACATCGAGTTTGGCGGACCCGCACAGCCCAACTGATCTGCAAAGGACTGACGGAAGAGTGCCGGTGCTCCGACTCACCAATGTGTCAACGAGACGCCGGCACCTTAAAAATGCCGGCCGCCCGGAGAAGAGGCAGATCAACGCCGATAATGGGAATGCGATACGTCAATCACAGAAATCACCGATTGGATGGGGTTCTTAGCCTGCCCTAATTCCTCTCTTGCACCATTTCCTCCGGCGTATTGGATCGCTCGATCAGGTGCTTCTTCGCCATGAATCCCCCGTCCATTGAGGACACCACTTCTTATGAATACACCTATTCAGACGCGCTCCTCGTTTTGCCATGGGGGGTGAGACTCCGGTCGAACCCTGACTTCGGGCTTCTCTCGTCACAATCGATTCATCAGGGTTCGGCAGTGAGCCTCACCCTCCCATTTTCGCGGTAGCTAAGATTCTTTCTCTTGCGGAATGGATAAAAATTGCTGTTCAGTTTTAGGGAAACTTAAGTGGGAGGGTGACTATGAGGAAACGCGTTTCAATGCGTTTTGATCGCGCAGTTCCTAAATCACGTCCTCGAGCTCCGTATAGACAAAGGTGACGCCGCCGCTTGCGAATTTTGGAACATCCTCAACCGCGACTTTTCCTTCCGGAGTCGCGAGGATCGCGTCCATGGCTTCACGGCTATCGGCGTACAGGTCCGCAATGTAGTAATAAGGAGATGGCTGCCCATTCGGAGTTCCCGCCACTTTCCCGATCGTCCATTTCCGTAATCCTTGCATGCGTTTGGCGAGCGGAATGTGGATTTCCTCGTAATATTTGTCGAACGCGGCGGGATCTTTCGGATGTCCGTAGAGAACAAGCAATCGAATCATAACTGGAGGGATAAAGTTGTGGTTATTTCTTGAGCAACGGCTTGATCTCGCCCGGCACTTCGAATGCGGAATCCGGCACTTGATTTTCCTTAAAGCTGGTGATCGTCATCACCTGCTCGATTGGGCCGATCTTCTGGGTTATTTTGCGTGCGAAGAGCACGCCCGCAGTTTCCCGGTAATCTCCGAGCGTTGATGTGATCAGCATCGCGCCGAGAGGAGTCTCTTGATTAAGGACAACTCCAACTAGCAGACCAGACTTGACGTCGAAATACTCCATCACTTCGTTCCCCAAATTACGCACCAGTTTCAGTTGATAACAGCGCACCCCCTCGAAATCCGCGATGGCGACGGTCTCCATTGATTTGTAGTTCTTCTCACTGTGCAGAACACCGTCGAAATCGGCCTGATCCCGAAGCTCGTCGAGCATCTTGCCTTCCAGCAAAGCTGGACCGGTGGCAATATCCACAGACCAGCCAACAGCGCCGTTGTAACCTCTGAGAATCTCTCCCAATCCCTGGAGGCTGATCTTCACAGCCAATCTGTCTGGACGTTTTGCGAAGACTTCGAGATCTCCGCTCAGTCCCTGTGCGGGCATTTCGAACTTACCCTTCATATGGTGGGATTGAATTTTCTGGAATGCCGCGCGACCGCCGATGGTATTCACGAACTTCGCAATAATCTCTTTCGCCGGCGGCAGATTGGATTCTGAATTAGTCTGTTTGGTTTGAGCGGAACTTGCGAATGTGATGGACACAACGAAGATCGCAATGCGCAACGCGATACAGTTTGAACGTGACCGGAAGGGTTTCTTGTTTTTCATGGTTTTGATCGTTGAATTCTATTTGAGGTTGGAATTTGGGCGAACGTACCGTCCAACCGTCTGATGTTCAAGGTTTGATCCTAGCGCACTTGAACAGTTCTTTGAAATGGCTTGCGAATTATCGGATACAGGCGACCGTCCGTGCCGCTTTGAAGCCCGATGATAGTCATGACCGTAAGACTTCCTTCCGCGAAAAATGGTGGGGTGGCGGTTTTCCTTTTGATCCCACGGCTGCGCCAGTTTTCTACGGCTGGATCATCGTGGTTATTGCGACCGTTGGAATGTTGTTCAGCATTCCCGGACAGACGATGGGATTCACTGTATTCACTGACATTCTGATGGTGGAGTTAGGTTTGTCCCGTTTCGCATTAAGCTGCGCGTACTGCGTTGGCACCGTCGTGAGTGGATTGTCTCTTCCTTGGTTCGGACGCGTGCTCGATCGCTGGGGGGAACGAAAAATGGCCGTTGCGTCGTCATTGGCGACGAGCTGCGTGCTGTTTTACTTGAGCTGCGCGGCCCCTTTTTCGAAGTGGGTCTGCGTTCTGCTTCCTTCGTCCATGCGTGCCACTGTTTCTTTCACGGTGATCACGCTCGGGTTCTTTTTGATTCGGGCCGCCGCCCAGGGAGCGCTCACGCTTGCGTGCCGCAACGTAATCTGCAAATGGTTCAACTACAGGCGTGGATTTGCCCTTGCAATCAGCGGCGCTTTTGTCTCAGCGGGGTTTTCAGTTGCGCCTCGGTTCCTGGATATTCTGGTGGAGCGAATCTCGTATCAGGGTGCTTGGATTGTCATGGGGTTTCTGACGATGGGTGTCATGACTCCTCTGGCATGGGCGTTCTTTCGAGACAACCCGGAAGACGTAGGTCTGGAAATGGACGGCAAGGTGATTGCCGCGCCGCTCCGTGAGAATCTGGATATGCGGATCAAGCGGGATTTTCGATTGGGCGAGGCGGTGCGCACCTATGCGTTTTGGGTGTTCAATCTTTCGTTCGCATTCTACGCGTTCTACGCAACAGCGTTTACTTTCCATATCGTCTCGTTGGGTGAGGAATTTGGCTTTACGAAGGCGCTTCTATTGAAACTGTTCTTTCCGATGGCCGCGATCAGTGTCGCGACCAATCTGGGCTACGGTTGGGTCAATCCCGCGGTGCGATTGAAGTATTTGCTGATGTTCATGAACGTGGGAGCCGCGTTAGGCGCGGTTGGGCTGTTTCGACTGAACGCGCCGTTCGGTGTTGCGGCTTATGTGATTGGAAACGGAATTGCTGGAGGCGGGTTTGTGTGTTTGTCGGGGCTTGTTTGGCCGAGGTTTTATGGGCGCCTTTGGCTTGGCGCGATCGGCGGAGCTTCAATGTCCGCGATGGTAATTGCAAGCGGCGCGGGACCACTTGTGTTTGGCTGGGTTTCTGAAGTTTCGGGATCCTACGGGCCTGTTCTGCACGGCAGTTTGTTTATCCCGGCGTTCCTGGCGGTGCTCAGTTGTTGGGCGGACAATCCGCAGCGCCGGCTGTGAGATCGCCGATCTTCGACAGCAATTCTCAGTTTGGCTCGGCGCGCGCCCATCCTGGGCGCAGCAGGCAGGGGGAACCGAACGCTGCAGGCTATTCCCCAGCGTTTTGCATTCCAGGGCCGCTGCGGCCTGGAATGCCGCGCGCCAAGCACGCTAAAATGAGAATGCCAGGGCTGCACTGAGAAAGACAGATAGGATTGGAGTGGGAAGGGTTTAACGAATTTGCGGGACAATC
>JAQBVM010000548.1 GCA_027623095.1 Verrucomicrobiota bacterium
GGTTTCGTGGTCAAGCTCCTGGTCAGCCTGCTGGCGATCAGGCTGCTGGCGATCGGGGTCGGGTGGCTTTCATGATCCGGAACCGCATCGACGTCGCGGAAGGTGACATCCCCCGGCTCGACGTCGATGCGATCGTCAACGCCGCGAACGAGTCGCTGCTCGGGGGTGGCGGGGTCGACGGCGCCATCCACCGCGCCGCCGGGCCCGGCCTGCTCGACGAATGCCGCACCCTGGGCGGCTGCGCCACCGGCGATGCCCGGATCACCGCCGGCTACCGGCTGCCGGCGCGCCACGTCATCCACACCGTGGGTCCGGTGTGGAGCGGCGGCACCCGCAACGAAGACGCGCTGCTCCGCTCCTGCTACACGCGCGCGCTGGAAGTCGCAGCGGAGCATGGCCTGAAGACCGTGGCCTTCCCGTCGATCAGCACCGGCGCCTACCGCTTTCCGCTGGCGCGCGCCGCGCCCATCGCCGTCGCGGCAGTACGCGCGGGCCTCGCCGCCCGCCCGCACATCGAAGAAGTGACGTTCGTGTGCTTCAGCGCCGACATCGCCGCGGCCTACCGCGCCGCGCTCGGCGGCACCCCCGACGCATAGCGCGCACTCTCCGCAAACTCCTCCCTCCTTGTGGGGGAAATTATGACCGTGAGTCAGCATCCCCCGAGGGGATAGCATCTGGGGTATGTCCAGTGGCCTGAAGTGCTTGGCGGGGTCGCCGTCGTGGTGAGCGGTGCCGCACTGGGTTGGCTTTGCCTTGGCAATCATGGGCACGTTGCTTGTTGCTCATGGTTTGTGGGGTCGGAACGCTCCGGTAGGGCGTTGGGGCGAATGGGTTCCTGATCGCTGGTACTGGAACGGGAGTGACCCAACACGCCCCGCGCTGGTACGTCTTACTCCACTAAAGCGTGCGGCAAACAAGGCGTACGCCGCCAACAAGGACAACCTGGTTGGGGCTGCTGCCGAACACCCATGGTTGGGTGGAGAAAGCACGCCAACGCACTGGCTCGCGACCGCGCTGGTGCTTCGCGAAGACTCCAAAGTGCGCGTGTTCGGCTCACGCCCTGAACTCAAGAAGCTAGAGCCGGTCCCCGCTGATGTTCTCCGGAGGGCGCATCTTTCCGAGAGCATGGATCAACTAGAGGAGACCCATCCGACGCGGATTCTCTACCAGAAACTGATGGTAAGTAAGTCGGACGCGAAGCGTCGCGCAAAGATCGTTGGGGGGGTGGGCTGGGTTTGAGGGCCGAGGTGAGTCATGAGTGGCCCGCAAAGGAATGGCAGCGAGGGCTATAAGGGCGGCGTTGCGAACGTCGCACTAACGATCTCGATGCGCGTTGCCGGGGCGGTTGCCGTCCGAAGGTGGGAATCACTTACACCCCAAGAGCGAACCAAAGGCATGCTTGTCGGGATTGTTTGGGAAGCAATCAAAGCGGCGCAGGAAAGTGAGATACGACAAGAGAATCAACCCGATCCAGAAGTGCGCCGGAAGCAGACACTGTTTGCAGCAATTCCTCGTTCGTCATCCTGACGGTAGCTTCCTTTAGAATGCCGCCACGTGTTGATATCTTCTTGGTACGTAAGGCTTGCGGATCATTGGCCCCAACACTCCAGTGCAGGTGAACGAGATTGTTTCTCATCGTGTTCATTTCCTTTAGGGCGGCGTGCACGCTATCGATTTCTTCGGCTACTGACTTGTTGCCCTCAAAGACAATGCTCCCGACACTACGGAACATGTCGATGCGCGCGGTCGCTCCTAGGTCCGCCGTGATTGAAAGGCCGACGGGACGCCTGACACCAAGCATCTGCCAGATGCCGACGCTCACCGTGGCTTCGATAAGGCTCCAATTGACCGTTATCGTGCCAATCGCCTGCAATTGCCACAGGTCCAGGAAGTCTTGTGCGTGAAATGGCGGTGTCACGGAAACAGCCTCCTAAACGTCCAACTCCAACTGAGCCGGAGATTGAGTTGCGTCCTGAGGCATGGGATCGGGAGCGGCTCGTAACGGCAGCGGCAACAGGCGGGCCACGTCCCAAGACAGGCGGGAAGCGCCCAGCATCAAAGACGCCACGAAACCGCGTAGGGGGCCGAAAGGCGAAGCTTTGACCGGCTTCGGTTCACTAGTGAGCCGCCGATAGGTGAGGCGCTTGCCTACGATCCCGGCCAGCGTCTTGCTGGCGCGCTCCGCGTCGGTCACGCCAAAGGCGGCGCGCTGGTTGTAGCGGAAATCAAACGTGTTCGTGTGGGCATCGCCGCGCACGTACTCAGGCTACGCCCGTCGCAGCAGGATCGGCTCGGCCGGCTCGCGCTCGCGGGCAGCGTGGGCGGCCAGCGCCGCCAGGGTGACGATGGCCGAAACCGTCGCCCCCATGGGCACGATCTGGGCCGGCTTCTCCATCCCGATCAGCAGCGGCCCGATCATCGTGCCGCCGCCCAGCTCCTGCAGCAGCTTGGACGAGATGTTGGCGGAGTTGAGCCCCGGCATCACCAGCACGTTGGCCGGGCCCGAAAGGCGGCAGAACGGATAGAGTTCCATCAGCGCCGGGTTGAGCGCCACGTCGGCGGCCATTTCGCCTTCATATTCGAAATCGACGCCGCGTTCGTCGCGCAACTTCACCGCGCCGCGCACATTTTCCAGAAACGCGCCGGGCGGGTTG
>JAQBVM010000549.1 GCA_027623095.1 Verrucomicrobiota bacterium
TTCATATTCAGCGGGCATTCCTGTTCCAGGATAAAAGGCGAGACCGGCAGGTCCGTGTCCGATATGCGCGACGGGTGGGGGAATATATGCCGCCGTATTCAGCGGAGGCAGTTCCCAGAGTTTTTCCGAATTCCAGAGCCCCAGCTTGGGCATGTGTTGCCATCCGTAATGCCACCCGCTGTCGCTTCCTTCAAGGACATACACCCACCGGGCTTTGTCGCCACCGTCACCATTGTTGTCACCCGTCCAGAGATTGCCAAATTGGTCGAACGCCAGTTCCTGCGGATTTCGCAACCCTGTGGCGATCAGTTCAAATCCTGTACCATCGGGATTACATCGCATCACAGCGCCGGAGTCGGGGTTGGAGAAGGTTTTTCCTTCCGATTCGACGTTGAGTCCACGGTCGGCGACGCTGAAATAGAGCTTTCCGTCCGGACCCATCGCGAGTCCATGAAGATCATGGCCGCCAAAGGAGATATGCACGCCGAATCCATGCAAAATTGACTTCCGAGTTTCGGCTCGATTGTCGCCGTCACGATCTTGAAGCAGCCATACGTCCGGGATGCAAGCGAACCAAACGTTGGGCGGACGCGCCAAAATACCGGCGGCCACTCCGGACACGAGCGAATTAAAACCGTCGGCAAAAACGACCGCCGAATCCGCCCGGCCATCCCGATTTCGATCCTCGATCAGCCGAATTCGTTCCGATTCAACCTCGATATCGTGGTAGTCAAACTGTCCGTCGCCATTCCTGTCGATCCGAATTCGGGCTGGAAGGGCCTGATTGTCCGGAACAAGAACGCGCTTGAAAAAGTTCGAGCGGTCTTCGACGGATCGAAATGAAAAATCGTCGTTCAACCAATCCGGGTGATTACGAATGTCATAAACCGAGGTCCGGCGCCGGAACGTTTCCACCAGATAGACACGTCCGCTGGCATCGAACGTAAAACTCACCGGATTGGCAACAAGCGGCTCCGAAGCGAAGAGATCTATTTGGAATCCTGGCGCTGCCCGGAATCGTTTGATTGCCTCTTGTCCTTCCACGGAAAGCGGAGAGAAATCGATGTTACCGCTTAAAGTGGGAGAATCCTGCTGAACAGCCGCGTTTGATCTGAGAAGAATTGGAAGAATGGAGAGTGCTGTTGCTAGAGTTAGTAGAAGTAGAGTCCAAGAATCTTTTTCGCGCATTGCGCGTGAAAATACCGCACGCGAGGATGGATTCAAGAACGAGCATCGCGAAACTCTGTCTTGAATGTCGCGGAACGTGACATATTCGGCACTCGATGCGGTTTCGACTCCGGCTGAGATGATATTCTGTAATGTTGACGTCTTGGATACGAGTTCCACATGCGCAACAGGTTAGAACATTCTGAGCAAAAAGAGGTGAGGCTTCTTTTATCAATTGGCACGCACGTTGCTTAGAAACCTATTGGGTTAAAAAGGGATAATTGGTTGTTGTTTGGTGTATAGGTAGAAAAGGTCGAGCCGCTCTGGTTGGGTCCCGGAGCGGCTCGCCTTATTTTTTTGCCGTCCGAAAACCGAGTCTCGTCACCAACGTTCGGCCCGTGTCACAGTCGCCACCACACCCTGTACAGTGTCCGAGCCGCAGGCTTGATCATAATCGGCTTTCCAAGACTTTTGTCTGCCATACAATGCGACGGATGAAATATTCGGGAATACTAGGAAATAAGGTCGAAGGTGGAGTAACCATCGTCGCTCCGAGACCTTAAGGTTATGACGAAAGAATCGAGTAGCAGCAATGGCGAAAAGCTCGATATTTATTTGCTGCCCAATTTGATGACCGCGGGGAATCTTTTCTGCGGTTTCGTGGCACTGACGAAAATTGTCGAAGCGGACATCAATTCCCAAACGTTCAATTCCGCTATTCGCAATGCGCTCTTCTTCATCCTTCTTGCCTGCATATTTGACTTGTTGGACGGGCGTGTTGCGCGAATGGGCGGTACAGAAAGTCCGTTTGGGCGGCAATTCGACTCGCTCGCGGACCTGATTTCGTTCGGCGCGGCGCCAGCGTTCCTGGTGCATCGGATTGTGCTCAGAGATGTGTTTGTGCGGCATGCGGAGGTTGGCTGGTTTATTGCCTCCATTTACCTGATATGCGGTGCGCTGCGGTTGGCTCGATTTAATTGCCTCGCGACGATGCCTGGAAAAAACGCGGATAGAGAGTTTCTCGGATTTCCGATTCCAGCGGCGGCTGGTTTGGTGGCGTCGTTAACGCTCTTGCTCATGTGGGTCGAAGATCGGGATTTCGCCAAAGGAAACTGGCGCTACGTGTTGCCTCTGATGCTCGTGTTCCTGTCGGTCATGATGATTAGTGAAGTGAAATATCCCTCGTTTAAGAAACTCGACCTTCGAGCCACGCGGCCGTTCACGAAAATGGTTGCGGCGATCCTATTTATTGGATTGCTTGTCGTGCTTCGGGACAAAATCATGCCGTTCGTTTTGCCCCTGCTTTTCACAGCATATCTCATCTACGGATTCATTCGCCCGCGCATTTCGCGGCGGATGCGCCGCGAAATTGAAGATGAGGGCGAGGACGAAGAGGACGAAGAGGACAAAGAGTAGGCCCGCGACGAACACATGGTCATCCCATCCTTTGTCCTAGCCGGATGCCTTGGGCTCGTGAGCGGTT
>JAQBVM010000154.1 GCA_027623095.1 Verrucomicrobiota bacterium
CGATTTTATCGTCCGCATGGCGTGGCCGCGGACAGCGTTGGCAGCATCTTTGTGGCGGATTCGGGAAACCACACGATCCGCAAAATCACTCCCGGTGGACTGGTGAGCACACTGGCTGGTTTGGCAGGCGCCTCAGGGGATTCGGATGGCACGGGAAACGCAGCGCGGTTCGAGTCTCCGGGAAGCACAGCTGTGGATACCGCGGGAAACATCTATGTGGCTGAATACTCAAAACACGCGATTCGGAAGATTACAGTGGACGGAGTGGTAATTATGTTTGCCGGGGCGGCATGGAGCGCCGGTCGCGCGGACGGAATAGGGAACGCGGCGCAGTTCAACTATCCAAGCGGCGTGGCAGTAGATAGCGCGGGCAACGTCTTTGTGGCGGATAGTTTAAACCACACGATTCGCAAGATTACGCCGGGCGGGGCCGTGACAACCTTTGCAGGTTCCGCAGAAACTCCCGGAAGCGCGGATGGGATAGGAAGCGCGGCGCGATTCAACACTCCGGCCGGCGTGGCATTGGATAGCGCGGGCAACATCTACGTGGCGGATTCCGCCTACGAGACGAGCACAATCCGGAAGATCACTCCGGACGGGGTCGTGAGCACGCTGGCGGGTTTGGCCGGGAATGCTGGCTGGGCGGACGGTACGGGAAGCGAGGCGAGGTTCTATGCTCCTAGCGGCGTGGCGGTGGATGGCGCAGGGACCATATTTGTGTCGGAAGCTGACGCCCACACGATTCGGAAGATCACGCCGGGCGGAGTGGTGAGCACGCTTGCAGGTTCAACGGGAAAAAGGGGCAGTGCGGACGGGACGTGGAACGCGGCGAGGTTCGATTATCCCAGCGGTGTGGCAGTTGACAAGTTGGGCAATCTTTACGTGGCGGATTTCAACAACAATACGATCCGAATGGGAACTCAAATCGTGGTGAGCCCGCAGTTCGTCACTCCTGGATCAAAGGATCAGGCCGTGACCTTCGGCGCGCTGCCAAACCGGACGTTCGGAGATTCGCCCTTCGAACTCACCGCGACGGCAAGTTCGGGTCTTCCGGTGGCGTTCTCGGTCCTATCCGGACCGGCTCGATTAACGAACAGCACAGTCTATCTCACGGGCTCGGGCGCGGTGACCATCCGCGCCAGCCAAACCGGAAACGCCTCTTTCAACCCGGCCCCACTCGTGAATCAATCCTTCAACGTGTCCGAGCCTCCGGCGCAGAGCTTCACGGGCAACCAAGGCGCGGTTGTGACATTGAGTCTTTTGGCGGCGAATGTGCAGGGCCTCGAGTACGCTGTCAAAACGGCCCCGGCTGGCGGCGAGGCTAGTATTGGCAATGGCGTCATCACCTACTCGCCGCGGCTGTCGTTTTATGGCAACGATTCCTTTGTTTACACGGTCGGCGATCCGGTGTCCGGCGCCGTGACGCCCGTGTTGGTGAATCTAACGGTGAATCCGCCTGCGCCGTTGTTTTGGATCGCGCAAGCGAACTATGATGTCGCCGAAGGAATCAACGCGGTAAACATCACGGTATTCAAGAACGTCAGTCTGGCGGCCACGGTGGATTTTACGACCGTATCGGGGTCGGCCGGCCCGGTCGTCAATGGCGTCGGCGATTACACCCACACGACCGGCACGCTTTCCTTTGGCAGCGGCGAGACGAACAAGCTTGTGAGCATCCCAATCAACGACGATAACGCGCGGGAATTGGATGAATTCTTCGCCTTCCAGATTTACAATCCAAGTTCGGGCGTGCTCGGCAGCCCCGCCACGGCGCAGATCCGGATCATCGACAACGACGCCGCCACGGGAGATTTGCTTTTCACGGACATCCGGTATCCCAACCCGCGTCCACTGTCGGTCGGGCGGCTGCGCCTGGATCTCTGGCCTCCGGACAGCGGCGGGCTGTGGCGGTTCGCGGGACAACAACAATGGCATTTCTCAGGTGAGATCGTCGAGGGTTTGCCGGATGGCGTGTACTCGGTCGAGTTCAATGGCGCGGCGGGCGGATACATCCAGCCCGCGCCGCTGGAAATCAGCCTCATCGGAGGCGGCCTGGTGGCCACCAATATCTATTACATCGGGACAGCGCCTCGAACCGGGAGCTTGATCGTGAACCTTTCGCCGGCGAGCGTCGCGAATGCGCCGGTCATCACGCAGCGCGGCCAATGGCGGCGCAAAGGCGAATTTACCTGGCGCGACAGCGGAATTCTTCAGGCAAACCTGAACGAAGGACCGCATGTGATCGAATTCAAACCGGCGGAGGGTTATGCCAAGCCGCCGGACCGGACCGTGCTGGTTGCCGCGAAGACGACCTTGGTTAATTTCGCTGCGTATGCCCTTGCCGAGATTGCGCCCGGATTGCCGCCGGCGGTGGTGCATCCGAGTTCGATCGACCTGGCCAATTTCCCATACACCTTCGACGGCCAAATCGCCACCGAGGCGGGGCAGGGGAGCGGCTTTGTCGTGAAGGAACGAGTGGTGCTGACCGCGGCACACGTGGTGTATGACGACAACAAGTTCGACTTCGCCAAACAAGTGCGGTGGTTTTTCCAACGCTACAAAGGTTTTCACGAGCCCAAGGGTGAGAAGCCGCGAGGCTGGTACGTGTCCGACAGCTATTCCTCCCAGCGAAAACTGGAGAACACTCCGGGTGTATCGAGTCCCCGGGCGAAGAATGTGGATGTGGCGGCGCTATACTTCACCGGACCGGCCGGGCGCGGCGGCTTTGGCGGGTATTTGGCGTCGGATGCGGACAACAACGAATGGCTGGTGACCGGCGCGTCTGGTCCGCGGCTAAAGATGTTGGTCGGTTATCCCATCGACAACATCGCCGACGCGGACCATGGCAAGCTCCATGCGACGGGCGTTGCTCCGATCAACTTCACGCAAGTTTTCCAGCGCGTTTACAAGACAACCGAGATCAAGAGCTACGGCGGGAATAGCGGCGGGCCGTTATGCGTGGAATACAACGGTCGCTATTACCCGGCGGCGATCTATTTGGGCGGTTCCGGCCAGCTCGATGTGCGCGCGATCGACAGCCTCGTCGTGGACCTGATCAACCGGGCCGAGATTTCGGGCAATGGCGGCGAGAACAATACGTCGGGCGGCGTGATCACCTTCGCGCCGGTGCTGACCGATACCGTGACTGGCTTTGGCTACCTGACCGTGCAAATGGAGCCGCCGTCGGCGGTGATCTCAGGAGCGGGTTGGCGGATCGTGGGCGGCAATCCCGCCTTTGTCCGATCGGCCGTGAGCAATCTGCCGCTGGTGGATGGGGATTACAATTTGGAGTTCGCGGATGCATCCGGCTACGTGAAGCCCCCCATCAGTCCGGTGCAGATATTCCCGGGAACGAACACGAATTTCCAGGTACGCTATGAATCGAGCAACCGAGTGAATTTGACGCTGGACCTGACTGGCGGCTTGCGCCTGGAGGGAGCCAAGGGTTCGTCCTTCCGAGTTGAAACCAAGACCTCGCTTAATGCGGACCAGCCTTGGGAAACGTTCGCGACGATCACGCTCGCGGCCGAGGTGCAGACGATACCAGGCTTTCAGTTGCAGGCGGACGCCATCCGTTTCTTCCGCGCCGTACTGATCACGCCGTGATTTTGCAGCGACTTCGTCCAAGGAACCCGCTATGCGACGCCCTGGTCGCTACTCCACGTTCCTTCCACCCTTCCGACTACGATCCCGTCCATCCCCACTTGGTCCTACAGTCACTCGTTCTTGGACGGCAACCCGGCCAACTTCACAATACCGTGGAGCGCGTCAAACTCCGGGTCTTTATGGACGAGCGTTGCGTCGAGCCGTTGCGCCAGTGCGGCCGCGAAAGAGTCGGCGAACGATATTCGATGCGCCGCTTTCAGCTTGGCGGCGGCGCTGCACAGAGCATCGTCGGAGTGGGGCCACTGGACGGGCAAGGTTCTGACTTCGGCCAGCCGTTGCGGCGCGACTTCTGCTCCCTCTTCCTGGAGTGTAATGTACTCCACTAGGCTCACGAATGAAGCGTGCAGTTGGATCCGTTCTGCAATGGCATCCGTAACGTGGCTTTGCACTTGCTCGGCGCCGGGTTCGTCGCCGGTCAATGTGAGAAATGCGGACGTGTCGAAGACCACTCTTTCAGCCACGGGCGCTCTCCTTGGCCCGTTCGGCCAGCAGCTTGGCCAGCAATCCCTTTCCCCTGCTGGCGCCACGCGGACGCATCAATGCCTCGCGCTGGCGGTTTTGCGTGAGAGACACGACCCGTTCGCGGACGATCGATTGCTCATCGGGTGCCAGCTTTTCGAACTCAGTCAACAGGCGGGTAGCAGATATCGTCATGCGAGGACACCAGCGCAGCGATGGCGTGGAGACAAGACTCGTTGCGTGTCAGCGGGGAGGCGTGTCGAACTTTATTCCCAAACGCTCCTGCAGATGTAGAAGCTCGTCACACGCTGCAAGATGCTCCTCCGGCGGCGACGCCCTGATTTCATCCAAAACAGCCTGGGCCTTCGTGCTCAGGATCTGGACCCCATTTAACCCGCATGAAAACAGCAAGCACTCGATTCCCGCCAATCGCTGAGCGGCGATTGGAAAATTCAATGACCGGTTCTCAGCTTGCCAATGCCCGACCCCGGCTATAGAACAAACTCGAAACCGCGCCTATGCAATCAAGACACTCCAAATTGAGCTTCCGGCTGGACCGGAGGTTTGCGGCGGTGCCGCCGGGACGGACGATTTTGGGTATGTGTTTAGCGAGGGGCGCGGCCTTCCTGGCCGCAGCAGCTTCAACCAATCTCAGCGCGTTGGACTTTTTCCGAGCTTCATGGCAAATCGTTGCCGCTGCGGACTGGAAGGCCGCGCGCCGCTAACGAGGAATAGGGGGCCAATTGAATACAACCACTAAGAAATGATGCGAGGCTTCATCGCAAATGGTGGCGACGGGAAGAACAGCACGATATTTAGAATGACTCTTTCAGGTTCGTTAACCACGCTGGCTCCTAACGTTTCCCCCTATCCGGGTAGCCTGGTCTTCGCGGACATCCGTTATCCAAATCCGCGTCCGCTCTCGCCGGGCCGGTTGCGGCTGGAACCCATTTTTGGGTGGTTTCCAGGGTTCGGCAGAGCCTCACCCTCCCATTTTCGAAGTATCCGGGAACCGCGTTCGTCGCGCCTTGTTGCCGGTCTGCGAAGTCTGTTGGTCTGCAGCTTCGCGATGCTAATGGCATCCACTCCTTCGAGGACATTCGGTCAGGATCAGCCCGCCTCCTTCGGTTCGGCCGCAACGGGTCAAAACGTCATCGTCGCGATCTCAGGGAAGGCGGAGTTTTCCGCTGCCGGAACGACAAACTGGATTCCTGTCACTCTGAATCAGACGCTCGCGGTCGGGGACAGAGTCCGCACCGGAGAAAAGAGCCGGGCTACGATCCGGCTCCCGAACCTGACTGTTTTCCGGATCAATGAGGGATCGACCTTGGAGATTCGCAAGCCCGTTCAGAGCAAGGACAAGCCGAGTCTCGATCTCAAAACCGGAGCGGCTTATTTCTTTGGCCGAGGCAAACCCGGCGAGATGGATTTGCGAACACCGACGGTGACGGCCGCAATTCGAGGCACGGAGTTTAATGTGGCGGTTGCGGAAGACGGGCAGACGACTTTCACGCTCATTGAGGGCGAGACGGATCTGGTAAGCGCAGCGGAGACGTTGTCGCTCAAGGCGGGTGAACAGGCTCTTGTTCAGCCCGGCACCGCGCCAATCAAGACGCCATTCGTGCAGGCAATCAACGTTATTCAGTGGGCGCTTTATTATCCCGGGGTTCTCGATGTTAACGAACTCGCGCTGGAGCCCGACGGCAAAGAAGCTCTGTCAGAATCGCTCCAAGCCTATGCCCAAGGCGATTTGAACAAGGCTATCGCGGCTTATCCGTCAGAGCGCGTTCTCCAAACCGGCGCCGGGCGAATCTACGCCGCCGCCCTGCTCCTGGCTGCGGGGCAGGTTGACCGGGCCGAGGCAATTCTCAGCGGCCTGCCGGAAAATGAAACGAAGCTCGTCATTCTCAGCGATGCCCTAAAAAGAATGGTGGCCGCCGTGAAGGGACTGGAACTGGCGAACGTCCCGCTGCCAAGCGGGGTGGAGTCTTCATCCTCATGGCTCCTGGCTCAATCCTATTATCTGCAAGCGCAGCTCAAACTGGATGAAGCCCGGTCCACCGCGAGACAAGCGACTGAAATTGCTCCCATCTTCGGATTCGCCTGGGAGCGGCTGGCCGAGCTTGAGTTCAGCTTTGGCCGCACGGATGGGGCGAAAGCCGCTCTCGACAAATCGCTGGCTGTTTCGCCGCTCAATGCCCAAGCCTGGGCTTTGCGCGGTTTCATCCTCGCCGCCGAGAACCAGATCGCGCGGGCCAGGGAGACATTCGACAAAGCCATCTCGATGGATTCCAGCCTCGGCAACGCCTGGCTCGGCCGCGGTTTGTGCCGAATCCGGCAGGGTGAGATCGAGAGAGGGCGCGAAGACTTGCAGACGGCAGCGGCGCTGGAGCCGAACCGATCGCTGCTGCGAAGTTACCTGGCCAAAGCATTCGACGCGCGGCACGACGCCGCGAACGCTCGTCGAGAGATCGAGCAAGCGCGGCGGCTCGACCCGAACGATCCCACTGTGTGGCTCTATTCCGCGCTCCTGAATTATGAGCAGCATGATGTGAACCGGGCAATCGAGGACTTGGAGCGATCTTTGGACCTGAATGACAACCGCCGCGTCTATCGTTCCGGGTTTCTCCTGGATCAGGACAGGGCCGTGCGGAGCGCCAGCCTGGCGAACGTGTATCTGGCCGGCGGCCTCTCGGAAGTCAGCGTCCGGGAAGCGTCGCGGGCCGTAGCCTACGATTATTCGAACTATTCGGCGCATCGTTTCCTCGCGGACAGTTTCAATGCCTTGCGCGATCCGACTCGCTTCAACTTGCGTTACGAAACGGCCTGGTTCAACGAAACCCTGCTGGCGGATTTACTTTCGCCGGTGGGCGCCGGGGCGCTCTCGCAGCATGTGTCGCTGTACGAATATTCGAAGCTTTTTGAGGCCGACCGCCTTGGTTTGAACAGTTCGAGCCAGGTGCGCAGTGACGGCCAATTCGCGCAGTTCGCTTCCCAGTACGGAACGTTTGGGAATGCCAGCTACGCGCTCGACGTGGAGTATCAAAACAATCGGGGTGTCCGGCCTAACAACGACCTTTCACGCATCGAATGGTACTCCAAAATCAAGCAACAATTGACGCCGCAGGACACCGTCTTTCTGCTGGCCAAGTATCAGGATTTCCACTCCGGCGACAACTTTCAGTACTATAACCCCGATCACTCGTTCCGCCCCAATTTCTATTTCGACGAGATTCAGTCGCCGCACGTGGTCGGAGCCTATCACCGTGAATGGTCGCCGGGCATGCACACATTGTTTCTGGCCGGCAGCCTCGACAACCAACAGCGGTTCGGCGACAGCGGTGTGGCCGTGCCCTTGGTGGACCGCAATGCGACGGGGATGGTGACCCGTGTTCTGACACCGATGTTCGACGTGAGCTACCAAAGCGACCTAAGCCTCTACACGACCGAGCTGAGCCAAATCTTTCAATGGCAGCACAGCACGCTAGTCGCCGGAACGCGCTACCAGAATGGAGAGTTCGACACGCACAATCGGCTCGACATTGTCCCCGGTTCACCCTTCGCCCTGGTCTTCCCGAAGCCGGCCAGCGAATCGATGCTCTCAGAGGATTTCGAACGGACTTCGGGTTATGCGTATTTCACTCAGGATTTTTGGAACAGGCTTCATCTGACCGGCGGATTAACTTATGACTGGCTGATTTATCCGCTCAATCACCGCACGGTCCCGCTCATCGGGGTTGAGTCGGAACGCGAACAATGGAGCCCAAAGGTCGGATTGGTTTTGGACGCTTCCGAGGTCGCGAGCGTAAGGGCCATGTACAGCCGATTTCTGGGTGGCGTGAGTTTCGACGAGAGTTACCGCCTGGAGCCAGCCCAGTTGGCGGGTTTCGGCCAGGCTTACCGGAGCGTTATTTCCGAGTCCGTCGTTGGGTCGGTGGCGGGACCCCGCTATGAAGTCGCCGGCGCGGGCCTCGACCTGAAGCTCAAATCAAGGACCTACGCCGGAGTGCAGGCCGAATGGCTCCAGTCCAAACTCGATGGTGACGTGGGAGGATTTGCCAGGCCGTTGCCGATCATCACGACCGGTCTTCAAAGGAAGCTCGATTATACGGAGCGCAGCGCCGCGGTTTATACCCGTCAGTTGATTGGTGACCATTGGTCTGCGGGCGGCAGTTATACCGCCCGGGATTCAAGCCTCCGCGCGTGGTTTCCCGAAATTGCTTCGACCACCGCGGGTGGCGCCGACGTCAGCGCGCGCGCGACCCTCCACCAACTGAACGGCCACCTGTTGTTTAATCACCTGTCGGGAGTGTTCTCCAGGTTCGACGCGAACTGGTACTCCCAAAGCAATCGCGGCTACACGCCGGATATTCCCGGCGACGAGTTTCCGCAGCTCGACATTTACGTTGGTTATCGTTTTCCGCGGCGACTGGGCTCAATGACGCTCGGCGTTCTCAACCTCAACGATCGGGATTACAGGCTCAATCCGCTAAACGTTTATTCCGAGCTTCCGCGCGAACGCGTCTTTATGGCGCGGCTGAGATTGCAGTTCTGATTGCGGAAACAGGCCGGTCTGATGTCTGTGATTGAAGTGCCCTCGAACGGATCTTATCCTCATTGCGAATGCCACGGCCAATCCAATCCAACACGCTTTTCGGCGTCGCAGCCATCGCGATCACCGTGTTCCTTGCGTCAGTGCTCTATTTGCGGCGCAACGGCACGCCCGCACCTCAAGTCCCATCTCCCGGTGTGTCACAGAACTTGCGACAGCCGACTTCGGCGACATCGTCCACCGACCGACAACAGGATGTTCTCAACTCCCTCCACGGAGCAATTCAGGCTCTGCGCAAGTCGGGCTCAGCACAAAGCAGCAGACGCATTCTCTCCGAACTCGCGGCATCATTGGCTGCCGTGCCGCACGAAGACGCATCCACGGCTATCCAAGAAATACTTGCGTCCGGCATCGATGTCCAAACGCAAATTGAGTTTGAAGTCGGTGAAGGCGGGCGATTGAACGGAGCAAACACACTTCGGGTCTTTCTCCTCGATTTCCTCGGCCAGATCGATTCCCAGGCAGCGTCCGAAATCGCCCGGACTGTTTTGAGAAAACAGGTGGCGCCAGACGAATGGGCCGTGTGCCTCCGCAACTTTGCCCGCGCGAATGCGTCACCAGACTCGCGCGAGTTTCTGCTGGATCGGCTTCGCGCCTTGCTCGGGCATCAACCGTGGCGTCACGATCCGACCAAGGGTTATCTGGAGGCGTTCGATGTCGTGGTCCATCTTGGAAGCGGACAATTGGTGCCGGACCTAACGCGTCTGCTTCTTATGACGAATAATCAGGCGGCGGCTCACGCCTCTTATCTTGCGCTGGACCGCCTCGCAATCACCGATCCTATCCCTGTGCTCGCGGCCTTGGCCGACGACCCCAGCCTCATGCAAGGGCGCGAGATCACGCGCGCCAGTTTTTTTGCCCGCGTGGACGTGTCGAACCCCGAGCAGCGCCGACTCGTCGAAGAGTATCTCACAAATCCAAGCCTCCAGTCCGAAGAACTGGAGGCATTTGCGGATTCATTTCCGAACGAAAACTATCGGATCAGCCAGAATCTCATTACCGTGACACCACCTCGTCCCGGTTCGGTCATTGCCCAGCGGGATCGCGAGACTGTGCGAGTCGTCGAAGAGTGGATGCGGCAAGAGCGTTTCTCGGGAATCCGTCCGCACCTGGAGATTATCTGGAAGCGGCTTCGTGAGTTCACAAAGCAGGAGGCGATGTGCTTGAAGTCTTCGGATGTCATAATGTCTCTCGATGAACCATTCCGATATACAAGTGGGGCGGCACTCTGTGGAGCCCTAACATCTCTTCGGGGTGTCCGGCCTGCCTGAAATGGGGTTGTTGGGACGGAGGGTTTCAGCATTCCTTGGTGTTTCCATTGCGCCTTCTTCTTAAGTTTGATCCCTTCAAGGTTAGATCAGAGCTCCACGGAGTGTCGCCCCACCATCATTGGTTTATGGTCTCGATTCGCAGCTAGAGAGTGATTCCAAGCGTCAGCGTGGCACACGACTTCACAATAATTCATCAGCGGTTTTCAAGGTTGCTCCAGGATTCAACTGTTCATCCACGATGCAGGCCGTCACCACGTCGGCGGCAACATTCAACACGGTGCGCGCCATGTCGAGAATCCGGTCGGTGCCCAGTATCAATGCAATCCCTTCCGCCGGAATTCCGAAGTTGACCAGCAATCCCACAATCAAGGGCAGCGATCCACCCGGGATGCCGGCAACGGCCACGGCGCTCATTACCGAAAACAAGAGCAAGAGCGTTTGCTGTCCCAAGCTCAAATCGACTCCATAGACTTGCGCGATGAACAAAACCACACACCCTTCGTAAAGCGCGGTGCCGCTCATATTCATCGTCGCTCCCATCGGAAGAACGAACCCGGCCGTGCTCGCCGACACGCCCAATTCCTCGCGGCTGACCTGGATGCTTGTGGGCAGAGTCGCGCTGCTGGAGCTGGTCGAAAAAGCTGTCACGAGAATTGTCCGAATAGCCCTAAAAAATTGCACCGGCGACCTCCGCGTCAGCAGTTTCAACAGAAGCGACATCGTTCCGAATAAATGAATCGCCACAATCACGAGAACTCCCGCTACAAACAGAGCCAGCGATTTCAGGAATGCAAAACCAAAGGTGACTACGACGCTGAAAATAAGAGCTGGCACGGCGAACGGCGCAAGGAGCAGCGCGAAATGAACGATGCGCGTCATTAATTGAGTAAGAATCTCAAGGCCGGTTTGCATCCGCTGGCGATTGTCGGGGTCGAGCTGAGTTCCCGCCGCGCCCAGCAAGATCGCAAACAGAATCAGCGGAAGAACCTGGAAATCAACAACCGCCCGCAACAGGTTGCGGGGCATCATCATGTCCACTAGCTGAATCAAGTTGAACGAGGGTTGCGCAGCCGCCGTTGTCTGCAAATCTTGGGCGCGAGCCTCGAAACCGGGTTGTTTTAGAATTTCCTCCTTTTTTGTGATGTCCAGTTTGCCCCCCGGCTTCAGAACATTCATCATCGCCAGCCCGAGCATCACCGCAATGGTCATATTAAAGAAGAAGATCAAGAAAGTCCGGCCCGCAAGCGGACCGAGTTTCTCCAACCGGCCGAGCTGCACAACGCCGAGCGCCAAGGAAGCGAAGACAAGAGGAATCACAACGAAAAAGAGCAACCGAAGAAAGACCTGGCCAAAAGGATCCAAGAAGTTTGCCGAGAGCCATTCCGCCCCGGAAAGAATGGATGGATTCAATCCGCCGAGTAACCGCACAACAATGCCAGCGACAAGGCCGATTACTAGTCCCCACAAAATGCGCTTTGCAATCCGATCGCTTGATTTCGGTCCGTTTTCCATCCGCAACAGATAGATGATCCAATCAGCGGTGTCGATTCCCGAACCAATCCGTTACAACGCTCAATTCACGACAACGCAGGAAAGCAATTCGACCGGCCCGCGATGTTCATCGTTGAGAGGAGACAGCATTTTTGCGCAACGCCCGTCCAGGCCGCGCGCCCGTGTGATTCCCGCGATCCAATACAATTCTTCCGTTTACGATCACGTACTCGATGCCTTCGTTGTATTGAAAAGGATTGGTATAGGTTGAACGATCTTGAACGCGCACCGGATCAAACACAGTGATATCGGCGAAGAATCCTTCAAGCAACTGGCCCCGTTCTTTGATTCCCACTTTTGTTGCATTGAGAGATGTCATTTTTCGAACGGCGTCCTCGAGTGTGAGGACGCCTTGTTCCCGCACATATAAACCGAGCACGCGTGGAAAAGTCCCGAAATTTCGGGGATGCGGATTCCCTCTGCGCAGCGGGCCATCGACAGCAAATGCCGAACCGTCCGAACCGATCGAACACCAAGGTTGGCGCAGCGCAAGATGCATGTCCTCCTCCGTATGATGCGCGTACACGGTGCCCACGGACCCGCCCTCCTCGATCAAGAAATCGAACAACACATCCAGAGGATCCGGCGGCGGAACCTGGCCTTGAATTCTCATCTCGATCACGCGATCCATCGTGAGCCCTCTATATCGATTGTTGGCGCTCACGAGCATTCGGCTCCAATCCTTCCCAACCGCCGTGTAATGGTTATACCATCCCGCCAACCCGTTTTCTATGTCCCGCTTGAGACGCGTCCGTGTCTGAATATCCTTCAATCGCCGGAGCATTTCAGACGTGCCCCCCTCGTGCGCCCATGGCGGGATAATGCTCGAAAGATTGTTGTTCCCGCGCGTGTAGGGATACACATTGGCCTGCACGTTCACACCGCGCGATCTTGCGTCGTGGAAGATTTCCACAACCTCGTTCATGCGACCCCAGTATTGCTGATCCGCAATTTTGAGATGAATGATATCGATTGGCAGCGACGCGCGTTCACCAACCTCAATCGCTTGCTTGATCGAATCAAACACTCCCGCCCCTTCATCGTGAATATGACTTGAAAAGATCCCCCCGCGCTCCTTCACAACGCGGCACAATTCCACCAGGTCATCCGTGGTCGCCAACGAGCCCGGCGGCATCATCAGCATGGTTGAAAGACCCAAAGCGCCGTCCCGCATTGCGTCCGCGACCAAGCGCTTCATTTCGTCGAACTGCGAGGGTGTTGGGCGCTCGAAGGACTGCCCCATCACGCATTCCCACACGGTTCCCAGACCGACATAGGTCGCAACGTTCACGGACACTCCGGCTCGTTCGAGGGCGTCAAAGTAACCGCGGATCGTCGAAATTGTGGCAGATCCCTCACTCACCTTGACTTCCATCGGTTCGAGTTTCCCGGTCCGCGGCCCTACCGAATCGCCTTCGCCCAGAATCTCCGTCGTCACACCTTGTCGAATCTTGCTCTGCGCGTTCCCATCCTCGAGAAGAACCCAGTCCGAGTGTGAATGAATGTCAATGAATCCGGGCGCGATCATCAAACCTTTGGCGTCGATCTCCACCGCCGCCCTTGTTCCGAGGTCCGGCGCTAACTTGGAGATTCGATCGTCCTTAATTGCAAGGTCGGCGTAGAACCACGGATTTCCCGTTCCATCCACAATGCGCCCTCCGCGAATCACAATGTCATAGGCGGGTTCCGCGGCGAAGGCTGTCCAATTCTTCGGAAACAATGCCTCTGCGCCAATGACGCCGAATAACGCCGTACCAACAAAGGTCCAAAGGGAGCTTCGTGAAGGAAGATTGTTCATGAACTGCCAGACTAATCGATCGAAATGAATTTCACCATATCTGGTTTTCATGTGATGAAACAGGCTCTTCTTGATTGTCTTTAGGAGTCTCGATTCTATTCTCGCCCAATGCATGAAAAACGAACCGTTCGAAGCCGATTGGAGATTCACACGAGCTCCTTTTGTCACTCCTGGTTTCCATCCCACCGAGAGACCTAGGAATCGGTCAGATGACTACTTACTTTTGGATCGGATTGGGAAGCGGACTTGGTGGGATGGCCCGATACTGGCTTTCCGGTTTGGTTGCACAACGGTTTGGAGAAGTTTTTCCTGGAGGAACACTGTTTGTGAATGTCTCAGGCTCTTTCCTCATCGGGGTTGCCGCGGCACTTTCTGACACCGAGGGACGCATTCTGATTAGCCCAACGGCCCGGCAGTTCTTGATGTTGGGAATCTTTGGAGGCTACACGACGTTTTCATCGTTCAGCCTTCAGACTTTGAATCTGGCCCGCGACGGAGAATGGTGGTATGCGGGAATGAACATCATTCTTTCGGTGTTTCTATGTTTGTGCGCCGTCTATGTTGGAAACATTGCCGGCCAGTATCTAAATTCACGAGTCTGATATGACAATTCATCGTGTTAGAGAAAGTTCGTGCTTCTGTGACCCCGAATTTCCCTTGTTCCCTCAATAGCGGATGCCCATTGTAAACAGCGTGGCCGAGCGAATGATATCCGAAGTGTTAACCAAGCCCGACGTTGTGTTGGAACAGACGTTGCGTCCGTCCTTGTTTTCCGAATTTGCCGGACAGCCGAAAGTCAAAGAACGGCTCGATATCGCGGTTCAAGCCGCCAAACAGCGCGGTGAACCACTCGATCATATCCTTCTCAACGGACCGCCAGGACTCGGAAAGACCACGATCGCCAACATCCTAGCAAAAGCGATGGGCGCCAATCTCAAGAGCACAAGCGGGCCTACAATTGAAAAGGCCGGAGACTTGGCCGGGCTGCTAACAAATTTGGAAGAAGGGGACGTATTATTCATTGATGAGATTCATCGAATGCAAAAGACGATCGAGGAGTACCTCTACCCGGCGATGGAGGATTTCAAACTCGACATTATCATTGATCAAGGGCCGAACGCCCGGAGCATTCGCCTCAACCTCCCGCGGTTTACCCTCATGGGAGCAACCACCCGCAGCGGTCTGCTGAGCGCGCCGCTTCTTACCCGGTTCCCAATCCGTGAACGCGTCGATTATTACCAAGTTTCCGATCTGCAAATAATCCTCATTCGGTCCGCAAGACTTCTGAATATCGAGATCGATGAGATTGGCGCCCATGAAATCGCCAGACGAAGCCGGGGAACACCCAGAATCGCGAACAATCTGCTTAGACGCGTTCGGGACTACGCGCAGGTTCGAAGCGACGGTCGAATCACCCGCGAGACGGCGGACGCCGCGTTGGCAATGTTGGAGATCGATCAGAACGGCTTGGACGAAATGGACAAACGGATCTTGGAAGCCGTCATTTTGAAGTTCGGCGGAGGTCCTGTCGGGCTCGGATCGCTGGCAGTCGCAGTCGGTGAGGAATCCGATACACTCGAGGAAGTCTATGAACCCTATCTGATCATGGAGGGTTACTTGAGACGAACTCCCCAAGGACGAGTGGCAACCGAGTTAAGCCACAAAAAACTTGGCCTGACTGTCGCGAAAGACAGCCAGCCAAACCTCATATAAGCCGCTTCGCAATATCGACGCCTTTGTAACTCATCATCAGGGTCCGGAATCCACCTCCAGGCGCCACAATCATTGCCGTTCCGACTCTGCCTTGGCTTTGTCCGCGGGATCATATTGCGGAACCGGCCGAACGACATTCTGCACCATTGGATTACGCCCAGGCACGAATACTTGGGAATAGACTCTAGAATCGCGCCTCGGGACACCAAACGCATCCGAACGAGGCCACACCTGAACGGCTGCTGCTTCATCGGATTGAGGAAAGATTTCTCCGAAGTCTTTCGCGCTTTCAACCCCTGAACTGCTGCGCCTCACAGAGGCGCGCTCCGGAGCGCGGGTCTGTGAGGCGCAGCAATATCAAGTTCATGGGGAGCCTCCATTCGAAATTTCGCACGCATTGGGCCCATGAACACCACACTTCCTGTGGTGGGGCTGTGTTACCGCACAGCCCTAATATCAGGGTGGCGCAGCAACGCCACCCTACCAGGTCGGTCAGCCGGTTCATGGGGAGCGATTAAGAATCACTGCTGCCAACTGGTCAGATTCAAGTTTCAAACCGCTGCAACTCCGCAAACAACTCAGAGCTTGCGGCGGCGCTTTCAAAACACGCCGCCGCCAGAGCCAAATTCACGATTCAATGCCAATCAATTGATCGTCAAAAACGACACGGAGTCTTGATCTTTAATGTAGATCCCGTTTCCGGCTAAGACCGGATGCGCGTGAGTCGGGGAAGCCGCAACTTTGATTCGACCGACTTCATGAAAGGCCTTTTCCGTGGGCTCAAAAATTACCAGCTCAGCGCTCGGGGTTAAGGCCAATAAAACAGATCCAGCATCGACAATCGACCCGTATCCGCCGCCGCCGCCTCGCCCCCCGCGACGGCCACCACTTCCGCCACCTCCGGCTTCGCTTTCACCACTCGCTTTCGCGATCGGTGCCGTCCATGCGGACTCTCCTGTTGCGGCATTGATGCAAAAGAGATCATTTCCCGGCGTGAGCCCAAACAGATAGCCATTTTTCAAAACCGGGGTGTTGAACTGCACGGAGCTCTCGGCATTGTTCCACAATTCCTTGGCTGCGAGGGCGCCTCCCGTCCTCTCAAGTTTCAAAGCTTTGAATCCGCTGCCGACGGAAATCACAGTCTCACCGTTCACAATCGGAGTGGCGGCTTTGTAATCCCTGCCTCCCCGTCCACCGCGTCCGCCACCTTGAGATCCTGCCGAAGAATCCCACTCGAGCTTGCCGGTCGCCGCATCGACAGCCACCATTGAAGTCTCGGTATTGGCGATGATCAGCATTTCACCGCCAACCGAAGCGATCACGGGAGAGGCGTAAGCGGGAGAGCCACCTGTCCACTTCCATTTCTCAGCTCCGGTTGCGAGATCATATGCGACAATCCCTCCATCATTTCCACCACCGAGCTGCGCAATGCAAAGTCCGTCCATGATGATTGGAGAACTTGACGGATGAAATCGAGGGTAAGACTTGAATTCATCTTTGCGCCAAACAAGTTTGCCGCTCGCCGCGTCGAGACAGGAAATCACTCCCCGAACTCCGATTGTCACCACTTTTCCCTCACCCACAGACGGTGAACTGCGCGGCCCTGAGAAACCCGAAGCTGGACCTGAAGCTCCCAAAGATTCATACCGATCCTGCCAAAGCTCCTTGCCATTGGCAGCGTCCAGACAACGCAAGACTTCATTGCCTTCCTGCCGGCTAAATACATAAAGTTTTCCGTCCACCAACGCAGGGGTCGCGACCCCGTCGCCAACAGTCACTTTCCATTTCTGAGCGAGCTCCGCAGGCCACGTTGCAGGCGCATTGAATCCGGTGACTTTGCCGTCTCGATGGGATCCGCGCCATTGGGGCCAATCATTTGAAAAAGTGGAAGTTGTAAATGCTGCGGCACTGCAGGCCAATGCCAATGCGACGGCCCAAATCCTCGCCTAAGCGGCGGGGGGAAAAAAATTCCGAAGGAGGGTGCCTGGAGGGGGCATTTA
>JAQBVM010000155.1 GCA_027623095.1 Verrucomicrobiota bacterium
CCCCGGAAACGGCGAACCGCCTTTTCCGAACCGCCGGGGTCTCCGAGTGTGACAATGAATGATGCGGTCGCATCGTTTATTGTCCGAGACGTGAGGCGTCTTGTGGCTCGGGCTGTTATGAACGAAGTCTTCGGCAATGCCTTCATCGGGAAGGTTTTTCCGGGTGTTGTGCAGAACCACCTCCGATTTCTTTGGATTTAGTAGAGGGGCCGTTTCCAGCCACTCGCAACAAAGAGTTCCAGCACGCACCCGCGCGCTTGATAGAGGCCCGATCATTCGTTATCCTTCGGATATGCCTCCTTCTTGCTTGTCCGAATGCTCACATCGCCGAGTTCGATACCGAACAAAGCGGGGCAACGGTCACTTGATTGATGAACTGAAGAATGCGCGGCCATTGTTACACGAACTAGTTTATGCCAGCCAATCGATTTAACGGATTTTCAGATTACGGAGTTGGCATCGGATTACGTGTCGCGCATTACGGCCATATTCTCTCGGAGAAACCGGTGGTCGATTGGTTCGAGATCATTTCCGAGAATTTCATGGTCGATGGAGGTCGCCCGCTCCACATTTTGGACCAGATCCTGGAACAGTATCGAGTGGTGCAGCACGGTGTTTCCATGTATTTCGGTTCTGCGGAGCGTTTGAACCGGGAACATCTCAAGAAGTTGAAGCGCCTGGTGAAGCGCACGCAAACACCCTGGCTCTCCGATCATTTGTGCTGGGGAAGTGTCGATGGCCGCTACACCCATGATTTGCTGCCCATGCCGTACACATTCGCCGCGGCAAAAGTCACGGCGCGGAAGATCCGGCAGACTCGCGATTTTCTGGAGGTGCCGATCGCCGTGGAAAACGTCAGCAGCTACGCGGAGTTTCACGCCTCCGAAATGACAGAATGGGAATTCTTGTCGGAGGTTGTGGAACGTGCTGACTGCGGAATTCTCCTGGATGTAAACAACATCTACGTGTCTTCTCGCAATCACGATTTTGATCCGGTCGAATACCTGGATTCTGTTCCGATCGAGCGGGTGGCACAAATTCACATCGCCGGGCATTCCAAGTTCCGAAAATACATTCTCGACACGCACGACCATCCGGTCATCGATCCAGTATGGAAACTCTACGCGCACGCCATCCATCTGGCTGGAACAACACCGACGCTGTTGGAATGGGATGCACGGATCCCCTCCTTTGGCGAGGTCCATGAGGAAGCGCTCAAGGCGAACCAGTTTATCGAACGTTGTTGTGAAAAAGCCGCCGTCTAAAACACAATCGAAACGGGAACTGAGGGATCTGCAGAGGCTGATGGCATCCGCGGTGATGCGCCCGCTCACCGCTGACGACGGAATGCAAAAACGGTGGGTTGACGGACGTTCGATGCGCGGATTTGTGGCGGAATTCATCAAACCAAACGCCAATCTGACATCCTTCGAGCGGCTTGAGATCTATAACCGCCAATACTGGTTCCGTCTGCTCGATTGCCTCCTTGAGGATTATCCAGGATTGCGCGCCATTCTGGGTGATCGCAAGTTCTCCCGTCTTGCCGTGCGGTATTTGGAGCGGTCCCCATCGGCATCGTTTACACTCCGGAACTTGGGCCGGAATTTGGAACGATTTATCGCGAACACGCCTGAACTCACAGAACCGCGCCACCTCCAATGCCGCGATATGGCACGACTGGAATGGGCGCATACCGAAGCTTTCGACACCGAGGCCAAAGCTCCGGTGACCGCGAACGATCTCTTGGGCAAGAAACCCACTGAGATCCGGTTCCGTCTTCAACCGCATCTTCAGTTGCTCGACCTCGACTACCCTGTGGACGCGCTCCTGCTTTCGATGAAGCGCGACCGCGGACTCCGCTCCGATGCGAGCAACACAATGGGCCGAATGCGAGCCCGACGCCGCACTCAAATCGCGCGATTATTGCGTTCAGAGCACGTCTATCTGGGTGTGCATCGTTTTGAAAACGGTGTGTATTACAAGCGGCTCGACCCGCTCCAATGGAAGCTTTTGAATGCGATCCGGAAGGGCTCTTCCCTCGAATCAGCATGCGCCTCGGCATTGCGAGCGGAAAAGGAGCCTCGTGACGTGGACCCGGAATTGATTCAACGCTGGTTCCAGAATTGGTCTGCTCTCGGATGGTTTTGCGCCCGCTGAAGGAACGCCGGCGACCGATCTTATTTCGCCTCGACCACCGCGTAGTTGCGTTTCCCCTTTCTCAATAGCAGAAACTTTCCGAACAAAAAAGAATCTCGCTGAAGCGTTCGCAGCGGATCTGATTCGCGAACATTGTTCACATAGATGCCACCGCCTGTGACGTCTTTCCGGGCCTGTCCCTTGCTTTGGCTTAATTCCACCGAAACTAGCAGTTCGACAAGCGGCATTCCATCTCCGT
The DNA here is from genome assembly GCA_027623095.1 of Verrucomicrobiota bacterium. Lineage (GTDB taxonomy): Bacteria > Verrucomicrobiota > Verrucomicrobiia > Limisphaerales > SIBE01 > JAIPJX01. Next base: position 2,396 of record JAQBVM010000155.1, read on the forward strand.
CAAACTTGGATCCTTCAACTGTTGTCGATGGCACCTCACTCGCAATTTCTCTGAAGATACCCTCCGAAATGCCGTCCAAACCGCCTCCGAAAAGGACTTCACTAGCCCCAATCGCCTCGTTCGCGGCAGTTTCCCCGTGAATCAACGCGGTTACCGATTTTGCAAGGGCTCGGTGCGCGTCCCGAGCCTCGGGCCGCTCCTGATGCGACCGCTCCAGCTCATTGATTTCGTCGCGGGTCAAAAATGTGAAGAACTTCAAATAACGAATGGCATCGCGATCGTCCGTGCGCATCCAGAATTGGTAAAACCGATAGACGCTCGTCTTATTGGAATCCAGCCAGACAGCACCCGACTCCGTCTTTCCGAATTTGGTGCCGTCCGTGTTTGTGATTAACGGAAGGGTCAAACCATAAACCTGTCTGCCCAATTTCTTGCGGCACAGATCAATTCCGGCTGTGATATTTCCCCATTGATCGCTCCCACCGATCTGCAATTCGCATTCCTGTTCTTTGCATAGATGGAAAAAATCAAGTGCCTGAAGCAGCATGTAGCTGAACTCTGTGTAGCTTATTCCGCTCTCCCGGTCTTCCATTCGAGCTCGAACACTTTCCTTCGCAACCATCATGTTTACGGTGAAGTGCTTTCCAATATCGCGCAGAAACTCCAAGAGTGTGACCGGCGCTGTCCAATCCGCGTTATCGAGCAGCTTTGCCGCGTTCGGCGCATCCCCAAAATCGAGCCAGTTCGATAATTGTCCTTTAAGGCGTTCGATATTATTCGAAAGCGATTCTCTGCTGAGTAGTTGCCGCTCAGCCGCCTTGCCGCTCGGATCACCGATGGATCCCGTCGCGCCGCCCGCGACCGCAATCGGCCGATGCCCGCAGAGTTGAAACCGGCGCAATCCCAGCAATGGAACCAAGCTCCCCACGTGAAGACTATCGGCCGTGGGATCAAATCCGCAATACAGCGTCAGCATGCCGGAACTCGAACGCTTCGAGAGTTCGGCTGTATCCGTGCAATCCGATATCAGCCCTCGCCATGTCAATTCTTCTAAAATATTCATCCGCGCGTCTGGGGTGTGGAAACCCGTTCACAAGCGAAAACGGGCAGGTTTAGAACGCCTGCCCGTTTCGCGAACCAAACTGTAAAACGAGTTACTTGGTGTCGTCGGCGGCGTCGAAGGCATGTTGCAGAGCCACCAGATCTTCTCCCGGCTTGAGAGAATCCAGCATGGCTTGCTCCGCCTTGAGCTGCTCTTGAGAGTAATTTGCGGCTTTGATCGAAAGCCCGATTCGGCGTTCGCCCTTGTCAATCTTGATCACTCGGGCCGTCACGTCCTGGTCCACCTTGAGCACGTTCTTGATCTTATCGACCCTTTCCTCGCTCACCTGCGAGATATGTACAAGCCCGTCAATGTCGTGCTCGAGCCCGATGAACGCTCCGAAGCTCGCGAGTTTGGTGACTTTCCCAGACACCAAGTCGCCCACCTTGTAGAATTTGTCGATGTTGGTCCAAGGATCCACCGCGAGCTGTTTCAACCCAAGCGATATCCTCTGGTTTGCCTTATCGATCTCAAGCACGACCGCCTCAATGTCATCGCTTTTCTTAAGCACCTCGGACGGATGATTGATCTTTCGAGTCCAGGAAATGTCAGAGACATGAATCATTCCATCCAGCCCATCTTCAAGCTCGATAAAGGCGCCATAGCTGGTAAGGTTCCGAATCTTGCCCTTCACCGTGCTGTTCGGCGGGTATTTCTCCAGCGCCTTATCCCATGGGTTCGTCTCAAGCTGCCGAATGCCCAGCGAAATCTTCTGTTCCTCGCGATTGATACCGAGAACGACAGCTTCCACGTCCTGGTCGGCTTTCAGAACGTCCGACGGCTTGGCAATTCGTTTGGTCCAGGACAACTCCGTCACATGCACCAAACCCTCGACACCCGGCTCGATTTCAACGAAAGCTCCGTACGGAACGAGGTTGACGACTCGTCCCTGAACTCGCGCCCCGACAGGATACTTCGATTCAATCGTATCCCATGGATTCGCAAGCTTCTGTTTCAAGCCAAGGCTTACCCGTTCTTTCTCCTTGTTGATATCGAGAACAACCACGTCGATATCCTGACCAACTTTCAAGATATCGGAAGGATGTCCGATACGGCCCCAGCTCATATCCGTGATGTGCAGGAGACCGTCCAGCCCATTTAAATCGATGAACGCGCCGAAATCGGTGATATTCTTGACCGTGCCCTTCCGGATATCTCCCGGAGTCATATCTGCCAAGAGACGGGATCGTTTTTCGTTTCGCTCGTTTTCGATCAATTCGCGCCGTGAGAGAACGATATTTTGCCGCTCCTGATTAATCTTAACGACTTTGAAATCGAACGTATTGCCAACGAGCGCCATCAGGTTTCTCGGAGGCACGATATCGATTTGGGAAGCGGGCAGGAACGCTTCCACGCCGATATTGACGAGCAACCCGCCTTTAACAACCGCCTTAACTTTGCCGGAAATTGTACCACCCTCTTTGCAGATGGTTAGAATCTTGTCCCAGTTCTTGCGGAATTCGGCCTTCTCCTTCGAGAGAATTACCATCCCCTCCCGGTCCTCAAGTTTCTCGATCAGCACATCGATCTCGTCACCAATTTTGACCGACTTGAAATCTTCCAATTCGCTTCCCGAAATAACGCCCTCGCTCTTATATCCAATATCGACGAGAACCTCTTTGGAACGGACTTCAATAATGACTCCTTTGACAATTTCCCCTGCGGCAAAGCGCACAACGCTCTGCTTGAGGGCTTCTTCCATTGTAAGCATAATGACTGAATCGACTGCGCGACGGATCGCTTGCTGCGGGAGGCTTGGTTGGCGGGATGCGCCTTACGAAGACTCCATTGCCTAACGCACCGAACGTTGCAGCGGCAACGGAGGGTTAAAGGTTAGGTAACAACGTTAACTTTCTTTTCTCAGCCCCAATGAACAACCGCACGCGCGGTGCTCAGGCAAGTGGGTAACATAGGGAGCAACGGCTCCGTTGCAAGCGAGAAATTCACGTTTTTCGAATTTACTCGGGTCCTTCCACCAATTAGCCTCCGCGCATGTTTTCCCATGTTGTTGTTTTCTGGACGGACCCTGAAAAGCCGAACGCCGCGGAAGAATTGATTGCCGGCGCCGAGAAATATCTCAAACCAATCCCAGGGATAACGCATTTTCACATCGGAAAAATGACTCCCAGCCACCGTCCCGTAGTGGATCAAACCTATCAGGTGGCCCTAAACACTACATTCGATAGCAAAAAAGCGCAGGACGAATACCAAGTGCATCCGATGCATATCGAGTTCTTAGAGAAGGTCTTCAAGCCGAACTGTAAACGGGTGGTCGTTTACGACTTCGAATAGAATTCGGTTCTCGGGACGGCATCGCGCCAAAATGTTGCGGAAGCTAGCAGGGCTCCACAGAGTGTCGCCCTACCGTTTTTGGCAAACGGTCTCGATTCGCTCCATGAACCGAATTCATTAACGGATGCCTGCTCAATTCTACGACACTCACGCGCATCTCGATTTCCCGGATTTTAGTGGGGATCTCGTCCAGGTGATCGAACGAGCCTCCGAAGCAGGGATTTCGAAGGTGATTACGATTGGCACCGACCTGGAAAGCAGTGCTCGCGCTGTCGCATTGAGCGAGAAATTTTCCTCGATCTATGCAGTCGTCGGCGTGCATCCGAGCCACGTTTCCGCAGCCCCAAAGGATATCCGAAAAGCTCTTAGGAACCTGGCGAGTAATCCGAAGGTTGTTGCCCTCGGAGAGACAGGCTTGGACTATCACCGTTTATCAGGCGAATCCACGCCGACGGTGGGCGCCGATGTCTCACGCCTGAAAACGAGACAGGCGGAGCTCTTCGAACAACACCTGGAGGTCGCGGCAGATCTTGGGCTGGGTTGCGTCATTCATCAACGAGACGCATTTGAGGAAACGCTTGCCTGTATGAAACCTTACGCTGGAAGAGTACAAGGTGTATTCCACTGTTTCGTTAACACGCCTGCCGAAATGAAACGCGTAATAGAAATCGGTTCTTTGGTTAGCTTTACCGGAATTCTGACTTTCAAGAACGCCGAAATCGTTCGTGAGACGCTGGCGGCAACTCCTATGGATAGTTTCATGATCGAGACCGACAGCCCTTTTCTGGCGCCCATGCCGTACCGTGGAAAACGCTGTGAACCTGCTTACGTCAGTGAAATTGCTTCCGCAGCCGCTCGCGTGAAGAACTGCGACTTGGAATCGCTAAGCGCCGCGACCTGCGCAACGGCAGAGCGGTTTTTCCATCCTATGAAGAACGAGCATTGAGAATAACGGTAACCACCCAACCCAACCCAACTGTACCAAAGAGAATTAGAAACGAAATCCATCCGCTATTATCCCAATACCCTTTGAGGCCAAGGACCAGAAAAACTATCCCAGCAACCAGGTTCATCGCGACTAATGCTCGATTCATTCGCAATGGCCCTGGAAAGAATCGATAATCCGCCCACGGATTCAGAAGGCAGATAATACCGCATGCTAAAACGCCCGTGAACAGATTGGCGGGCGTCAGCAACGCAATCAAACCGGGAGGATCCTTGTCCTCCGTCAACATGCAATAGACAAGGCTCGAAAGTAGAACGAACATCGCTCCGCCACCAACCCACGCAATTGCTACAGTCCGAAGTTTTCCCCCGCCCGGACTCGGGCGTTTTGAATTCCACAATATCCAGATTTCACGTACTACTGTGGGAGCAACTTCAATCGTACCGTACAGCGTGCCCCACATCGCCACGAACGCGCCCGAGAAATAGACCCATCGCAACCAGGAAAAGCTCCCTGTCACGAACTCAGCCTGCAGAGTCAGTAGCGCTGTTCCACTCGGAACCAGATGTTGCGGCTCCAGAATGATCGTACCGCAGGCCACAAAGACTGCGCTAAAAACCAGCACAACCAGAAAACTCAGTGTGCAATCGATGAGCGGGGCCCGAACCCAAAGGCGAAGATTCCGCAGCCGATCCTCGCTGAATCCATCCAGCATCGCACGGGCCGCCACCGGGCCGCCAGCAAGCCCCCACTGTTTATCCCTGAGGTATGAGCTATAGGCTAAGTAGTCATATCCGGATCCGCCAATGACCCCGACGTAGGTGATCGCTTCCACCCAAACCGGACGAGCCGAGAACTGCGCGTTGCGTTGAATCCAATCCGGATACGCGAGAGACTGGGGAACCAGAACCCCCTTTAAGAGAGCCCACCAATCCGGTTTCAGGAGGAACAATGAAACCAATACCGCGATCAGCATGATCACAACGATCCCAATCTGAACTCTTTCCAAGCGTGAATAACCACCTGTCAATGCCAATCCCAAAACCGCCGCAAGAACTGCCGCTCCCCAGACAAAATGGCCGCCCCCGTGCGCGAGTGCCTGTGTTCCGGTCAGCGCCGCCAGAAGCGTTCCGATCGTTCCCGCATGAAAGCTAACCCAAATCGGAAAACAGACAATGCCCAAAAGGAGAAAGACAATCGGGAGCCATCCTCGCGGACCGGGCAATTCCATCCATCGTTGGAACGGATGCGCTCCGCTAAGAACGATGTGGCGAGCGCTTGCGAATACCAAGACCCATTTCAAGAGCAAGACAAGTGAGAACAACCACAATATCCGATACCCGAATATCGCGCCGCCTCTTGAGGAGAAGATCAGTTCCCCAGTTCCGATCGTCAGCGAAGCTATGACCGCGCCCGGACCAAAAATAGCAAACCACGCGAGAGGATTGCGCGAAATCAAAGACGTTGGGACCGGGGGATCACAGCCGGATCGACCACTCTCCCCGACTCTCAATTTGGAACCCACCCTTTTCGAGGGATGAACTCTCTGCTGCCGGAATGGCTTTTGCAACCCGCGGTCAAGAGAGTTGCAACGAATAACAAAATCAAACAGACTCTGATCATTACAGGATATTAAACTGGATTGTCAGGCGCGCAAGCCTGTAGCAGACTCATTCAATCAGTAACATGGCTGACGTCTTCAAGTCACTCAAAGGGCAATTATTGCTGGACAGCGGATTGTTAAACGGTTCTTTCTTTCATCGCACCGTCGTCCTCGTATGCCAGCACGATTCCGCAGGGGCGCTGGGACTGGTGCTCAACCGAGCCACCAACAACAAACTCGGAGAGATGTTGATCGAAGATCTCCCCGATTGCCTCAGAGAACAGCCTCTGCACATTGGCGGTCCCGTTCAACCCTCCGCGCTCAGTTACCTCCATTCGGACACGTTCATTCCCGATGCGAACGTGATTGCCAACCTGAGCCTCGGGCATTCGCTCGAAGCGCTCGTCGAAATTGCCGAATCGTTTTCGCCCAGCCACCAGATCAAGATTTTTACCGGTTACGCAGGATGGGGCCCCGGCCAATTGGAAGACGAGATGCGCCGGAAAGCGTGGATCTGCCACGCCGCGGAGATCAACCTCGTCTTCGCAAAAGAATCCGAGAACCTTTGGCGTCAAATCCTCCGTGACAAAGGCGGACTGCATCGTCTGCTTGCGCACTCGCCCGACGATCTGTCCTGGAACTGAGCCGACTGTGGGTGCTTCTGTTCAAAACGATCTTTGACGGCGCTTTCGGCCTTTGCCTTTTGCATAGGAGATCGATGACCCAGAGGTCTCCGGGGTGCCGCTGCCTGTAGTCCGTTTCAACTCTCGAACCTGGTCGCGGAGCAACGCCGCTTTTTCAAACTCCAAATTATTGGCGGCTGTCAGCATCTCCCCTTCAAGTTCTCGAATCGTTTCGGTCACATCGAAATCGCCTCCTCTGTCGTTGATCACCGCCGCCGCGAGTTGCTCTTTCTCAGAAGACAAACTCTCCTCGATCGGACGGCTCACACTGCGTGGTGTGATATTGTGTCTTCGGTTATAGTCCAACTGCGTTTGCCGCCGGTACTCGGATGTCGCCAGAAATTTTTGAATGCTTTTTGTCATCACATCGGCGTACAGAATCACCTCTCCATTTAAGTGCCGCGCCGCCCGGCCGGCGGTCTGAATCAGACTGGTTGCGGATCTCAGGAATCCCTCCTTGTCCGCATCCAAAATTGCAACCAGACTCACTTCGGGTAAATCCAAACCCTCGCGCAACAGATTGATTCCCACTAACACATCAAATTCGCCTTTCCGCAATGCGCGCAATATCTCCACCCGCTCAATCGCATCAATCTCGCTGTGCAAATAGCGAACATTGACTCCAATATCTCGCAAATAATCAGTCAACTCCTCTGCGGTTCGCTTTGTAAGTGTCGTGACAAGGGTTCGCTCTCTTAAATCGACACGCCGCCGCACTTCGTGAATCAGGTCATCGATCTGACCCTTGAGCGGACGCACCGTCGCCTTGGGGTCCACCAAGCCGGTAGGACGAACGATCTGCTCCACAACCCGATCCGCGGACCATTCGATCTCACGAGCGGCCGGAGTGGCGCTGGCATAAATCGTCTGCGCCTGGCTCAGTTGAAACTCATCGAAATTCAACGGTCGATTGTCGAGCGCGCTCGGCAATCGGAAGCCATGCTCCACCAATACCGTTTTTCGAGAGCGATCTCCCGCGTACATTCCTCCCACTTGAGGAACCGTGACATGCGATTCGTCGATAACCAACAAGGAATCCCGAGGGAGAAAGTCGAAAAGAGTACACGGGCGCGAACCGGGTGCTCGGCCGCTAATATGCCTCGAGTAGTTCTCGATTCCGGAACAAAACCCCATCTCCATCATCATCTCGAGATCGTATTCGGTTCGCATTTTTATCCGCTGCGCTTCCAGCAGTTTTCCGTTCGCCTCAAACCAGGCGATTCGATCTGTCAGTTCCGCGCGAATCGTCAACATCGCGTCCCTAAGTTTGTCCGTGGTCGTCACAAACTGCTTCCCAGGATAGATCGTCACGGCTGACAACGACTCGAGCTTATCGCCGGACATCGGGGTGAATCGCGTGATCCGATCGATTTCGTCACCGAAGAACTCCACCCGGATCGCGTCTTCCGTGTAGGCGAGGCACAACTCAACCGTGTCACCACGTACACGGAACTGTCCGCGGGCAAAATCGATGTCGTTTCGATTGTATTGAAGATCGATCAACCGGCTCAGGAATTGATCGCGGCTAAGCTCCATGCCCACTCGCAGCGGAATCACCATGGCCTCGTAGTCTTCCTTGCTGCCGATTCCGTAAATGCACGACACGCTGGCTACCACCACCACATCTCGGCGGGCGAACAGTGAGCTCATCGTCGAAAGCCGCAGACGTTCGATCTCCTCGTTCACGCTCGAGTCCTTCTCGATGAATGTGTCAGTCCTTGGGATATAGGCCTCGGGCTGGTAGTAATCGAAATAGCTGACAAAGTACTCGACCGCATTGTTTGGAAAGAACGATTTAAACTCCGAGTACAACTGAGCGGCCAGCGTTTTGTTGTGTGAAATAACCAGAGTCGGCTTGCTGATGTTCCGGATGACGTTCGCAATGGTAAACGTTTTTCCGGAACCCGTCACACCGATCAGAGTCTGATGTTTGGCACCGGAAAACACTCCCTCAGTAAGAAACTCGATAGCCCGGGGCTGATCTCCGGCAGGTTCATACGGCGCCACAAGTTCGAACATAGGGCGCGACGTTAAGGGCGTATCCAGGACGTGTCAATTGGCCGCGCCTGACCGTCGCGCTACACGTCAAGGTTGTCGGAAAGCCGCGGCGTCCGCCATTCCGTCACTTAGCAGGTAGGCGAGCAAATCCAGCACATGATCCTGCTCCAGCACATTCAGAATTCCTTCGGGCATATTCGAGACCGTTGACACCCTTCGACTGCGAATATCGCTCTTTCGAATCTCCACCGGCTGGGCCGTCGCCACAGGCGGACTTAGCACGATCACATCGGTATCTTCGCGTTCGAGACGCCCGGACACCACATCTCCATCCATTGTCTCGATTTCAACTACTTCGTAACCTTGGGCGATTGTCTTCGACGGTTGAAGCACCGCTTCCAAGAGCTCGAGCGGTTTCAATCGGACCCCCACTCCCGTCAAATCAGGGCCAACGCTGCCTCCCTCACTCGCGAAGCGGTGGCACTGAACACAGCCCGTTTCACGAAACGCTCGCTTGCCGGAATCAAACGAACGCCCGGTAGCTGTCTGGTCGATCCACAGCGCCAAATCTTCACTTCGCCATTCTCGCACAAACTGCTTTTCGGGTGTTAATTGTGCAATCCAATCGCGGAACAACTGTACCGCGGCTCGATCGACCTCCGTGGTCACGAGCGGCGGCATTTGACCGCGTCCCCGGCGAGAGATCCGCTGAACCAGAACCGATCGATCAGGATCACCGGGTGCGATCAGCATCGCGTTGAAGATTCCAAACGTGTCATGCTGCGGACGGGATTCGAACAGGTTCATTCGTCGTCGCGCAGTCGTGAATCGCAATTCCATCTGAGAATTCCCTCCTCCGGCTTCGACGTGGCAGACCGAGCAATTGGCGTGGAGAAACGAACGCGCGCGCGCTTCAAGGTCCGCGGTTGAATCGTATGGATTGACAAGGCGCCGCATGTCTTCGGGCTTCTTGCGCAGCCGCTCAGTGAACACGCCAATGTGATCGAGTGTCCGCAGTTGATTATCGGTCATCGGTTCGTAGTTCTGGGTCCGGTTCATTTGCAGCTCCGTGACACCCAACACGAAGTTTACCGCACGGCTATGGCACACCATGCATTCTGTGCGGCTCGGAATTCGCCATGACTGCTTCCGCACTCCCTCCGGCGCGCCCGAATCCGCGGCCATCAATTCGATGTCTTCTCCGTCCGCGGCGACAAGGCGCGCCTCATCTTGCTCATCGTTCCAACGATAGGAATATCCCACCCACTCAGCCTGCTGCTTCGAGAGAATCCTCGTTTCGATGCGGCGCTTTGAAACCTGATCGCCACGTTCCACGTCGAGGGATAATGTTTGGACGAGCACCGTACCGTCCGGGAAATTCCACCCTCCGTCGGAGGCATATCCAATTTTCGTTTCACCCGGCAAGCCGATAAACCGCTCTGAAACCGCGCCATCCGCCCAACCGGGAGCATTGACCGAATACGGAATCAGTCCTGGGTGAAGTTGGTGCGTCCGAATCGAAACAAACAATCCGGTGTCGCTTAATCGGGTCGGAAATTTCTTCCACGAATCATCTTCCGGCGATGGGACCAAACGGTAGATTGCGTCACCGTGATCGACCACGAGGATTTCTCCGTTTTGGTCCACCGCAAACGCGGCAATCTTCAGCGCGGTGTCGGCAAGCTCCTTATGCCACGTCAGCTTGGTTCCATCATGCCGGGCGCCCCAAATCTTCCCCGTCGCATAGTCTCCATAAACATAGACACCGTTCAAATCCGGAAATTTCGAACTGTGATAAACCACCCCACCCGTCAGCGATCGGAACGTCGCGTGAGAATGTTCAATCGTGGGAGGAGTCACAGGAGTTGGCCCCCGTCGTCGATTCAAATAAAACGGGTGGCTCCCTTCGTAAACGCTCCATCCGTAGTTGTCCCCCGGGTTTACGCGATGGGCGGTCTCCCAGAGATCCTGCCCGTTATTCCCAACCCAGACCGCTCCCGTTTCGCGGTCCACCGTCATTCTCCAAGGATTGCGAAAACCGTAAGCCCATATTTCGGGTCGTGCCCCGCTCACTCCCACGAATGGATTGTCCGAAGGGATTGCGTATTGAAGGTCCGAGGCCGGATGATCCACGTCAATCCGCAAGAGCGCGGCCAGCAAATTACTCACGTCCTGGCCGCTCACCCATCCGTCCGAATCGCTCGTTCCGTCACCGGAAGTGATGTACAGCATTCCATCCCTGCCGAATGCCAAATCACCACCGTCATGCCCCGCGGAAGCCCACTCCAAGATGATCGTCTCGGACTCCGGATCGCACCGATATGGCGGACTTCGGTCCACACGAAGACGCGAGACCCGATTAGTTCTGTCAGGCCGTCCCGTGGGTCCATTACTGAATACATAAAGAAACCCGTTCGTTTCGAATTTTGGATGAAATGTAAGGCCGTAAATCAACCGCCCGTGGAGCTCAAAAAACGTCTCTCGTTCGGTTGTATTCCGATCATTCGATATTCGATAGACTCGGGACGGTTTGGACCGCTCTCCTCCCTGCTCGACGACCAACAACCGGTCGGAGCTCGGCTCCGGCGCAATGTACAGCGGCGCTTTCCATTCGATTTGATCGAAAGTCTTCAATACCGTATACGGTGGTGGCGGTTCAGGCCTTCCGATAACCCGTGAATCATTCCAGGGAATACGCCGCTCGATCCCGAAAGGCTTTTCATCCGCCCCGCGGCAAACGCTCAGAAAAACGGACAGGAACGTGAGATACACGAAAAAGGCCGGGGAACAAAACCGTTCAACAGAACGGCTGCCGGGGAGGACTTGGAATTGGCACATGCGATTGAGCCGTATTTACACCACGTTCCCCAAATTACTCAAGCAAGCTCTTTCTGCCAAAGCTATGGCCGCCCGGTTTGGGTTGCATGCAACCGCGCGGCACACCATGTTTTTCTCCCGCCTCAGCTGAACAGGTCGCCCTGTTCCAGAGCCTTTAAGAAACGCTGCACCGGCAGCACGCGGAGCGGACCGTCTTTGAGTTCTGCGGTTCCAGTGTAAACGCCAGCAGCGTGTGCGCGCGGAGCAGATCGAACCAAAGTGCCTCCGGCAACACCTGCCGCAGCCAGGTCGTCTTGCCCGTGCCGCGCGGACCGAACAAGAAGAACGAATGATCCGGTGCCGAATAACGCCGGGTGAACATCGCCAGCGGATTGACGGTAAATATGCTGGTGGACAACACAAAACTTCAACACCATGAATCTCACCCGCGAAGCAGCTCTGTTTGCGTAGGCGCCGGGAAAGTCATCTGGTGATCGAGACGCCCGGAGCCAATCTGGTGGCGGAAACTTTGATCGCCACTTCACGGTCCAACTTCGTGTCGGTTGCCCGATACACCTCGCCCAAGTTTGGCGGTGACTTTGTAGTGGGCGATGGTTTGGCTGATCATTAAAGATTGAATCGTAGGTCCACGCGCCAGCGTCTTGGAGTGCGGTGACGAAACGCAGTGCAGTCACCGCTTTTGGGTCGGAAACTCGAAACACTTCGGGCGGACTCGATCATCGCTGTTTCAAATCGAAAGCGGTAACTCCGCAAGCTCCGTTGCCGCACTCCAAGACCTGGCGGACATTCCACTGGTTTACGGAACCCTCTACTAGTCTTCGTCAATGTTGGACACTTCTCCCAATCCGCCTTGGCCGAGTTTGGCAGTAATGCGGTAATGGGAAATACTCGAGCCCAACATTGCGCGGATGATTCAGGAAGTTGCGTGTGATTGCAATCCTGGAGCTTTCACAACCGAACCGGAAACGGACAGGGCGCGAGTAAATACGGAACTCCAGCGCAATTTCATGCGCCCTTGAGTTCCTGCATCAAGTCCGCCGCGGAGCCGCTTCGCGTTTCACCGCGACGAAGCGCTGCCCGTGCCGCCTCGATTTCCTGGGCCAAAACCGCGCGCCGGTGGTCGGACAGGCGCCTCCGCAAAACTCGGAGCAGTTCGTCCCGGGCGTCCAAGGACAATTGTTCGACCGTCTCCAGTGCAATATCAAACTCAGATCTTCCCGTCGTAATTTCCGCTTCCGGCATAGGACGTTCCTTTGATTATTCTGCTTATTTTCGGCTGAACCTCAATCCGCAAGTGCTTCTTCTGCCGCGCGTGAGCATCCAGATCCTTGTCGATCGCATCGACAATTCCTGGCGCCCCTCTGATCAATTCATCTGCTTCGTCCAGATAATCACGAAAGTCGGTGTTGGGAACCGGCAAAAGAAGGTTGCCTGGGAGATGGGCGCCGTCGGGGTGAAATGAAACGTCGAATGCAAACCTCTCATAACGAGCCGTCTGCTGACCCGAAACAGTGTCCCATAGGCGAACCGTTCCATCCTCGGCGGCGGAAGCGATTACAGGTTGCGAAGGATGAAAGGCAATTGCCAGCACCCGGTTCTGATGTCCCTCCAACGTGACGTGCGGATTCGTCTCTTCCGCGGACGACGGGCTGCCGTCCCAAATCGTCAGCGCCTCCGCGTGGGTTCCCGCCAGGAATCTGTCTCCGCCGGGAAAGAAGGCGAGATCCATCACAGGGCCTGACATCCGGTGAAGTTCCAGTATCTCGCGGCCCGTAGTGGATTCCCAGATTCGAATCGTCCGATCTGCACTGCCTGAGATGAGCCTCGAGCCATCCGAGTTGAAGGCGATTCGCTCCACGGTATCGATATGGCCAGTCAATCGGACGGGTTCGCTTCCCTCCAAATCCCAAATGACGATGTCCTGATCCACACTGCAAGAGGCGACTTTTGATCCATCGCGACTGACGGCAACATTCAGGACCAGTTCCATCACGAAGTAAGGCCGGCCCTTGGGGATCTGAGATTTGAGATTTGAAATCTCAGATTCGGCGCTCTTGCGCGGCTCAGCGAGGACGCTTCGCCCTGCCGATTCTTGCCTTAATTCAACGGCAATGGGGTTGGAGTAAGGGGCAGCGCAGATTTCCAATCTGCCGACTGGAAGTCGGCGATACGGCAGGTTGGAAACGTGCGCTACGAACCGACGGTTGCGTAATCACAGTGCGGCGCGCGAGTCCGTTCCTGGTGCCTTGACATCTTTGCGCCTCCGCGTTTTCATTGGCGCCAGTTCAACGCCAAGACGCAGAGGCGCAAGGGCGCAGCGAGTCAGAGTATGTAGCGCAGTGATCAGGCCGGTCGTCACTGCCAGTTCGAGCAAAAGCATAATGAAACTCCAACTCATTTCGACCGTAGTCGTCTCTTGCATGATCGTTGGATGCTCAACGGTAACGACCAGCGATCCGCATCATTCTTCCCTTGAAGCGAACAAGAGCATCGTCAGGAGATCACACGAGGAGATATGGTCGAAGGGCAAATTCGATGTCGTTGCCGATCTCTACACGGAAGATTTTGTTTGTCACTTCGTGATCGGTCCGGAATGGATGGGCAGAGAAGGATTGCTCGCCGAAGTCACCTCCCACCGAACGAGCTTTCCCGACTGGCGCGAGGAAATCCAGAGGCTGATGGCGGACGGGGACTTTGTGGTCTCGCATTTTAAGAGCACCGGCACGCAGTTGGGTGAATTTCATGGTCTGGCTCCGAGCGGACGGAAAGTGAAGATCGATGAGATCGCGATTTATCGTTTGGAGGATGGCAAGCTCGCAGTGCAATGGGGTCTCCCAGACATACACGGCATGAATGTGCAATTAGGCATTGTCGAGCCAAACGAGTGAGAGCCTATCGAGAGAAGAGTTCCGGTTTCTGTATCCACGCCAGTATCTCGATACCCTAGTCAAAACTTGCCTCCGCGCCACTTCCATCGCTTTGGGCCCGTTGATCGATTTTTTTCTTCGAACATGGTTGACGCATGCCTATCCGGTTGCTTGCCAAATCGGGCTAGCGCACGGAGCGCGGCTGTGCGCGAAGCGTCAGCCGCAGCTTGGAATCATGGTGTTGCTTCGGTAACTGTGTGTGACGCTCGGGGAGGCGGTCGGCTAGTCTTTGCCGCGAACAATCGCAGCAAAGATGAAAATCAAATCGAAA
>JAQBVM010000156.1 GCA_027623095.1 Verrucomicrobiota bacterium
ATCCTTCTCGGCGGAAGTGCGGAGGGGGGTCTGCCCTCATTCGGAGATGCGCCCCTGCGTTCAGGGATCGCGGATCGCGCGCTGTTCGCCGTCCGGAAAGATTGTGTTCTCGAAGATTACGCCGCTGGTGTCTGCGCCGGCAAGGTCCGCGCCGGTTAAATCCGCTTCAGAAAGGTTGGCTCCGGCTAGGTCAGCATTGCGCATGTTTGCGTTTCGGAGATTGGCTCGGACGAGATCAGCGCCTCTTAAGTTTGCGCGAGTCAGGCTGGCGTTTTCAAGATTCGCTTCGAATAGGATCGTCAGCGCGAGATTGGCGCCGCCCAAGTTTGCACCGCTCAAGTTAGCCCCGGCCAACGACGCGTTGCTCAAGTCCCGCTGCCGCAAGTCTCGATCCACTCCACCGAGATTCAGGATTTCCCAAACCAAACGCCACTTGGAATTGATCCGGGTGCTCTCGCTAATTTTCGCGCCTCTGAAATCTGCAAACCGCAGATTGGCATCTGTAAAGTTTGCCCGATCGAGGTTTGCGTTCGTCAAATCGGATCCGCTGAAATCGGCACGGAAGAAAATCCCACCGCTCAGATTACCTTCGGAAAGATTCGCGAAACTTAAGTCTGCGTCGCGGAAGTCCGACCCGGTGGCGCCAGCGTTCACCAGTTCCCAAACCAATCGCCACTTCGGATCGAATCGTGTTTGAGCGTTGATGGTCGTTTGGTGAAGCCGCGCAAACCGCAAATCCGCGCCCGCGAAATTCGCGAAACTCAGGTCGGCCGCCGTCAGATCAGCATCAATCAGATCCGTGCCGGAAAAATCGGCGAACATCAGATTGGAATGCGCCAGGTCCGCTCGCTGAAGCTTCGCGGCGGCGAGCCGGGCGCCAAAAAGATTGGCGTGTGAAAGTGCCGTGAAACGCAGGTCGGCATGACGCATGTCGGCTGCTGTAAGATCTGAGTGGGTTAGCGCGGCTTGAGCCAGATTTGCCGCAAAAAGATCCGCCCCGAAAAGATTCGCGCCCGAGAGTTTCGCGTTCTGAATGTCCGCTCCGATCAGATTGGCGCCGCTGAGGTCGATCGACGCCGTGACTCTGTAAAATGCCGAAGGGGACGCCGGAGAAGTGCGCAGCGTCACCAGATGTTTTACCATGTCGAACTTGGTGGTCGGCTCGATGACTTGCCGCCAAACGATCAAGTCGCTGCTTGTTTCCAATCGATACTCGGCAAAGATTTGCAAGCCCGGCTCGGGAACCAAAGAATCCTCAGTCCAAAGCAACCGAATCTCGTCGGGAGCCGGGGCACTTATCCTCAGTCGGACATCGGTTTGGGAATTGCCCGACCAGCTTCCCAAGCCGGTCATGAGAAATGCAACGAGTCGAATTCGGTTCGGGTAAGAATTCATTCGGCGAAACCTTCTCTATTCGACCAGCAGAACCCGGTAAATGCGCTGCGGCTGCGAGGGGAGAATTGAATCTCGCTGAACGGGCGACGAACCGGTGCCGTGGATTTCCTCGCCCATATTTTGCCAGGCGAGACTGTCCAACGAATCCTTGAACTGGACACGATACGCTTTTCCGGGCTGTGAATCCCATCGGATGATAACGCCCGTGGACAATCGGGTAACGCGGGCTTCAAACGATGAATCGAGCGCTGTCACCATGACCGGCACTGAATTGGTTAGCGGCGGAGTTCCGTCATCGTTTGCCTGGACGATTATTGTAAATACACCTGGACGCTGCTGGCGGTTCGGAGTCCAGATCAGCTCGCCGGTGAACGGATCGACGGCAGCTCCGGACGGCGCATTTGACCCCAGGCTGAACCGAAGCGACTGCGCTGGAACGTCCGGATCATTCGCTATCACCGTGATCTGGAGTGCTTCGCTGTCGGGAAGCATGATCGGATCGAGACGCTGAAGGATCGGCGCGGTATTGCCCGGCACACTTCCTTTGCTTGCGGGGTCCGATTCACCGTCAAGTTCGGTAGAATCTGGAAAGCCGTCTTCATCGCGATCTATTCCGATTCTTCGTCCGGAACCTTCAGGAACCAGAGTGAAAGTGATCTCGTTCCCTATTTGCGCGAGTTTTCGAAGCGAGATGATTGAAGCGGTTTCGCCGGATCGATCCGATACAAACTGATGGGAATCTCGATCAAAAAGCCATCCGCGCTGGCGGCCATCAATAAACGCCTTTGCCACCAGCTCGACGCGTCCAGTGGGCGAGTTCGCCAGAGAAATGAAGCTGGTTAGAAACGGACTCGATTCACTTTCGGGCAGCGTCAACTGCTTGCCCACACTCGCCGACACATCCAGACTCGGTACCCCCGGCGCGCGGTCGCGATCAAATAGTGTTCCTTCAGGCAAATCCGACCCGGTGATGGAAAGAAGAAACGCGATCATGTTCGCGGTTTCTTCGTCGGATTCGAATCCGAATCCATCTTGCAGAAACCGAACGAGCGTATCCACGCTGCCGTCATGCAGGAATCCGAACCCCATCCCGTTGGACACCTTGGAAAACGTTGTTCCGACTTTTTTGTGAAGGTCGCGCAGGTGTTGAATTTTAAAGGGCAATTGATCCGATCGATTGAGCGAGATTAGCGCGATGTGATGCGCGTCATTGGGTCCAAGGAAAAGCTCACTCCACAATACGCCGTTAAAAAAACGATCAGGGCCGAGCCCGGATGGCAGCGTGTGGCAGACAATGCAGCCTTTGGAATCCACGTTCCGAAATTTTTCGAGCCCGGCGCGCGCGTTGCCCCGCGGAAGCGGCGCTCCGGTTGGCAACGCGCCTCGTCCCAGAGCGGTATGGCCTGGCAAAGCGAGGTTCGTTGAAAGGGAATTGTCCGGGTTCCGATACGGATTCGGCGGAAACGCCACCGACGAGAGAAACGCCTTGAACTCGCTCATTTCGCGCCGGGTCAATTCGGCTTCCGCTCCTTGAAGCGCCATGAACGTCTCGTTGAATGCCTCGATTCCGTCGCGGTCCCCGCGCCAATGAAAGGGTTCGTGCCCAATGATATCCTGAAGGGTTTGAGTCACCATCGGACCTTTCATCGGATGAAAACGTCCAGGAACTTCCGGGGGAAAACGGCCGAAGTTGTGCGTGGTCTCATCCGTCGGGACAATCGTTCCAGCCGGATTTCCGAGATCCCACGCGAGGCGGTCTGTTCGCGCATCAATATGGCACGATGCGCACGAAACATGGCCCGACCCGGAGGTTTTGTGGGTACTGTAGAAATGCCTGCGACCGCTCTTAATCGGTTCGGGCGTTGGATCGAAAAAACGCACCGTCCGCACGACTTTGTTGTTCGAGGTGTTAACGACCGAGATGGATGATTCGAAACGGTTGAAAACGTAGAGCTGTTTGCGTGGTTCATCCAAGGCCAGTCCATCGGGCCCCTCGCCGACGCGTATTGGTTCCCCCACGCGGTTGCCCTCTGAGTCGAACACCAAGAGATTGTTTGATCCCATTCCGGTCACGAAAACGCGAGACCCCGTCGAATCCCAGAGAACAGCCCTGGGGTCTCCCAGTGATTGCAATCGCGCAGAATCCGGCACGATTGAGCGAGTGTAATCGAGATGCGGATTGAGATCCTTGATAGAAATGTTGTTTGTACCGGGATCAAATACAGCCAGTTGGGCTCGAATGAACACGCCGTTCAGCGCAGGTTCGAAACGGACATGGTTCATGGCGTCCGTTCCAATCACCGCGATGTTGCCGGAGCCGGGATCGACCGCTATGTCCGCGCAGATATTCATGAGCCCTCGTACGTATTTGGTCCGGAGTGTCTTTGTGTCTATGACGGCGACATCGTTATCCAAGAGATCCCAGCCCGGTCGGCGCCCTGTCAAATACGCGCTTTCGCCGGAGACGTAATTCGACCAGTCGCCATCATTGTCGTCCATCCATTTGCCGGATTCATTCTTCTTTACGATGAGTCCGACGCGTGGAGGCGGAGCGACCGCGGCAGTTTGCGAGCTTATTTCGGGAGTGAGGAACTCGCCGCTGTTCGGTGGAGGATTGATTCCGCCGTGCGGACCCAACGGAAAATCCGCCGGGTTACCCACGGGGAATCTGTCCAGTTCTGTAAATGGCGGCGCGAGAACTGTAGAGGCGTTGCCCGACTCAAAAATGGCCGCATAGACGTTTTTTCCATCGGGGCTGACAGCCAGAGCCCGCGGTTCTTCGCCCTCGATCGGAATGGTTGATGTCAGCTTTCGGGAAACCGGATCGAATACCGCCACTTCATTCGCGTCCGAGCAGGAAACAAAAGCTCGAAGCGGCGACCCGGCGAAGACAACATCAGCCGGTTCATTCGCGGTCTGCAATGTTGCGACCACACGGCGTCCCGGGAGATACACGATACTGATCGAATCCGATATTCGATTAACAACCCATAGTTCTGTATCGGAATAAAACCGAACCGAAACTGGATCCAGCCCCACGGGAATCGATCCGATTGGAAGGACCGTCTCGGAATCGGTTCGAAAGAGTTCCACGCGGTTGTCCGGAAGATTGCATACCGCCAATGTTGAACCATCCGGGCTGAGAGCGACTGGATGAACGGGCGCTGTTTCCCAGTTGTAAAAGGAGCGGACCTCGACCCGCGCACCGAGCGTTCCGGCAACGCCCCATGCAACAGCTAGAAAACAAAGTTTCCAGTTCATTTTCAGGATGAGTGATGCGAAAAATACTAGCATTACTCGTTCCAGAAAATCCGCCGAGTCAAAAACTTCCGGCAAAGCCGGAGGCATGAATGATGAGCGGCTCAAAGCTTCATGGAACCGTCCCAGGTATTGCAAAGACTACCCCAGAGCCCTTGTTTTCCCCCACCCTAACCCTCTCCCACGGGAGAGGGAGAACAAATGCCCGCGACGGCGATGCATTCCATCCTCCGAATTTGTTTTCGGCAGTGACCAAAATTCACTCCCCATGAACTTGATATTGCTGCGGGTCACAGACCCGCGCTCCGGAGCGCGCCTCTGTGAGGCGCAGCAGTTCAGGGATTCAAGGCGCGTAAGATTTTGTGGAATTCTCTCCCTGGGGAGAGGGTTAGGATGAGGGGAAGCAAGGGCTAATTGGTGCCCGACTCCAACGACTCCCACACCTGCCAAACTACGCGAAACTTCCGGCAAAGCCGGAGGTTTCCGCCATTGAGAATGAACGATTCGCGGCGTTCAAAAAGCCGACTTCCTCGCATCCTCGACCTACGTCTCGGTTGATTCCCGGGTCGAGGTCCGCCGCACGCTACAACCGCACTCACTGATGAATTTAAGATGTACTTCTCAATGCGTTTCTGTAAAGGCGCCTCAGTGAGAAAGGACTTTCCGGCTATTCTTGCCGATCAATAATCCTGCACGCTACCAGGTCGCGCCGCAATTTGAGTATCCCTTCCCCGGTTAGCCGCGTCCCTGCGATGTGAAGTTCGCGAAGCATTTGAAAAGACAACAAAACAGGCAGGCACTCGTCCCCAACGACCGTTTGATCGAGCCAGAGACGCTCCAGCTTCACAAGCGGAGTCAGGTGCCGCAATCCTTCGCTTGTGACCGCCGTTCCACCGAGATGAAGTCCCACGAGGTTTGTCATTCCGGTCAGATTTTCCAATCCGCGATCCGTGATACTTGTGTCTCGCAATCCCAGATACTGGAGGTTTTCGAGCTTCTTTAAATAAGCCAAGCCCGCGTCTGTAATCCGCGTGCCTCCCACTGGCAGGTGTTTCAGTCTCTTCAGTCCCGAAATATGCCGCAACCCTTCATCGCCCATTTGAGTCTGATACACATTCAACCATTCAAGCTCGTGAAGGTCCTTCAAAAACAACATTCCGGCATCTCCCACGCGCGTGCCTTCAAGCGACAAATCCGTTAGCTTGGAGAGCGCCGAGAAGCCTTCCAAATCCGAATCCGCAACATGAGGATTTCGATTCAGGTTCACCTCCACCACTCGACCAGATTCAGGGTCCTCGAACGCATAACCTCCCAGTTTTCGGACTCTTTCCGCAATCTGAATCTCTGACACAGACGAGGCCTTCGGTTCCGCACCCTCGAAACGAGCCGTTTCAACACCAGCAAGAACAAGAACACTCGCGAAGATACGATAAGCCGATGGAACTATTTTGTGATGAATCATCATCTCATGTTTTCTGGTTATCGGGCATACCCAAAGCGAACCTCAGCCTTCCATCGATTGTTCTCCCCGTCCCTATCCGTAGTTCGAACCGAAACCAAGAAAAGCCGGGAACCGAAATCGAGCGTTCCTTTCTGATCCGCAATCGGCTAATATATCTCGCGATCGTCGCGCGACAGGGAACATTGTATGCGATTGAAATTCCGTTCAACGGAATTCGCACTATTGCATTGATGAATATCAAGTCCCTTCTGGTGACGGGATCATAGGGTTTTGAAGGGAAACGAATAAAATGAATATCGCATTAGTAGGACCATCCGGCGCCGGCAAGGGAACGCATGTTGCCACTCTGATTTCCCGGTTTGATCTGACCCATCTTTCAACCGGGGATCTCTTCCGAGACAATGTCCAGAATGAGTCGCGGCTTGGCTTGGTTGCAAAAAGTTACATGGCAGCGGGAGAGCTTGTGCCGGACGACGTAGTCGATTCGATGATCGAGGAGAGACTCGCACGGATTCCGGAGGATGCGGGCGTCCTATTCGACGGCTTTCCGCGCACAGTGGCTCAGGCGGAGTTCCTTGACAGAGTCTTTGCGCAATCTGGACGCGATCTCGCCGCGCTCATCTATTTGGAAGTATCCGATCAGGAAGTTCTCCAACGCCTTTCAGGCCGCCGCACGTGCCGCGAATGTCACATGCCGTTCCACGACAGTCACAAACCGTTCCAAACGTGCCCGTCGGCAAAATGCTCCGGAGAACATCTATTCCAACGCCCTGACGACCGCCCGGAGATCATCCGCACGCGCCTGATTAATTTCCAACGATCCTCGGCGCCTTTGATTCGTAGGTACTTCGATAAAAACCGCCTCGTCATTTTGAACGGGGAACAAAGAGAATCCTTCGTTGAACGAGACCTGATCCACACCTTCCAGTCGCTGAAAGACAACAAATCTCAGTTTGCCACGGTCACGGATTTCGAGAGATTGCAACGAACCTCCGAACTCGTTGCGCCCGCCACTACCGAAGTAGGTTCCCGCGAAAGCCTCGATCTCGTACTGCTAGGTGCGCCCGGCTCTGGAAAAGGCACGCAAGCGGAAAAACTGAGTGCTCATTTCGATTTGCAGCATATTGCGACGGGAGACCTGTTCCGCTCGCATTTAAAAAATGAAACCTCCATGGGTTTGCTGGCGAAAGAATTTATGAATCGCGGGGAACTTGTTCCCGACGACGTGACGGACGCAATGATTCACGAGTGGCTGTCGAAAGAGGACACAGATCATGGATTCATTCTGGACGGCTTTCCTCGTTCGCTGCATCAAGCAGAGGCTCTGACGGACATGCTCGCCGAACGCGGTAAAGAGCTCTCGGCGGTTCTCTACATCAAAGTCGCAGACGATGAAATCGTCGGAAGGCTTGGCGGGCGCGTGGTTTGCCGAAGCTGCCAAAACCCTTATCACCTCAAATTCAATCCACCCAAGAAACCCGGCGTTTGCAACGCGTGTGGCGGCCATCTGTATCATCGGGACGACGATCGTCCGGAAACAATCCGAGCCAGACTCAATACCTTTCACTCCCAAACAGAGCCTTTGATCGCTTTCTATCAGAAAGCCGGACTTTTAATCGAACTGAACGGCGAGCAAGATATTTCAGAAGTTATCCAAGACTCTATGGCCGCTGTGGAGTCCTTGCGGAAGGTCGCGCCCAGGTAGAGTCAAGAAACGGCCCCACTACCCGAGGACGTTGCGGCTGCGCGGAACCCTTCTTTGCGCGCCCCTCGCCGGACACTGGCCCTTCAATGGAATTCTTGTGCGTCCGCGCGGCCACTTGACTATCACCATTCTCTTGAATCGAAAGTTCTTCATTCAATGTACGGGCGCAAAGCGTCAGCCCACACTCGGTAGCCGTTCGCGGACGGGTGCAGGAAATCGCCCGCGATCTCCTTCGACATCGTGCCGTCGCTGTTCAGGAGCTTCCGGGTGATGTCGATCAGCTCGACACCAAGCTTTTCGGTAATCGGCGGCAGGAGATCGTTGATTTCAGCGATCTTGGCGCGCAACGGGTGATCCGGCTGTTCTCCGCGCGGAAACACGGCCATGAGCAGGATCTTCGCTTTTGGGACTTTGGCCTGAACGCGCTCGCACACGGCTTGGATGCCCTCGGCGATTTGTTCTGGTGTGCCGGCGACATGGTTTTTGGTGGGGGCGAGGTTGTTCGTGCCGATGTGAATCACGACCGTTTTCGGATGGAGTTCGTCGAGTTCGCCATGGTCTATGCGCCAGAGCACGTTCTGAGTACGATCCCATCCGAATCCGAGATTTAGGGCGCGCTCCCCAAAAAGCTCCACCCAGGAATCGGCGCCGTGCGCGCGCCCAGGTTCGCGAGGACGTCCGCTCCACATGTGAGTGATCGAATCGCCGATGAGGACAATTTCCGGGTCGATCTCGTCTTTGATTCGTAACACATCGGCGTGCCGCACGTACCAGTCGTAGAAATCTTGCTCCAGTTTGGGTGTGGGGATGATCGCATGGTTTTCCCCGCCGCCGGGCCGGATCAGGTTGGCGTGCGTCGAGCTGGTTTTGAGCCCCCGTTCATCGGTTGCCTGGAGTAAAAACGCGATTGGCCGCTCCTCCGGAAGCTTTGCTGAGATCACTCCGTTACCGATCTCACCGGGCAGGGTTTTCCATTCGCGCGGCTGCCAAGGGCCTTCGTCGATGCAGTAAAGCAACTCGGCGCTCGCGGCGGGTGTTTCCGTCAGAATCGGCGCAATAGCAGTGTCGCCCGAAATCCTGATTTCGCCGACTTTGGCGAGCCTGGTCCCGCTGCGCAGAATCGAATCAACGAACGCGTCAACGATCTCGAACTCCCAGAAGTGGCCGTGTTTGAGTTGGAGATGAATCGCCGTTGTCGCCAGCTCGGGTTTCACCTGCTCGATCGTCTTGCGGTAGCTGTCGAGCGGGTAGGCGAAGTCGCTGGTTCCGTTGAGAAAAAGGATCGGACAGGCGGCTCGTCCGATGTGCTGGCCGGGATCGAATTGCCGTATCCAGAGGCGGCGCGCATCCTTCTCCATGGCCGCGAGCCGGTTGTCTCGCCAGACGCTGTTGTCTTGCAGAAACCCACACCCATAAACCGGAACAGCGACCTTGAAACGAGTATCAACTCCGGCCGTGATGCAGGTTAGGTAGCCTCCCCAACTGATCCCCGTCAACCCGGTGCGCTCCGGGTCCACTTCGGGAAGCGAACGTAACAGCGAGTGAGCGATAATCACGTCGGAGACCGCGTGGTAGGTCCACATCTCGCGAGATTCAGCCTCGGTGAAGTTGCGGAACTTGGTCGTATCCGCCTGATCCGGGCCACCGTCCTCCAACCGTTTGTTTCCCGGACCCACGCCAGCCGTGTCCATCGCTATCGCGACGTAACCGCGTTTCGCCCAATGCCGCGCCCAATCTTCAAATGCCCGTCCGCCCCCGCCGTGAACCAGGACCATTCCCGGAAACGGTCCTTCGCCCGCCGGTCGTCCGACATAGGCGAAGACACGCGTTGGCTTCCCGCGGAATGGCTCGCCAGTGTAGTAAACCTCTTGAATCAGGTCTTTCGATTCGCCCCACTCGGCCTTTGGAGCCTGGCTGAGACGAGCTAGATCCCAGAGCGTCTGTGGCGCTGGCCCGCCCGTTAGAACTTGTTGGCCGGCGAATAACGTCAGGACGGCGAAAACAAGAGCGGTGACATCCGTGCCAGGAAATGGAGCACGGCGAGAAATCCGGCGCAACGAACCGACAGAACTTTGCTTTTTCATAGTCTGACCGAACTTGTCAGGTTTGATTTAATGTTTATTTCAACGCCTCAAGGAAGGCGACAAGATTTCGAAAGTCCTCCACAGCGTTCTCGTGACTTGAACGGCCAAGCGATCGAATGGCCTCCCGCTGCAATGCGCCGTCGTGATAGCGGAGCAATTGTGCGAGGAGCCGATAGCTACCGTCGCGATCCTGATTCTCAAGCCGGGGAATCGCCAAGGCACGAACACGCACGGAGCGGCCCTCGTCACGAATGATCGATTCGAGGAGTCCTGGTGGAAGCTTCCGAGTGAGCTGGCTGGCCTTGTCTTTGGCACGGTCGCGAAATGTTTCGACGAATGGCGGACTAAGATTTTCAACGGCTGCCAGGTAGGTTTCGAACAAGGCGGCTGAAGTGTCGGGTCCGGCGACGGCCTGATCGAGATCCTCACGCAGATTCGTGAATCTCTGCTCGCCCGCCCATACCAAAGCCATCCGGCGTATCTCGGAGTGAGTATCCCGCAAAAGCGTTCTAAGAAGCTGCTCGGACTCGTCTGTTTTCGCGCGGCGCAACGCAAGCAGCGCGCCAAGGCGGAGCCGGAAATCAGAATCGTTTGAGGCATCCAGAGCCCGCTCGCGGAATATTGGATTCGAGAGCGCCACAACGGCCGCGTGGCGCAGAAAGGCATCGTCTGAACGGAACGCGGCTTCCAGCTTCGCGAGATCGCTCGCCGAACCGGCGGAGAGAATTTCTTTGAACGGTTCGAATGCCCTGTCTGTCTTTGGAACTGCGTGATACGGCCGCGGCCGGATGACTGGTTGGTTTGGCTTGGGAGACAACCTCCAGATCCGGCCTCGGCCATGATTTGGATAATCGACCAGAACCCAATCAGTGATGAAAATGTTCCCTCTGCTGTCCGCATCAAGCGCGACGGGACGGAAGTCTTGCCCACCGGAGACCAGAACGGAATTTGTCGCGGTCAGCGACACACCGCGCCGCTGCGTAACATAACGATTGATCGTATTTTCGTTCCAGATCGTGACGAGCAGATTGCCGGAAAAATCCATCGGCAAAGCAGCCCTTGCGCAATCCAACAATCCGGCGGGCGCTTCGCCTGTGCCGTCTATGTAAGGAAGCGTTCCGGGCAAATCACCTCCCCACGCTTGAAAGGGATGATTACCGCCGCCGCCATAGAGGGATTTGTATCCATAGTCTCCCTGCGGCACGATATGGAGCAAGCGATTCGATCACGAAAATGCGATCACTTCGATCGATCGCCATCCCGATGGGAGTGACAATGTCGGGATCAGCCGCAAAAAGGGAGAGTTCCAGGCGCGGATCATGAACCATCGGCTCGGCCGCAAAAAGAGGCGCAGCGAGGCAAAACCTCCATGCGGCCACGAAAACGCATACCGACGCGGATCTCCAGGTTCTCACAAGAGTGTTACGAACCGCACCCGGCGGATTCTCGAATGGCGCCAAGCAGATCGGGGTAGTCTTCAAACGCTCGGAACTGCGAGAATTGTTTTTGGATGCTTTCCGGGGCGCGAAAGAGAAATCCAACGTCCGCCTCGGCCAACATGGTCGTGTCGTTAAAGGAATCGCCCGCCGCGATGACCTGATAATTCAAACTCTTAAACGCCGCGACCGCGTTTCTTTTCTGGTCCGGCATTCGGAGACAATAATTCACAACTCGGTCGTCCACGACTTCGAGCGTGTGGCAAAGCAGCGTCGGCCATTCCATTTGGCGAATCAGCGGTTGCGCGAATTGTTCAAACGTATCCGACAGGATCACGACCTGCGTTAGCCGGCGAAGTTCACGCAAGAATTCCAGCGCGCCGTCCAGCGGCTTCAGCGTCCCAATAACCGACTGGATATCCGAGAGTTTAAGGCCGTGCTTCTCCAAAAGTTTCAAGCGCCCCCGCATTAGAACGTCATAGTCGGGAATGTCACGAGTCGTGAGTTTGAGCTCCTCGATTCCTGTCTTTTCAGCAGTGGCAATCCAGATCTCCGGCGTCAGCACTCCTTCCATGTCCAATGTCACAATCGTTTGTTTCACCGGCGCAATTGTTCCGAATTCTCGATCCATGTCCAGCCCGACGACGTTTCTGCACGTTCTGTTCCGATCCAAAAGATGCTTTCCGAATCTTCGTGAAGCGCTTGAGAAAAAGGGAAAGCGGATGGACAATTCCGAACGTGCCGCCCAAGAAACCGTGATGCGGCCTGAAAGGGCGCGGGACGGTATTAAAAAGGTTCGCAGTAGCGCTAAATCCAGAAAGGAAGGGCTTTCTATCCGGCGGCTCGTTAATCCCGAAAATTTTGAAATTGTAGCGCGACCGGAAAATCATGACCGCGAACAGCCGCGATGACGGCTTGCAGATCATCCCGATTCTTGCCCGTGACGCGGACCTCTTCGCCTTGGATTTGCGAGGTGACCTTGATTTTGGATTCCCGAATGAACGTTGTGATCTGCTTCGCCACCACCGATTCAATCCCGTTCTTGATCTTGATCACTTGCCGGGCGTGACCCAACGGAGAAATGTCTGCATCCAATCGTTCCACGTTTTTGAGACTAACCTGGCGCTTCGCGAGTTTTCCCAGGACCATTTCTTCCAAAGCTTTGATCTTAAACTTATCTTCGGCGGAAAGCTTAATCTCGTTCTTTTCCAAAAGAATCTCGGCCTTGCTTCCTTTAAAGTCGAAACGATTGGCGAGTTCTTTGTTTGCTTGATTCACTGCGTTCTCGATCTCCATCGAGTTGACCTCGGACACAATGTCGAATGACGGCATGGCGTAATGTAATAAGACTTCAGAGCTTCCGGTCAATTGTTTCTCTTAAAAAGCCTGTTTCGCGATAAAGGTGCCGTTTTGAGAACTGTATCCGGTTTTACCGGCCAACCGGAGGGCAGCGAAGAAGAGTCTGCGCCAAATCGGAGGATCAGAAGTGCCATCCAATGAACAACCTTAATTGCGTTGCGCCTGCGGATTCGGTAATGTCAAACCATGGTTGCATCGTTTTTGACCGGCCAGCCGGACACCAGGCCCTGGCTGAATTGCTCCGGCCTGAACCGCTCCCGAACGGCGCCGAACCCGAGGAACGGATGATTATCTGCGGACTGTCATGGGAACGTTACCTCTCCCTAGACCGGGTGCGGGTGACGACCGGCCCAGTCCGCGCTTCTGCTCGGAGAATGGCGGTGGAAAGCAGCGCGCAATGGAGTTTCTGGTCTTTGGCGGAAAGCGCCTCGGCGAGCAGCATCTGCTCCTCCAAATCCTGGCACACGCGGCACAATTTGAACCAGGAGACTTCACGGGCGATGAACGGATGCCTCCGCGATTTAACCTCGGCTTCGAGGACATCGGCGAACCGGCCTGCGGTGCGCCCGCGCTCTTGGACCCAATAAGGCACAGTAACAGTCGAACTCATGGCTTGAACGCTAACCGCTTCTCATGCATACAGCAAGCGTCGCTGCCGCTTTGCCCGCGGAGTGTTTAACCCGGATTTGCACGTCGCCTGCCTGTGTAAAGGAAGTTGCGCGGCGACGAGACACAGAGCTCGCCAGGCTCGTTCGGAGGCAGACCAGTCCCAGAGTTGCATGATCGGCTGCGGAGATGGCTCCGCAGACCTAAAGCGGATCTTCCACAAGGAAATGAGGGAAGAATTCACTGATAGGCCTGATTTCATTGACGTTGGTTAGCGAGCCCGAGCCGAGAGCCATTTTTCGCGCGCCACCAGGTAGAGCAGCACAATCAAAATGGCAAATGGCAGCACGGACAACAAATCGGCGTTTGGCCCGGAGAAAAATGGATTATGTGCATTCGACCAATTGAAAAAGAACGTGTCCACCCGATCGAAAACACCCGCAAGAAACGCGATAACGATGCCTGCGATCGCGCCCCCCGCAATATATCCGGACGCCATCAACACGCCCGGACTCTTGTCGCTCTCGGCAATCAGTTCCTCTTCCGACAGTTTGTGATGGATTAGATCGGCCCGCTGTTTCCTGTCCACCAACCAACGGATGGTACCCCCCATGAATACGGTGCTCGAGACAGCCAAGGGCAGATAGACGCCGACGGCAAATGCGAGTGACGGAATCCCCGCGAGTTCGAAGACCACCGAAATCATGATTCCAAAGAGCACCAATCCCCAAGGCAGTTCGCGGTCCAGAATTCCTTTGATGATATAGGACATCAGCGTCGCCTTGGGCGCGTCGAACTTCCTCACTACGGAACCGTCGGGCCGCGTCGAGTGCGTGCCATTGATTCCCGGATCCACGAGATACACAGCCGCTCCGGATTCATCCACAAAGTATTGCCCAGCGGGGCCACCCACAGTATCGGTCTTGTGCCAGACGCGGTAAGATTTGGAGTCGTCCTTTGCTTGAGGCCCCGCCAGTTGCGCCATCTCGGTGATTTGCGAAGCGTCCGTACGAAGTCCGGCGGCTACCTCGGCGATTGGAACATAAACGGTAGCCGCCTGATTCAATCGCATCAGAATTGGACCAAGAATCAGCGCCGAAGCCACTACACCAATCAAAAGAGAAATCTGTTGCAACCGGGGGGTTGCTCCAAGGAGAAAACCGGTCTTAAGATCCTGCGAGGTCGTGCCGCCGTTCGACGCGGCGATGCAAACGATCGCTCCAACCGAAAGAGCGGTTACGTAGTACGTCCCACCCGTCCAGCCAACAATCAAAAAGATCAGGCAGGTGAGCAACAGCGTCGCAACGGTCATTCCGGAAATTGGATTTGACGAGGAGCCAATCTCGCCGGTAAGCCGGGAGGAAACGGTCACAAAAAGAAATCCAAAGACAACGATCAGCACCGCGCCCAGCAGATTCATATGAAGCTTGGGAGCCCACATGATCGCGAGGATCAAGACGATGATTCCAATCACGACCGTCTTCATCGAAATATCCTGTTCTGTGCGGATCGAATTCGAGCTGCCGTCACCGCGTCGCCGGAAATCCTTCAGTCCACCACGCAATCCATGCCAGATCGTGGGCAGCGATCGAACGACGCTGATGATACCCCCGGCCGCCACCGCGCCGGCCCCGATATACAAGATGTAAGCGCCTCGAATCTCGTTCGGCCCCATTTCGCTGATGGGAACCGTGCCAGGCGCGACGACTCCATCCATCGCGTCCCCAAAAAACTTGATCATTGGGATCAAAACCAAATATGCGAGTACGCCGCCCGCTCCCATGATCGATGCGATGCGAGGGCCGATGATATACCCAACCCCGAGCAATTCCGGCGATACCTCGGCTGATATCGACCCCGCCTTAAACGGCGCTCCAAATACCTTTTCAGGCACATCCTTCCAACCCTTGCACGCCACCATCAGCGTCTTGTAAAGCAGCCCTATCCCAAAACCAACGAACACAGTCTTGCCACCGATTCCGGCTTCCGGTGTAGCGTTGACTCGGGAAATGCCCTCTTTGCCGCCCGCTCCTGATCCGGATTGTCGCAACTCGACGGCCGAAGCTCCAGCTCGCAGCACCGCGGCGCAAGCGGTTCCTTCCGGGTACTTGAGCGTCTTGTGTTGTTGAACGATGAGCGACCGCCGAAGGGGGATCATCATCAGGACACCCAGCAAACCCCCGAGCAACGAAACCAAAACAGCAAGCGCCACCTCCAGACTGTAACCCAGAATCAGAATCGCCGGCATGGTCACTCCCACGCCAAACGCAAGCGATTCCCCTGCGGAGCCAGCGGTCTGTACAATGTTATTTTCGAGAATTGTTGCGTCGCGGACGCCGAGCTTCGAAAGCAACCGGAATAGACTTAACGAAATTACGGCGACGGGAATCGAGGCACTCACAGTCATCCCAATCTTGAGCACCAGGTAAAGCGATGAAGCGCCAAAAACCATGCCCAACACGGCGCCCAGAACCACCGCTCGGAGCGTGAACTCGGGAATGGTTGACTCCGAAGGAATGAATGGCTTGAACCCCGTCTCGGTAAGATCGTCCTTCTCGGTACTTGTCGATGATCCGGTTGCCATTAGGAAAAGTCCTTTCCGAGAACCGGCGATTTCGAGAGAGGTTGGTTCAATAAAGCCGCGCGGAAACGTGCATTGCCGGGGAGCACAGAATCTCGACGATTATCGAGAACGGCGAACTCACTCTCAGACTTCAATACGGTTTTCCGAACATTCATCACATTCCAACAAGCCGGTGAACGCGGAATTCCTACTTGTTTCACGGAAAGAGATCAACGCGCATTTCACAAACTGCGAGACTATTCATAATCGAGAACCAATCGTTGACCGCTGATTCGTATTCCTTTTATGCGCAGTGCACCATTCGCTCGCAACCGGTAAAAACGCGCGCTCGCGGGCAAATCGAGCGCGATGCGCCGGGCATCCGAGTCAACCTCGGCTCCGGTCTCGTATGCGAAATCGCCGGTTAATTCACTCGACGATTCCACAGTCGGAGGAGCGCCCGGAATCGATTCCGAAATTACGCTCCCAATCCAGGAGAGACTTCCGGAGATACTCGTCACAAAGAAAGCCCCCGGTTTCGGCACGCCCGCGTTGCCCGTTCTGCGCCACTTGCCCTCTCCGCCGGTCCAGAGGTTTCGCTCATCGTAAATCGCCGCCTGAAATCCAGATCCCAAGTTACTTGTGTTGTATGGACCGGCCACGGCGAGATTGACCCCCGCCAACCTCCAAACTGCGGCGTCTTGAATAAAAATGCCTCCACCGGAATCACCTGCTGAGAGATGGCATTCGTTTGCATCCCCACCTGCATCAAACCGCAGGACCAGCAGGCCCGGTTTGAGAATGGGAGCTTGTACACCGGTGGTTTCCGAGTTGTCTGGAGGAAAATAAAGGCTCTCAATCCGGTTTCGCCCCCATCGCAAACGGCTATCCTGCTCGCCCCAAAGCCAGCCCTTGATCTGATTTCCAGAGGCTCCGTACACGAGCACTTCGCCGCCGCGTTGAGTGCCCCGTCCAAACACGACACCTGACCTTCCGACTGCATCGGCGCCTTTGTAGAGTTCTGCGTAGGACGGAAATTCGCCGTCGATTTGGCAGATCCGGAGATCGCTGTTCGGGTCGTCGAAAATCGCGGCCACCGCGTAAACCTTGCTGT
>JAQBVM010000157.1 GCA_027623095.1 Verrucomicrobiota bacterium
TGTTTAAGGCGAAGAGGATTGCTGCTGTCGGTCTTGAGTTCGCGAACCTTCCATTCATTGATTCTGTCCGGTGTGAGCTTGTCCAATCGGACTGAGCGAACTTTGTCCAACCAAGCTTTGTTACCGCCGTTGACGTAATCGTGTTTGGCTTTCCCGCCTTCAATTTTGAACACTCCGGCGACGAGCGATCGAAATTTTCTGGCGTAGATTTCGTAAGTAACAGGTTTCAATCCACTCACCGCTTTGACTTGATCGAGAAAATCTCCGACGGTAGAAGCGTCCGATGAAATCTGCATCGCTGGTTTGAATTCTTGGAGCGTAACTGTCCAGCCCTTGGAGAGGAGTGCGAGGTAGATTCTCCGTGCCTTTTCGGCGGAAGCAGCCCGATTCGCACTGCCACAGTTAAACCACTCTCGTCTTCCCAGGTGTGCTATGCGAATCTGCCATTCGGGAATCTCGAATGTCTTTCCATCCCAAGTGTAGGTGCGTTTCTTGAGGCGAGGCGTCCAGTAATCAACATGTGACTTGCCGACTCGTCGAACGTTCTCTGTTCCACTCTGTTCCACTTCTGTTCCACTTTGACTGTTCTCAACTGTCATGAATTGTCCTTTCAGAAAGTGATGGTTAGGTAATGTTTAAAGCTGATAAGCCGCGTCGTTACTGAACAAATGCGAATTTATGAAGACAGTTGAGAACAGTCAAGAGAAGAACTGAAAATCCTTGTGTCGCCGGTTCGATTCCGGCTCTCGCCACCAGTTTCTGCATCCGCTACTCGGCAGATACCATCCAGCCCCACGGCAGCGCCAAAAGGTCGGTGTCCAGTGGACGCCCCTGGCCTGCGTGCAATACCACGCTCCGCACGAGAGACTGCGTCCTCTTGAGCGAATTCCGAAAAGCTCGAATGCCCGCCGCGTCCGAGCTTGTCACGGCGCTCCCCGTCTTGATTTCCAGTGCAACAAGTTTCCCGTGCTGTTCGAGAATGAAGTCCACTTCGTGACCGGGGCGGTCGCGCCAGAAGTGAAGCTTACGCTGGTGCGGGTCGAGGGCGCGCCAGGTTTGCAACGTTTGGAAGAGTGTTTGCTCGAGCCAGAAACCGGCGTCGGGACGGGCCGTGGCCTCGGAAGGCGTCCGGATTCCAGCCAGTGCCGCCGCGAGCCCGCAATCAGACTAGAGCACATTGACATGTTTCAAGTCAAATCAGGCGTAAATCCGAAAGAAAGAACGGCGAATCAAGTCGGAGATGGAACTGAACACATTTCGAGATGTGACATTGCTCTAGTCTGACCCCTTTCATGAGACTCACTTCGGGAACCACAACAGGATTTCTCGATAAGGTTCTGAGAATCGTGTCGAACATCGAGCCATACGCTCTCTATAGGTCTTGAATTCTCCGCAACGGACTTTGGCACAAGAGCTTCTCGCAGTCCGACCACAATGCCGGTCGACGTTTCGGAGCGGACCGTTACTTCTTCTTTTCTCTGTCCGACCCCTTTAGACCCCTTTACGGGCTCAGCAGCGCAAGAAGGTCGATCTCTTAGTCCGGGCCAGTTGGGATCGCTGCCTGGAAGGAACCGAGGAGAAATTGTTCGAGGAGTTGGGCCAAACTCCATGCGCCAAAGAAGTCAATATCGCCATTCCTCGCCAGCGGGAACACAAGGCCAAGCCCTCCAAACCGGGACGTCCCGCATTGCCGGCGCGGGAGGCCCGGGTGGAGGTTCGGTTCAAGGAAATCACCATTAGCCCTCCCGAGAAAAAGCACACCAAGAACCGTCAGCCGATCAAACTCTTCGCCATCTATATTCTGGAAAAGAACCCTCCCCAAGGCGCCACTCCCGTTCGATGGATGCTCTTAACCACCATTCCCGTCAACTCAGTCAAACAGGCGCTCAAGTGCCTTCGCTGGTATTGTTTTCGCTGGCGCATCGAAGAATGGCATCGGGTGCTCAAGAGCGGATGCAGGATCCTCGACCATCAGAACCACACCGCCGAAGTGCTGTTGCGGAGGATTGCCCTGGATGCCGTCATTGCCTGGCGGATCATGCTCTTGGCTCTCCTGGGGCGAGATGTCCCGGAGATGCCCGGCGAGCTCCTCTTTAACAAGTGGGAGTGCGAGGTCCTTGAGCTGTTGGCTCAAAAAAAAACCTCGCGATTGGAGAAGCGATGATCACCATTGCCAAACTGGGCGGCTATCTCAATCGCAAATGCGATGGCCCCCTTGGGTTCGAAAGCCTCTGGAAAGGATACGCCCGCTTTCACGATATGGTTTACATCTGCATGCTCAAAGAAGCCGCCGAGATGGCACGCAACGGTCCGACGCGCCGCAGCGGAATTCCGGGACAAGCGCAGACCTAGAATGATCGGATCTTTCACTCAATCGTAAGCCCGCGTATCTTCTCTTCCTCCTTTTCTTTGCGTTCCTTGAGTTCTTTCGCGGCAATTCAGCCGCCCTTTGCAAATCACACCGCTTTTCCGTGTGTTCGGTGTATTCCGTGGTTTCGACTGCTGGGCTGAATCGTAGTTTTCAATTATCCCAGAAAAAAAGCTTGCCTGTTTGTTACATGTGTAACATAGTTGCGTTACGTTTGTAACTAGAAGCTATGGAAAAAGCGAAAATCTCGGAAGCGGAACGGGAGGTGATGAACGCGGTGTGGAAGAATGGCGCGCTCACGTCCCGCGATATCGTCGAGCAGGTCCACGCGCGCAAAGGATGGGATTCGAGCACGATCCGCACATTGGTGCGGCGGCTGGTCAATAAGGGCGCCTTGGAGATTCAATCGGACAGCAAACCGCAATGTTTTGAGGCGAAGATGAGTTTCGACGAATTCATCGAGGCGGAAGGCAGAACGTTCATCGAGCGCGGCTTTGGCGGGAAACCCGAGGCCATGCTGCTCCATTTTGTCGAGCAGACAAAGCTCACTCCAGAGGATATTCGGAAATTCAAACAGATTCTAACAAGGAAGGCCAAATAAATGATGTCCACATTCGTGCGCGTATTCGATTGGGTGCTCCAAGCATCTTGGCAGGCCTCGTTTCTGGTTCTGCTGATCCTGCTTGTCCAGTGGGTCTTTCGCGCTCGGATGAGCGCCGCTTGGCGGTTCGGTCTTTGGTGGCTGCTCGTTGTGCGGCTGGTGCTGCCAGTTTCTCCTCCGAGCCCGTTCAGTCTTTTTAATGTGACCGGCAATCGCGCCGAGGTTTCCGTCGAGCGAATCATTCGACTGCCTGGGTCGAGTGTGCCTCAAATCGCGACACCAACTGGGACCTTGGTTGGTGCGGGTAATGTCACAAGTCCTCGTACGACGGTGGATGAATCCGCGCCATCCGGGGATTTATCAGCGCGACAAACTGCGTCTCAGCCGAAAAAGAATTTCCCAATCAAATTCGTGTTACTCGCGGTTTGGCTCTTGGGAGGATTGGTATTGGGCCTGCGACTCACATGGAGGAATCTTCGATTCAGCCGTCTTTTGCGCCGCTTCGCCGAAATCGATGATCTGGGCGTGAATGGGGTTCTTTCCGAGTGCAAGAGGGAGATGACGGTTCGGACGCGTTTGGCTTTGATCGAAACGCCAATGGTCAAAGGCCCTTCACTGTTTGGCTTGTTCCGACCAAAACTCCTCTTTCCCTTCAACATGCTCCAAACGTTCAACCAGGAAGAGCTGCGGCACATCTTCTTGCATGAACTGGCGCATCTCAAACGGCGGGACTTGGCGGTGAATTGGATGATGTCCGCATTCTGCATCCTTCACTGGTTCAATCCGTTGATTTGGCTGGCGAGCCGCAGTATGAACGTGGATCGGGAATTGGCCTGCGATGAATTGGTGCTGAATCGAACGGTTGGAAAAAGCATATCGTACGGAGAAACGATGCTGAAATTGCTAGAGGGATTTGAGGACTCAAAGGCCGTCCCTCAAGTAATCGGCATCCTCGAAAACAGAGATCAAATGGAAAGGAGAATCAGGATGATTGCGGAACATCAAACAACAAAAAAGTGGCCCGTGCTGGCTATTCTGTCTTTTGTGGGCCTTGCGCTTACGAGTCTGACCGATGCGCAACAAACAGAGCCGACCGAAAAATCATCGCCGCCAACAAAGCAGGGAATCGTTTTGCGAGAGGTTTGGTCTGAAGCCGGCAAGATCGACGGAAGGATATCGCCCGATGGACGCTATTTTGCCTTTATGGCAAGTGATGGCAACTTGGTCGTGCGAGATCTCGAAAAGCACGAAAACCGAAAACTTACGGAAAATGCTTCGTGGGATGATCCGCTTCAATTCGCAGCCAGTCCCGTGTTTTCACCGGATTCGCAGGAAGTGGCTTACATGTGGTTCTGCGGAGATGATGGTGGCGAACTGCGGATTACCACCTTGGAAGGCACCTCATTAAAACACAAAGTGCTGATCAAGGGACGCGCTCGCTTCGGGATTTCACCTTTGGATTGGTCGCCGGACGGAAAGAAAATATTGGCGACCCAGATTGAGAGTTTTGACGACGGAAACCGCGAATCGAGTCTTGTAATGGTAGGAGGCGAGGACGGCGAAATTAAGGTCCTCAAGTCTGGTCGCCTTAGGGATGCGCGATTCTCACCGTCTGGACGCTTTGTCGCTTACCATTCCCGCGCATCATCGGAGGATCGGAAAGACGACATCTTTCTGTTCGATTTAAGAGATGGGAAAGAGCGCCGTCTGATCCAACATCCCGCCGTGGATCATTTCGCTGCATGGGCGCCTTCAGGTTCACGGCTGCTCTTTTTAAGCGATCGAAGGGGAGACACAATGGACCTTTTTTCGGTCGAGGTGACCCCTGACGGGACTGCAGGAACCGTGCAACTCGTGAAACCGGATCTTGGAGCGGCAAAGTGTTTGGGCATGACCAAGGCCGGTTCGTTTTTCTACGCGGCTTCCAGCAGCAGCGTGGACCTTTTTAGCGCGGAGCTAGAATTGAGTTCCGGAAAAATGTTGTCAACTCCCGCGCTGCTTCCCAAGAGCAGGTTTGGCCAAAACTCCCGGCCGGCTTGGTCTCCCGCTGGAACTCAACTTGCGTATTATTCGTGGAGAGAATCCCGAATTCTATGTGTCATCGATTGGGAAACGCGGAATGAGCGGGTTTATCCGCTCACTCCTCCCGCATATTCGGTTAAAGCCGCATTGGCGATTAAATGGACCCTTGACGGGAAAACGATTGGTTTTCGAGCCAATCAACCGGACGGGGATCAAGGCTTGTTCTCGGTGGACCTAATGTCGGGCAAAGTTTCGAATGTTGCTCTCGATAGGTTAAAAGGGATGGTTGCATTCGGCCGGCCGCTCTCCGCAAGTTCTCCTGATGGCCGATCCTTCCAGTATATTCGGGGTGAGAATATGGATGACGAAGATAAGTTGTTCGTGGTCGTCAGAAAATCGATTGAAACTGGGAAAGAGGAGGATTTCAAAATTCCTAATCCTCCCGGTCATCGGATCACCGGATTTCTCCCGATTACCGTCGATTACGATGGCAAGAAAGCGATCGTCGTTCGGAAAAATACAGAGGGCCGGGATGTTGCGGTGCTGCACGATTTTGAGACGAGCCGGGATTCTGAGTTGATGAGTTCGGATCAGACCTTGGAGTTTCGTATTTCACCAGACGGGAGTCGCGCTTTTGGGATCGTTTGGAAGAAGGAGAAAGAACAAAGTATTCGAGGCTTCACAATCGAGGATAATCCGCCCAGACAGAGCTTTGAAGTGGAAGTCGATTCTCCGAATCAGACGAAGTTGCTCTCGTGGACGCCGGACAGCCGTTACATGCTTTTTCTGAAGACCGTTGAAGGCCCGAACGGAGCTCTGGAAGAACTGTGGACATTGGATCGGGATTCCGGTGAAATGAAGAAGACCGAATTGGCAATGAAGAACCTGTCCAACGTGGCGATTCGTCCCAATGGAAACCAGATCGTCCTTGAGGTGACGGAAAGGGACCGAACATCGATTTGGGCGATGGAAAACTTGCAGCTCTGAGCGAAGAGCGGTTCTTGACTGTTGTTTTTCCCGCATGGAGTTCCGCTTCAGCCGGTCGGTGTGTGAGATCCCTCGAATAGCCCACGGAAGTCTTGTCCTGGGGATGGTTGTCGAGGAACAGGAGGCGAGAGCAATGACCCTTAATCCGGCATTTGAAACCGCTTATTTCGCGATTCACGCGGATAAACTCCAGAAAACGGCCCTCCGCATCCATTAGGAGGGGTCAACCCATAGCATGGTCCGAAATTGGAGGTGACACTCGGTCTGCTACAAAGTTCAAAGGGTCGCTAAAGTGGTGAAAAACGAACCAAGCTATGGGTTGACCCCTTTTCGAGGGAAGAACGGAAGAACCAGATCCATCGAAGGGGTCAGACCGTAGAAATGCCCGTTAGTTTCATTGTTCATTGAATATCCAATTGGATTTGGGGAGCGTCGGCTCGCGAGTTGTTCATGAATTTGTGGAGGTTCGTCCGGGCACCCTTAGGTTTTCCCAGATGCAGGCGTTCAGCGATCTGCTTGACCGAAAGTGTCGTCTCCTGACGCAGTCGGGCTGCCAAAGCGAGCTTTACCGGATGGCTCTTGCGCTGGGCGGCCAGATCGTTCCGCCAGCAGCCGGTCCTCCGGTGCGAGCCATTTCGCCCGGAGAGGGTTTAGGTGAATGTAATCGCACGCCGTTCTCACAAGTAGCCTGTTCCGCTGCCGTCCACCAACTGCGCCTTATAGCGGCCGCTCAGGACATGACCGGTGAGCTTGTGGCGGTTATTCAGGCGAATCGTATAGGTGCTCTGCAGCCAGGCCATGCCGGAAACCAGATTAGCATTCGCGGGGTCTCCAAAACCAGGTGATAGTGGTTGCCCACGAGGCAAAACGCATGAATCTGCCAGTCGGTCTTTTGGCACGCCTCGGCCAAAGTCTTGATGAACTCATGCCGGTCCACGTCACCCAGGAAGATGTCTTCACGCTGATCTCCACGGCTCATGACGTGATAAACCGCGCCGGGATACCCGACTCGCAGTTTACGAGGCATGCCGGAAGAATCGCAATAATAGGAAAACAGCTCAAGGGTAAAGAGGGGCTTTTCTACGGTCTGACCCCGTCGATGGCATCTTCGTCCGGAATTCTTTCTACTCCGCCGTTTAGGCGAGGATTTGGGACAATGACACCATCTTGACATCACGTTTTTTGGACATCATGATGTCTCCATGAGGACAACGCTGACATTAGACGAGGATGTAGCTGAGTTTCTGAAGGAGCAGAGCCGCTTACAGGAACGGCCGTTCAAGCAGATTGTGAATGAGATGATTCGACGGGGCATGCAACCCGCCCTTCAGAATGAGCGGGCCGCATTTAAAGTTTCTCCCAATCGAAGCGGCGTGCAATCCGGCATCGATCCAAAGCGCCTCAATCAACTGAACGATGAATTGGAGGTGGAAGACTTTTCAGGGGAGGCTTCCCGATGATCGTGCCGGATATAAACCTCCTGATTTATGCCTACAATGACGGCGCACCCTACCACCACCAAGCCAGGGCATGGTGGGAGGGAGTCGTGAACGGAAACACCAGGGTCGGATTGCCCTGGGTTGTCACGACAGGTTTCGTCCGTTTGATGACACATCCGCGAGCGCTGGCGCATCCGTTGAGTCATGACCATGCCATGGATCATCTCGATTCATGGTTTCGATATCCTCATATTACAACCATCAATCCTGGTCCCAAGCATTTGATTCATTTGCGTCAATGCCTCGAGCAAGCCGGCACTGGAGGAAACCTAGTCACGGATGCGCATCTGGCAGCCCTGGCTATCGAGTACCAGGCCGAGGTCCATTCAAACGACTTGGATTTCAATCGGTTTGCCGGCCTCCGTTGGCGAAATCCGTTGGAACAATCATAATCCATTCGGGGCAGACCCCTCACAACCGTTCCGAGAAAAACGGGGCAGCCCATGGCAGAGTTCGTTCTGGGCCATTCTGGCCTTGACCTGTGGTGGATTCATTCGGACGGCGTCCTGTTCAAATTGATCGGGCTGCTTCGATTCAAGCTGGTCATAGCGGGGTTACCCATCCCTCCGCCTCCTTGGCACTCGGTTGCCGAAGCACCGATTCTCAAGGGTGTTTGCGCCGTGCCCTACCGTTCGGTCTATGTTCGGATGCGGTCGACCAACGACACTTGGCGGCGGCGCAAAAAATGGCGACCCGTTTCGATTCCCCCGAAACTCCATAGGCTCGTATCCGAAGGTCAAGAGCGAGTCAAACGTCTCACTCCGGAACCCCTCACAGGATCTCTCGATAGGCTCCGGGAATCGTGTTCGTTCAGATCGTGCCGATTCGGCCGGTGGAATCGCCGAAGCGTTCCAGGCCTTCCGCGCCCATCCGGTCCGCCAGGCTGAGGAACAGATTGGTCATCGGCTGGTTCGGAAACTTGACGTAACGCCCGGGAGTCAGGGCGCCACCGCCGCCACCGGCCAAAACCACGGGCAGATTGTCGTGGTTATGACGGTTGCCGTTCGCGATCGCGCCGCCGTAGAAAATCATCGAGTTGTCGAGGACGGACGAACCGTCGAAATCCTTCATTGATTTCAGCTTGCCGACGAACCGCGCGAAGTGATCGGCGTAATACTGATCGATCCGGGCGACCTTCTCCCACTGATGCGAATTGCCGCCGGCGTCGTGGGTGAGCCAGTGGTGGCCTTCGGGAATGCCGATTTGCGGGAAGGCGTAATTGGTGCCGTCACCGGCCAGCAACAGAGTGGCCACGCGCGTCGAATCGGTCTGGAACGCGAGCGCGAGGATTTCGAACATCAAATCCATGTGTTCGCCGAAATTGCCCGGAGTGCCGCCGGGCATTCGCATCCCGACTTCGGGCAGCTCACCGAATTTCTCCGAACGGACGATTCGCCGCTCCAATTCATGAACTCCGGTGAGATACTCGTCGAGCTTTTGTCCGTCATTGTAGCCGAGGTCGCGCCGCAGAGCGCGCGCGTCGTTTATGATAAAGTCCAGGACAGATTTCTGTTCCTGCTGGCGCTGTTGATAGGAGCTCTTCCGGTCGCTGTCAGAACCGGCGCCGAACAGACGTTCGAAGAGGAGCCGCGGATTGGATTCGGGCGTCATGGGGGTCGTCTCGGAACGCCAGGAAATATTATAAAGATAGGCGCAGGAGTAACCCGAATCGCACAGGCCGGCCTTGCGGACCTTGTCGCACGTCAACTCCAGCGAAGCAAACCGCGTTTGGTCGCCAATCTTGCGGGCGATGATCTGGTCGATCGAAACGCCCAGATGAATGT
Organism: Verrucomicrobiota bacterium; assembly: GCA_027623095.1. GTDB lineage: Bacteria > Verrucomicrobiota > Verrucomicrobiia > Limisphaerales > SIBE01 > JAIPJX01. The sequence goes on from JAQBVM010000157.1 coordinate 9,262, forward strand.
CCGCGCCCGCGGTTTTGCGGGCGCGCACGCCGGTCAGGAGCGTGGCATTGTCCGGTCCGGGGGTGGCGTTCTCGTGGTCGAGACCGCCGATCACTTGGATCGAGTCCTTGAACGGTTCGAGCGGCTTCATCGTGTTGTTTAACACGAACTCGCGGCCCTCGCCCGTTGGCCACCAGTTGTCCTGTTGCACACCGTTGGGGATTGAGCAGAAGGCAATGCGGCGCGGGGGCGTTGTGGTCTTCGCGGTGCCCGAAGTCGCGGCAGGCAGAAAGGATTCGAAAGCGGGCAGCGCCACGGCGACACCCAAACCCCGCAGGAAGCGGCGCCGGTTGGTGATCAGCAACGGGTGATTCAGCGGGGACCTCGAGGACGTGTGCTTGTTCATAACGGGTTCAATCGTTGGTCTGTGCAAACTGCGAATTCGGTGTGCCGGAAGTTCCTCCGGCGGTTAACCGCTCGGTTTTCCGGCGTTTCTGGAAGGGGGCGGACTCGACGATGCCTTCGATCAATGCGAGGAATCGGCCATCCTTCTGTTCCAGGCGGTCCACAATCTGATCGATGGTGTATTCATCATAGTATTCGAGGCCCCTGCCGAGCGCGTAGGTCATGAGCTTTTCGGTCAGGCAGCGGTAAAAGTTGGCGCGATATTTGTCCCCCAGGATGGCCTTGAGTTCCTGGACACCCTGAAACGATTCGCCGGTGATGAGGTCGCCAGCCGGGTCGATCGGCTGACCGGCTTCCTCATCGCGCCATGTGCCGAGAGCCGTGAAGTTTTCGAAAGCCAAGCCAAGCGGGTCGATGCGCGAATGACATGAACTGCAGAGAGCATCCTCCCGATGACGAGCCAGCAATTCGCGCAAGGTGGGCTTGTGATTAGAAATCTCCCTGGCCGCCTCCTCAAGTTCCGGAATGTTGGGCGGCGCGGGCGGGGTGGGCGTGCCCAGAATGTTCTCGAGAATGAACAGGCCCCGCTTCACCGGCGATGTGCGGGTGGGATTCGACGTGACCAGCAACATGTTGCCCTGAGTCAGGACGCCGCCCCGGGGGCTGCCCGGCGGCAGTTGCACCAGTCGCATCTCGTCACCTTCGACGCCTTCGATGCCATAGTGCCCGGCCAGTTGCCGATTAAGGAACGTGTAATCGCTGTTGAGGAATTCCTTCGCGCTGCGGTTCTCGCGAAGAATGTATTCGAACGTCATTTCGGTTTCGCGACGCATCGATTCCCGCAGGTTCGGATTGAATCGCCCGGCAAGTTCCCGCAGCTCCCTCGAACGCTCACGGGCCGCCTGCAATTCAGGCGAGTCCTCCTCACCGCCACGTTGGCGACGAAACAGACGAAAGCCAAACTTTTCCCGGATCGCATCCAATTCCTCCTGAAAACCGAGCACGGCCGCCGGCTCGATCGGAATGTGATCGATGTTGCGTGCCTGCAACCATTGACCGGTGAAATTCCGGATCAGCGCCTCGGAGCGGGGATCTTTCACCATGCGCGCGATCTGTTCCGGCAATTGCTCACGCAGTATTCCGGCAGCGGCAAGTGCGAACAACTCCTCGTCCGGCATGCTTGACCAGAAAAAGTAAGACAACCGCGATGCCAGCGACCATTCGTCAACGTAAGGATACGTCCCGGTGGTTAGGTTGGGATCATCGGCTTCGATGCGGAAGAGAAATCGCGGTGATGCCAGAATGGCCACCATGGACCGGGCGATGCCTTGCTCAAAGCTGCGTTCGGGCCGCTCGAACGTCTCCGCGGCAAACTCCACCAAACCCTTCAACATCGGTTCCGATACCGGACGCCGGAATGCGCGCCGGCCAAAGTCTTTCAAGATTCGCTCCGCGTAGGCCCGCCGCCGCAGGGCGCCATCGGTTGCGGGTCCTTCCGGGAAGAACTTCGTGTATCTTGGCGGCTGCACCCAGTATGGAGCATCCGCAGGGCCGCGGGCGACGACCGATTTGACCCGAAAATCAAGCCGGTTCAGCTTCTCCTCCACCGGGACCAGCGGCTTGACCTCCACAGTCAGGTTGTGTTGGCCGGTCTCCAGGGCGCGATCCACTTTGTAGCGAAACGTGGCGCCGCGATCCGGATCATCGGAGAAGGCATAGACAAATTCGTCCCGAGCCACCTCCTCGCCATCCACCGAAAAGATCCCGATGCAGCGGCCCGGGTCGAACGCGAACTCGCCGTCCACGTGCACGGTGAACTCCACCTCGTATTCACCGGAGTGTTCAAGGTGGACAGAGTTGGTCAGCACGGCGGCGGCGTAAAACGATATCCGGTCGCCGGTTTGCGTTCCGTCGGCGGAACGGAACGACTCACCGGCCACGACAAATTCCGGCCGCGTCTTCGATGTTTTTGGTACGGCTTCATCGACGATGGTTTCGGCCGCCCGGACATATTTTTCCAGCAGCATGGGCGAGACGCTCAAGACATCGCCGATATTGTCGAAACCGTAGCCGGTGTCATCGGGCGGAAACTCGAGCTCGGTATTAAAGTCAACGCCCATCAAGTCGCGGATGGTATTGCGATACTCGGCCCGGTTGAGCCGGCGGATGGTGACGCGTCCCGGATCGGGATTGGCCGGGTCGATGCCGAAGACATTCTTCTGGACCCAAGTATTGATTTTCTTCTTCTCCTCGTTGGTTAATTGCGGCTTCCGCGCAGGTGGCATGATCCGCGACCGGATGTTCTTCACGACATTCAGCCACAGATCAAGGCGGCCCAGCAGGTCGGCGTCGTTGGAGAACTGATCGAGCGCCATCGAACCCTTGGACGAACCGTCTCCGTGGCAGTCGTAGCAACGATCCTGGAGGATGGGCAGAATCTCGTTGCGATAGCGGTCCGCGCCGGAATCGGATTCCTCGCCCAAGACGCCGGAACTCAAAGCGATTGCGAACACAGGCAGCAGGCGTAAATGAAGAAATCGGACTGTCATTTGTTTTGTCATGCCGCGTGCCGGTCCTTTCGAGGAAAGACGGATCCAGCTGCAGTATGGTTTCCGGAGAATATACGGATATTCCCCCTCAAGGGAACAAAACATTCGAGGCTCGCCGACCACAACAGGCGACTTCAGATCCGCCACGTCGTTGATCGGGGTGTCCCCATGGTCGGCGGCAGTGATGGGATCCGACAGACCGTGCGAACGGGTATCCACCATGTAAACGTCGTAGTCGTCCTGCAGCTTCCAGGTCGGGTGGTCCAGGGGAGCCCGATATCCGTGACTCCGTGACGAGATTTACCGGGGCGCGGCGCGTGATCGCGGTTGACACCAACCTGCTGGCTTACTCGCACCGTGAGGACAGCGAATTCAACGCGGCGGCCAGAGAATTGATTGAGGCCCTGGGATTTCTGGACGCGCTATTTGGCGGTGGAAAATGAAACGGGAATCACTTGTCGCGCCGGAGCAAATGCGAAGGCGGAAGATGGTTGCGGCGGTGAAGGCGAAGGTGGAAAAACTTTTCAATCCGTAGCAGCCGACGCAAGGAGGCTCAAACTCGTCCCGCCGAGAATCCCAACGGGATTCCGTCCCAAAGCCCAAGGTTGCGAGGAACGAGCTACCTTGGGTCAACGTTCAATTAACATCCCAACCGCAACGCGGTTGCGTCCATTTGTTCCGGCCATCGCGTGCGACGTTGGCCACAACCGCGTTGCGGTTATTCCCGTTATGCCACGTTCGCCCCAAGGTAGGCGCGGGCGCGCCAACCTTGGGCTTTGGGCCGCAGCCCCGTTGGGGCTGGCCACCGCTCATCAGGATGACCGCTACGGTGAAGCCGAAAATTGATGCTTTGTTCAATCGAACTCGCTAACCTGAAGCACGCTTATGTCAGAACTCATAAGCCGCATCCAAGCCGACATCGCCAATGACCCTTACTACAAGGACAACTTTGCCAATGACGGTGAGCGATTTCTCGCATGGTATCTGCGGAACATCCACCAACGCACAGCCGTTGAGGCGCGACAGGACATCACCGACGGACAGCACGACAAGGAGATTGACGCTGTCATCGTTGATGACGAGAAGCGCAAGGTTTTCATCTTTCAGGGAAAATTCTTCACTGCCACATCCGTTGATGGTGGGCCGATTCAGGAAATCCTCACGGCATGGTCACGAATCCAAGACATCCCTTCGCTGCAAGAGGCGGCGAACGAAAAATTGCGTCCCAAGCTTGAAGCTGTCGCGGAGGCGCTGAAAGACGAGTATGAAGTTGTGTTCGAGTTGGTGACAACCGGAACACTCACGGAGGCGGCACACAAGGATTTGGAATCCTTTCAGAACCAAATCGGCGACTTCGAGCATCCTGAATGCAGCATCACTCTCGTGGATTCTGCCACCATCAAATCGCGATGGGACGAAGCCCTGACCCAAGAACTTCCCAAGCTCAAACACACTTTCAACCTTCAAGCGGGGGGTTATTTGTTCGTCGAAGTCGGCGGAGTGAAAACCGTGCTTGCTGCAGTTCCGCTCTCTGAATGCGTGAAGATTCCCGGCATTGCCGACGGACGGTTGTTCCGAAAGAACGTCCGTCAGTCCTTGGGCCTGAGCAACAAAGTGAACAAAGGACTCAAGCAAACTATCCAGGGCGAGACGCCGCAGTATTTCTTTCTTTTCCACAACGGCATTACGGCGTTGTGCGAGAAACTCACGATTGATGACAAGAAGCATGAACTGGTGCGTGACGGCATGTCTGTCGTCAACGGGTGTCAATCATTGACCACGATTCGCGCTTGCTCGGAAAAGGCGAAGAACGCGGCCAACTCTCATGTCCTCTTTCGCTTCTACGAGATTCCGCAGAAGGACCTCGCCGACAAAATCAGCATCTATACCAACTCGCAGAGCGCAGTGAAGGCACGCGACCTTCGCAGCAACGACAAGCGTGTCATTGCACTCAAGCGCGCGTATCAGGCGCGCTTTCCGCAGGGTTACTTTATTGCCAAACGCGGAGAGCAACGTCCCGCTGACAAGGCGCAAGACCAGACGGTTGACATTGTGGAACTGGCCCGCGCACTCGCGGCGTGGCATCTACGCATGCCCATCATCGCCGGCAACGAGAATCGGCTTTTCGATAAACACTTTGAGCAGTTGTTCCGCGCCGACTATCCCCCGGAGGACATTGATGCCCTGAACCGTTGGTCACGAAAAATCGACGCGCTGTGGGATGCGAGCAAACTCAACCTGAACGACCAACTCATCGCAACGCCAAGTCAGGCGAAATATGAATTGCTCTACGCGGTGCAACTTTCTTTCTGCGCTGCCAGCAAGCAACTCGACAAAGTCCTCGCACCATCGGCGACCATGCCAGCCTTCGCGACATCTGCGGATGCAATCGTGGCAAACGCAGCTGTCGGTTTTGAAAATGCCTTCCAGAGCGCCCGTCAGGAATATGAGACCAGCGGCAAAGTGTTTAGCCCACAGAACTGGCTCAAATCAAAAGACAGCCTCACGAAAATCCAGGCTTCGACTTCCATGTTGCTGAACATGCTGCAAAACATGCCCGGTGGCCCGGTACTCAAGACGACATTGGCGCTCAAGCCAGAAGTCTTCGGTCTGCGTTGGTCGAGCGAGTAGTTCGCCACAACCCCGTTGGGGTTGATTCCAATTTGGCACCTTCACCCAAGGTAGGCGCTGCGCCAACCTTGGGCTGGTGGCCGCAATCCCTTTGGGATTGAACACCGCGGCCGTCTCGCACCGATTCGCGCTCGCAAACGCCACCACGATTCACCATCCTCCCACCATGCCACAATCCCTTTCCGCCGTTTACATTCATCTGGTCTTCTCCACCTAAGACCGCCGCCCGCTCCTGAGAGACAAACCCACGCGCGACGCGCTCCACTCGTATTTCGGCGGCGTCTCCAAACAACTCGATTGCCCTCCCATCCTCGGCGGCGGCGTGGAAGACCACGTCCATCTGCTCGCGCGCTTCGGTCGCACCCTCACGCAGGCCGAATGGATGAAGGAATTGAAGCGCGTCTCGAACCTCTGGCTGAAGGAACGCGGTCGCGATTACGCAGACTTCGAGTGGCAAGGTCGGTGAGGCGGAATTCCACGCGCTTTGCGAGAACGGGCACCCGCGAACGGGCGATGGCCTGACTCAACGGACGAACGTCGTGCGCAAGGAGGATGGTGAAACCCAGGCCAACCGCGCAACTTCTACGACTTCACGTGTTCGCCGCCGAAGTAGATTTCCATCGCTTCCCTGGTCGTCGGGGATGAACGAATTGACGAATCCCACGAGCGGGCGGTTCGCGTTGCGCTCACCGAATTCGCTATGATCTCGCTGGCCGTCGAATTCCTTGCCCCAAAAGATGCAGGAGAACGGGGTCTGAAATCGGCGATTGCCCACGCTCATTCCCACGTCGGCCATCGGGACGAACCGACTGTTCGCGCGGGCTACCGAAACAACAGCGGCGAGACATCGCGCAAGTAGCGCCTCCAGACTCGCCAGTGGTGGGCGCCCTCCGTTTCAACAAACATATGTTTGATCCCCGCTTTCGTGAGCGTTTCCGAAAGCGTGCGCGCGCCGGTCATCGCAAAATCATCCTTGCCGCAGGCGATCCACAGGAGATCGAGCATTTCGTTCGCTTTTTTCGGATCGGCCGCCAAGGTCTTCATCGGCTCCGTATCGGTTCCGCCAGCCATTCCCGCGCTCATGATTCCGACGCGACTGAACGTATCCAGATGGCCCAATCCGAAACGCCCGGCCTGCCCTCCCCCCATGGAAAAACCGAAGATTGCCCGGTGTTTGCGGTCCGCGACGGTGCCGTATTTTCCATCGATCATAGGGATGATATCCTTAAGGATATCACGCTCGTACAAACTGGCATCACCGCGAAATCTACCGGCCCCTTCCGGCGCTATACCGTTGCCATCGCCATTGATGCGCGCTCCGCCGTAACCCAACGGCATGACGACGAGGAAAGGCTCAATTGAGTCTTGGGCTAGCAGATTGTCCAGAATGTCATTAGCCCGGCCGTACCGATGCCACGAGTGATGATCGTTGGCGAAGCCGTGCAGGAGATAAAGAACCGGATAGCGCTTGCCGGTGTTTTCGTCGTAGCCCGGCGGAACATAGACCGTGAGTTCGCGGGTGGTTCCATTGGACTTCGACTTGTACAAGTGAGTGCGAATCTCGCCATGCGGAACATCCTGCACGTCATAAAACGCCGGCTTCTCCGTGGGCACGGTCAAAAGGTTCATGATTGTGCTGGTAACGTAGCCGATCTTTACCTGTGGATTGCTGGGATCGAGCAATCGGACTCCATCGACGGTATAGTGATAGACATACATTTCCGGATCAAGAGGTCCAACGGTCGCGCTCCACACGCCGTCATCGCCTTTCACCATCGCCGTATTGTCCCCGAAATCGCCCGATACGGTCACGGACTTTGCCTCCGCAGCCCGCAAGCGAAACGTCACCCGACGGTCGTCTCCAATCACCGGGGAGTCTGGTCCGGTGTCGATTCGTGGGGGGCGGGCGGGTGGATTGGTTTGGGCCACAGAGAGCTGACCTGGAAGGATGCAACAAGCGAGCACAAGCAGAGTTAGTTTGGTTTTCATGCGGTGTCTTGATTCTTTTTCGAGCAAGGCATTGGTTTGTTCTTTATCAAAGGCCCCGTTCAGCGGCGCGCAAGGCGATCAGGTTGTGGTTTGCCGCCGGCGTACAACGCGTGGATTTCGCCGGGGTCCAGCGCCCGTTCAAACAGGCA
>JAQBVM010000550.1 GCA_027623095.1 Verrucomicrobiota bacterium
GATTAGCCCCTCCAGGACGAGCCATTCGTTTGCCCGCTGGTATGCCAGCACTTCCTCCGGGGTTCTGACTTCCGGCGTTGCGCATTCCAGGTACGAGGGGCCGTCCACATAGATTCGGGAACCGTTGTTTCCAAGCATGATTCCGGGCGACGTGTTGGGCTGTTCGGCGTTGAGAACGCAGGGTATATGTCTGCGAAGCGTCTGCAGCAACTCCATGATGACGCGCTGCACGTGGGGCCGCTTTTCCGGCGAGGATACGCCGGCAAGCAGTTCGTTCTCGAGGCCAAGGATCATTGGTTCACATGCCATCGTGTCAACCCGGCAACGGAGGTTCAGCCGCCGACCTCGAACCTCCCTTGGGTCCTCGCTGTTGGCGCCCCGATCATGGCGGTTACTCTCCCTGGCTCTCCGATCGCTGGCCTTCGAGGTAGTCGGTGACGGAGCTTTGCTCAAGATCGGTCACGGCATCTTCCACGATCTCCTGGACGGCGGATTCGTGCGTGGCCTCAACCCCGTCCGGGACGGACCAGGTCTCAGTCCACACCGGCGGGCAGGATCGGTTGGAGTCATGTCCGATGCGTTCACTCGGGTGAACAGGTCGTTCTGTCTTCTGGTCTATTGGATCATTCATTGCATGGTTTCCTTTCTTTCCTCAACGCTGCTGGCTGGCACAGCGATGTTTCTCTTGATCAGTGTCTTGAGGCATTTCTTCCACGTTCGGGCACGACTCACGATCTTTAGCAGATCATGTCCATCAAGAGGATCATCCATCGGAATGAGCCAAAGCGTACCGCTCCTGTCATGGCCGACAGCGTGATCCCAGTCGACAGCCAGAAGGTGACGGCCAAACCGTTTGATAAGGGTCGCTCGCGCAGCTTCCCGCGGGAGCCGATATTCCGTTTCCCTTGCTACCGCTTCCTGCGGGAGAAAATCCTCAAGTTTGTCAACCGCTCCGGCATTCTCCATTGCCTCGAAGCTCCCGCCCACGTCGGCATATCGTAGATCGAGAAAGGTCATCTCCCGCGTGCTTCTTGGCGCCAGGCGCTGTGCTTCTGCGAGGACGCGGTACTTCGAGACCCAGTCCAGGCGGCGCACCATGGGATGGCGTGTCTCAAGGTGATCAAGCGTTTGGATCCATGTTTCGACGATCAACCCGGCATCCGGGACGGCGGATGCGCTGCAACCTTCCTCTATCGCGGCGGCAGCCATCTCCGCGAGGCGGCGCTGAATGTTGAGTGCGGTTTCTTGGCCGCCGTTCTGCAGCTTCAGCAAATTCCGGAACTGCAAGTCTCTTGAAACGACATGTGCTGCCTTAACCGGATCCTTCAACGTTAGATCAGGCATCGGCAATTCTTCCTCGATCAAGGCGAGCAAGACCTGGGCGATGCCGAATTTCAGCCAAGTGGGAAACGCCTGGAGGTTCGTATCGTAGGCAATGGTATGGAGCCGGGCAAAATTTTCGGGATTGGCGAGCGGCTGATCGCGGGTATTGATGATGTTTTTGTGGTCAATGGTAGACAGGCCTGTTTCCTCGTCAATGAAATCGGCTCGCTGGGACAGTTGAAAGTCGCATGCAGCAACGCCGTTTTCGGCCCCGACCTTGCCGGTTCCCCAAATCGGAAATCCGGTTACCAGCAACGGTACCCACTGCTTTTTCAGCGGTCGCCAGTCGTCATCGCGCCACGCGTCGAACGCTCGCCTTGCGACGAGAAAGTTTGCATGAAAGGCCCACGCAACCCCCTGGCGGTTTGTGTTGTTGAAGGAGATGTGCAGGGGCCCGACCTCTTGTTCCGCGGCTTCCCGGCAAGAGGCCACGATCCGTCGCGCATCTCTCATGGCCAGGGTCAGCTGTGTGGCGCTGCAGCAGAGTGGTCCGGATACCTCGGCGTGATCGTGATCGAGATAGACCCGGAATCCCCGGGAGTTGAATTCATGGACGGAGTCGTTTCCGGAGGACGACGGAGTGCCGTAAAGGCCTTGGTGTGCGGCAACGAGTGCCTCGCCTGCACGCCGGGCAGGGGATTCCCCCTGTGTCTGAACCAGGTGATTTCCCAATTCGACTTCGAATCCGATGAGTTTCTTAACGATGTCTGCTTTCATGCTGCCCTATTCACGCATGCAAACGATGCCGAACACCATGTATCCAACATCTTTTTCCGGACGTTTACAGGCATTGTTGTAACCCTTTCCGAAGCCGCAACTTATGCAGCGGGTATCGTTCGCGCCGACAGAGAGCCTCGGCGCAACCTTCCTGTCTTCCTTTCACTCGTCATCGAAATTCTCGATCCTGATATTGCAGGGCGGTGTACTAAGACGGTAACCTCCCGCATACGCATAATTGGACTCGATCAGATGGGGATTTCCACCCGCATCTGAAATTTTCTTTCGTAGTATACTCACGGCCTTGTGAATATCTTCAGGCACGATATTTTCCCAAAAGGCGATGCCGGTTTGGTTTGCGTAGCGGTCCAGTTCCGCGGCAAGGGAGCTGAGAATTTCGGACGTGCTCATAATTTCCCCCGGATTGGATAGTCCATATGCGGCAAGAATCTTGAACACCATGAATTCTCTCTTGCCGCGCAATTCGAGGCGGTGTAACCCGGAAATTCACACCGTCTTATGCCCGG
>JAQBVM010000158.1 GCA_027623095.1 Verrucomicrobiota bacterium
TTACGTGCCGAATATGTCCGCGAATTTCAAACCGGCCATTCTCCCTGGTGTTCACGCCGCCGTCCGCACCAGCCGAGCGCTTTGAAAAATGGGTCCAGGAATTCACGGCGAAGCTGGGTTTCGTTATATTGCGGCGAGCGGTAGGCGTCGCGTTGGCGCTCAAAGCGCTCGACGAGTTCGAGGATGATTTGGGGCACGCTCATTTCTTCCGAGGGAGTTAAACACACAATACAGCCGGTCTTCCGCCAGTAATTGTCGTTCGGCAATAGTGAGCGCGGGCAATTCGGCTAATACTTCGGTGAAACTCATGGGAAAAAGTAGTCCATCGCCGCCGCCGTGTCAGCCCTGAAGTTCAATGGGACGATTCACTCCGAACGGTATGTCCCACGTGCTCAGGCGCCGGGTGAGGGTTGCCAAATGACCGGCGACGGTGGTGTGGGCGATGAAAACCTCATCGGCCAGGGCCGCGACGAACTCATTGCGCCGAAAAGCGAGTTCGGTGGTGACGCGGCTTGCTGTGGCAGTGAACGGGGAAAGAATCAACAGACGTCCGGCGGCCAAGGGCGTTTTCCAATCTGGCGGCACGCGCTGGGGCAAGGCGCGGGCGGGACAGATAATTATTGGCTGCGAGCCGCGTAGGAGGATTTGGAGACACTCCTTTTCGACGGACGAATGGAAGCCGCTGATGACGCAGCGCCCTGCGTCGCGCCACTTGGCGGCCTGGTCGTAAGTGCCGAGGATGACTTTTCCGGGACATCGGGCGGAACAGAACAGCGCGGTTTTGGGCAGGGCGAGCAAGTCGAGGTTGCCGATGGCATGGAGTTCCGCCGGAGCTTCCGATGCAAGCCGTTTCAAAAGCGGGTGCGGCCAATGCGCGTCCGCCGGGACAAGAATCCGTGGCTGTGGATTGGACATGGGGGATTCATCCATGGGCTCCGCTCACCCGAGATGGGAAATGTCGAGGTCGCCCCAATGCTGCTTCAAGTATTCCGCCACCAATCGGCGATGGCAATGATGAGGCTTGTCTTCGCTGCAGAGCAGGCAGCCCTCGGCCACGATTTCCTTGGGGATGCGCTCTTCAATCTTCCGCTTCTCCATTAGGTCGAGGAATCGCTTTTCGTAGGTGTCCCAGTCCCCTTTCAGCTTTTTGTATTCGTCGAGCATCTCCTGCGTTGGAGCCAGTTCGGGCGTATGCACGTAATCCATGCCGCACACTTCCTTGAGGAAGAACGCGAGGTCATCCCGCTTGGCGAACCCTGCCAGTTGCGAGACGTTGTTGAGGCGCACATCCACCACCCGCTTGGCCCCGGACTTCCGGAGCGCGTCGAAAAATTGCCGCGCGTTCTTCTTGGTGAATCCGATGGTGAATACTTTCATGGTGAATCTTCCTTGAGGGTCATGGGTGCCTGCCCTTCCTCCACGTAGGCGACTTGCCGTTCCTGCCTTGCGAGCGCTTCGGCAAGCAACTCTTCCTTGGAACGAAACAAATCCTCTCTCGGCAGGCCGGTCACTTCGATCAGCCGTTCCATGGCGGCTTCGTGCGTTTCGAGTTGTCCGTCGGCGTGAATGTGCAGCACCGGCTTGCCGCGAACCGCCAGCGCCTTCGCCACGAGCAGCGTCCGGTGACATTCCAGCGGCTCTTTCTCGGCGCACATCAGCGCTACCCGATAGCGGGCCGCGCCTTGCAGCACGCGGTCCAGCCCGCTCTGGAAGAGCGGCGTCTGCGCCAGCCGCCCATATTGCACCCGCCCGTCGAGGTAGCAGGAACGGTCCTCGGAACGCGCGCCGAGTTCCTTGCCGAGGAACACATACCGGATGCCGTTCGCCTTCAGGCTCTGCTCCAGCGCCTCCCGGTTAAACTGCGGGTTGAACCGGCTGAACGGCGACGACCGCACATCCGCCAGCGCCTCCACACCATGCTGGCGCAACAAGGCGAAAAACGCCTCGGCGCTGTGCGTCGAGTGGCCAATCGTAAACACCGGATGGGTCGTGGCACTCATGCTTTCCCAGTTTCGCTCCTTTCGATAATGGCGGCAATCAGCTTGTAGGCGTAACCCTCGAATGGCTCGCCCAGACTGATTGCCAGACAAGACTCGCCGAGGCGGTGTTGCCCATCGGGGAGCGCCAGAAAACGGCGTTCGTAAACCGGGTCCGTCACCCGCAGATGATACCAGACGCCTGGGAATTGAAACTGTCCCTGCAACCTTCGCTTCGGATTTCCGAACGCGGCTCCGGGGCAGGAGACATCGATGGTCAGGCTGTTGATGCGCACCAACCGGAGTGAACTTCGCAGTCGTTCCGCATCCTTCATCGAGATACGGTCGTTCAGCCCGCGACCGGTGTGTTGCCCATTGACCCACAGCGGCCCCTCGGGCTCCACGAAGTCTTGAAGCCCCGCCCAATCCATCCGGCCGGTTTTGCGCCAGTAGAAAGTCGGGTCGAGCAACCAATTCTCCTGTTGGAATTGATGGGGCCGTGGTTCGAGGAGCGGCACGGCCACCACATCCAGCACGCTGGGGTCGCTCCCGTCCTCGTAGTGACGCTCCTCCCACGAAACCTCCTGATGTTCGCGGGCACTTACTGGACGAATCCACGCTCCGGGACTGTCGTTCACGATTTCCCGACCAACGATGCACCGTCCGCTGAGTTTGCGCGAATTTGCAAGGCAAACGATTCGCTTCACCAATTTGGGCTGCGGCTGTTCCGGAGGGCTCATGCTTCTCAATCGGCCGGATCATTAACGGCAGGCTTGGCTTTTGTGGCCACTTCCACAATTGCATCGAGCTTGGCAATCACCTCGGGATCTACCTCCTCTTTGGGCACCAGGCGGGCGAGAGTAGAGTAGGCATTCTTGCGCAGGCACAGTGGGACGCCCAGCTTTGCGGAAAAATTGCGAAAAAGCGGATCGAGAAAATCGTCCGTCGCCTTGATGTCGGGCGACCATGGACCGGGGCGACCAAGACTTTGCAGGGCCTGCTCTAGTTTCCCAATTTCTTCTTCCATCGCAGCGACGTTGGCCGCTCGCGCCCCTTCCTCGAAAAGCGGACCAAGGCCCGCCGAATAATTGGCAGCGAACCTGAGTAGGATGTCCCTGGTATTAAGGTAGTTCTCGATCTCCCGCCTCTGCCAGCAGAGTTCCCGTAGTGCGTCGTGCTCTTGCAAGACCTGCGGGCCAAGCCGGTCGAATAGAGCCAGCCCGACAAGATCCGGTTTCGCTTCGCGCAACCCGAAGAAATGTTCCCTCGCCCTTGCTGGGATGTTCGTGCCGACGTAATGGACAAAAGGGGTGGCAAGTAGGGATTTTGTTGGGTGGTCGAGGATTTCGGCAAACACGGAAAGGATGGGCAAATCGGTTGTGTCTTCGAGATAGAGCACCCATCCCTTTTGCTCCGCTTGGTAGTATTGGTCGAACCCGATGTCGCGCAGGGACTTGACCAGTTGAGAGGACTTTCCTGCGGTGAGTTCGTGAGGGCGGCCGACGAAAGCAACCACCGTATCGCGCCCCGCCGCTTCGTTCAGCACGACCTCGGAGTGACTCGCGGCGATAATCTGGGAACCCTGCAACGAGGCGAGTTCGACAAGGCTATTGTAGATTTGCCGCTGGCGCAGAATCTCAAGGTGGGCGTCGGGTTCGTCCAGCAGCAGGATTGAGCCGGGGTTCGCGTTTACGTAAGCGAGCAGCAGCAAGGTCTGCTGGGCTCCGCGTCCGGCTGAGGAGATGTCGAGCCGCTGGCCGCGCTCACGATAGCTCAAGCTGATTTCTCCGCGCTGCGGCAGGTATTCGGGCTCGTCTAGTTCGAGGTCGAAAAAGGCCCGCATTTTCTCGCAGATCGCCTTCCAAGCGTCCGGCTGCGTGGTGAGGGTCATGTGGCACAGATTCCGTAGCACTTGGGCCGTCTGGCCCTCCCCGAGCAAAACGTCGATGCGACCCTGTTCGATCTTGGGCTCCACCGAGGCCAAGCCGGACATCGGCGGCAGAAAGCAGAGGCGCGGTGAACCCGCTTCCAACACTTCGGGAATCTCGCGGAATTTGGCATCCTGAACTTTGGCCTCATCGTAACCGAGCAGGCGCAGAGGACGGCAGATGAGGGCCTCGTCGGAAGTGAAGTCAAACTCGAACCCACATTCCCATTCACTGCCCTTGGTCTCCCCCTCGACCAGAATGTCGATGCGGATGTTCCGGGTTTTGCGCTCTCTGGATTCACGGACATGGAGATCGTTCCAGAGCAGATTGGCTGCGGGCACCGGGAGAGAAATGAGATCGCGGCGGTTTATGGTTACACCCGGTCGTTTTTCTGGAGATGCTTTCCCACCGCGTTCGGCAATCCATGCGCGCAGCCCGATCTCCCACAAGGCCAGTGCCTGTAATGCTGTTGTCTTGCCTGAATTGTTCGGGCCAATAAAAACGACCGCCTGACCGAGCGGGATCGCTGCGTCCTTTAACCGTTTGAAATTCCGAATCGTGATCTTGTTCAGCATGGCTTATTCCTCCTCCTGCGGGCTGCGGCCGAGGCGGTATTTAATGTCGTAGTTCAGGATGAAATCCAACTCCTCCGCCGTGAACCCATAGTGCCCCGCCAGCACCGTGTCGATTTCGTCGAGGATGGGTTTGGACTCGCCGACACGGAACTCGTCATAGGCAATTTTGTCGCCGTCTTTCGTGTTGATTGTCTTCTTCTCGGCGTTGCGCTCAAGGTCGCGCATCAGCTTTGCGCCGAGCGCTTCGAGCGACTTGTCTTCGAGCGCGGCGGGTGGGACGGGAAAGCTCGTCGCGAGCGTGTCGCTGACGTGGAAGCAATCACTGTAAGCGATGAAGAAGGAGTAAAAAAGACTGCTATGCAGAATCGCGCACGCGATTCGCGGATGGCGTGCCTCCTTGAAGTAAAGATAGCGCCCGTGAGCCGGTGCGCCGACTCGGCCATTCTTCGCATAATGCGGCAGCCCCACGGTAGCCTTCACCCAATACTGAGCAGACTCTTGGTAGAAGACGAAGTCCTTGGTTGCACGCTGGCTCGTCGCCAGACCCAACAAACGGTTGGAACGTGCGAAGAGTTTCGCATACGCGGAGACTTGCAGTTGCGAAGTCAGCTTCGGAAATTGTCCTTGTTGTATCTCCCCTTCACCGACCTCTGCAAAAATCGTCGCGGGAAATAGAAACTCCCGCACTGCTGATGCCCAACGACGATAGCCGGACGACCAGAGGCGGGTGTTTCCTGCCCCTCTTCGGCGTTGCAGGAGGAAAATTGTGCTTCGGCAGTGTTGAAGGCCCTCGAACAACTTCCCGGGTCGGTCATCGCAGGTAATGGTGGCCACGAATGATGCGCTGCGAAGTAGGAAGGCCCGAATGCAATCCATGCGCGAGGAACTGACGATTGGAAGCTGGACGATGAAACTGAGAAAGCCACGCGGCGAAAGCATCGTCACCGAACGCTCAGTGCAAAGCGCATACAGGTTACCGCTCGACTCGGTTACGTAGCCGCGAACGGTGTAGGATTTCTTGACTGCGGAGTATTCCTTCCACGGCGGATTGCCGATGATGACATCAAAACCGCCGCCGTTGAGGATGCCGTAGAACTGGATGAACCAGTGGAACGGTTGGTGGGACTTCAGCCACTTGTCGTAGGCGGCTTTGTCGCTCACCTTCACGCCGTATTCGCCGGCGAGGTGGCGGTTGAGTTCGTCTTCCAGCGCCTTGAGGCGCTTTTGCAGTTCCAGTTTGTGGGCGGCGGGCACGGAGCCGTCGCCTTCGGTCTGGAGCTGGCGGAATTTGTCGAAGGTCTGCTGGAGATCGGCGGCTTTGACGGCGATTTTTTCCATCGCGTTGTCGAAGTCCAGGCCGCTGGTGATGGCGCGTTTGACTTCGTCGTAGGTGGCGTAGCCGACGAGGGTGTTGCCGGCGCGGATGTTGAAATCAATGTCGGGCAGCGGCTCGATGCCGAGGTTGTCGCGGGCGGCGTCGGGCTCGACCTGGGCGGCGAGCTTGAGGAAGAGGCGCAATTTGCAGATTTCCACCGCCTCTTCCATGATGTCCACGGCGTAGAGATTATTGAGGATGATGGATTTCAAGACGAAATAGCGGCGGTTCGGGTGCGCGTCCACGCGGGCGAGGACTTCGGTGAATTTCTTGTGGTAGTTCGGATGGGTCTTGCGGCCGTTCTCGCCCCACTCGGCCAGAAATGCCTCCATGCGGTCGAGACAGGCTTCGTAGAGCGGTTCAAGGATGTTGAGCGCGGCAAAGATGAACGCGCCCGAGCCGCCGGTGGGGTCAAGGACGGTGATGGTGGTGATGGCCTGCCAGAAGGCCATAAGCAGGTCCGGGCCTTCGCAATTCTGGATGACATCCTGCGCGAACTGGCGGAGATCGAGATTGAGGGTGATGAGGTCGTTGACCTCACGGACTTCGCCGTCGGCGAGTCGCTTTCTGACTTCTTCGTAACGCTGCCGACGGGCGACGACTTCGCGCCAGATTTCGGTGGGCAAGGCGTATTCGCCGGGTGCGGGTTTGTTCCACGCCTTGCGACGTTCGGTAAGGTTTGGGTGGGTCGGGTCGAGGCCGACTGCGATCTCTGGCGGAAGTTCTTTTGCCGCGCCGTGCCGCACCGCTGGATAAATGTAGCGATCTGGGTTTTCGCAGAGCAAATCCCAGATGCTCGGGCTGTCGCGATTTTCAAATGCGACCTTGCACTTGGCGCGGGCGGCGTCGAAGAGGAACGGAAGGACGGTGTTCTTGCTGATGTATTCGGTGATGTCCTCCTTGGTGTAATACGCCCCCATTTGTTTCTGGTTGATGTATTTCTCGAAGATGTAGCCGAGGACATCGGGGTTGATTTCGTCGTCCTTGCGGAGCGGGCGTTCGTCGAGATGCCACTGGTATTGGTCGAAGTAGTCGAAGACGCGCTCGAAGGCTTTGTCTGGAATCTGGATGTCCTTGCCGTAGCGCTCGGGCTTTTCGAGTTCATGCACATCGAAGAGGCCGCCGTTGAGATACGGGATGTTGCCGAGGAGCTTTTCGAGGTCGGGCGCGCGGTCTTTGCGGCGTTTGCCAAAGCCTTCGTGGAAGAGCCTGAGCAGGAAGTAGCGGTAGAAGGTGTAGAACTTGTCCTTGCCCTGCTCCTTCTGGCAGCGGTCGAGCCGGTGGCGGAGGTAGTCGTGGTCGCCGTCGAGGAAGCCTTTGCGCTGGATGAAATAGACGAACATCAGGCGGTTGAGCATGACGGAGGCATACCATTCGAGATCGGCCACCTCGCCGATGCCATCAATGAACTTGAGGAAGGCTTTCCGGTGCGTGTCGAAGTCGCGGTAGAACGCCTTGGTGACGCGCTCGATGTCGAACGCGGCGCGGGCGCGACCGGCGACGGCCACGGTGGAAAGGCCGGCTTCCTCTTCTTCGAGCGAGACGTAGAGGATTTGGAGCTTCTGGAGGAGCGAGTCGCCGGGTTGGCCGCGGTGATACTCGTGGGTGCGGGCGGCGAACGGTTTGCCCTGCTCGCGGCGGACCCACATCCAGGACTGGCTGGCGCGGTCGCCAGTGGCGAAGACGATGACATGCTCGAAGCTGGTTTCGGAGAGTTTGCGGTCGAGCTTGAGACGGGTGGCGTGGTCGGGCATTCCGCCGTTGGGCGATTCGCAAAGCCAGGCGGTGAATCCGCGTTTCTCGGCGACGGCCGTGAAGGCGTAGTCGGTTTCACCAGCGCGGAGCGTGAGTTTCTGGCGGCAAGGCTCCCAGCCGAGTTCTTCGACAAACAATTTGGCGAGATTCCCATTTTGCAGGAACGGGCGGGCGCGTTGGAAGTCGAGGGGCATTGTGGGGAAATTATGAAGGATGAATAATGAAGTATGAAATGAAGAATGAAGACGACGGCGTTTTTTCACAATTCATCCTTCATCCTTTTCTGTGCGAAAGCCTATGCGTCGTCTTGGGGGATCGGGCGGAGTCATGAGCTGGCGGATCGCGTCAAAAACAGATTTGAACTGCTCGTCGTATTTGGCCTCCAGAGCGGCAAGCTTGCGACCGAGGTCGGCGTTCGTGAGAAGGAGTTCGCGCAAGCGGACGAACGCGCGCATAATGGCAATGTTCACCTGCACCGCCCGCGGGCTGCGCAGAGCGCTGGAAAGCATTGCGACTCCCTGCTCGGTGAAGGCGTAAGGCAAGCTGCGGCGGCGTCCACCCCAATCTCTTGAAATGCCAGTTTGGCATTTCAAGGCTTCGTGTTCCTCAGCCGTTAATTGGAACATGAAGTCATCGGGGAAACGGTCGGCGTTGCGTCTGACGGCGCGATTCAGCGCGCCGGTTTCGACTCCGTAAAGCCCGGCGAGGTCGTAGTCAAACATGACCCTGAGGCTACGGAGCAAAAAGATGCGCCGTTCGGCTTGCAGGGCGAGCGGGTCGATTTTCATAGGCTTGGGTGGGCGGCGCTGATCCCCAGCGAGCAGATGATTTTTGGTTCGCGGGCTTCGGCATCGTCCTTTGGGATGCAGAGCCGG
Source organism: Verrucomicrobiota bacterium (assembly GCA_027623095.1). Classification (GTDB taxonomy): domain Bacteria; phylum Verrucomicrobiota; class Verrucomicrobiia; order Limisphaerales; family SIBE01; genus JAIPJX01. The sequence goes on from JAQBVM010000158.1 coordinate 8,485, forward strand.
TCCTCCTCGTGGAGCGAGAGGATGATGTCGGCCAGCTTTTCGGTGCTGACTCCGGCGCGTAGTTCGCGGTTGAGCAGGTCGCGGGCAGCCTCGGTGAGCGGCGCATCATAGATGGCGTCAATGGCCTGGTGGAGCGGTTTGATGTCGAACAGGGTGTTCTTCACGTTCGCGGCGTGGTCCTTGAGGCGCTCATAGACACGGCGGCGGGCGCTGGAAGGCTTGCCAAGCTGGCCGCCGGTGGTGATGTGTTCTTTCTGGATTCCGGCCACGGCCTGCGAAACGAGCGAGTGGTGATGGTTCAGGCGTGGAAGCGCTGGGGTAGCCGGTTCGCAGGCGGCGGAGCGAAGAATCTCATGCTGTGATTCAGTGATGGTGCGTCCCTCTTCATCCACCCAGGCCAGGGCATCGTTGCCGTCGGCTGTGCGGACATAGACCATGACACCTGCGGCGGGTTTCGGCCCCGCCGTCGTCGCGGGCCTCGGCGGAATGGTGGACAGGCCTTTCGTGGAAAAGACCACATTGGCCAGATCGGGGATGGTCTTTTTGAGGGCGGGGTTTGTGTCGCTGGCGTTTTTCCAAATCTGGTAAGCGAGCGACGAGAGATCCACCTCGTTGTCTTCCGCGTCGTCGAGAATACCGGACTTTTCGGTGAACAGGTCGCGGATCAGACCGTCGTGCGTCTCATCCTCGAAGAATGTTTCATCGGTCCCGACGACCTCGGCGTTTTGCTGCAAGCGCTGGCGCACACGGGAGCGCAGACGGATGAGGCGTTCGACGCCCTCGGCGGGCAGGAAAGAATAACAGAGAATTTCCTCGGCCTTTTGCCCGATACGGTCAACGCGGCCCGCTCGCTGGATCAGCCGGATGATGGCCCACGGCAGATCGAAGTTCACGACGATGGCGGCGTCCTGGAGGTTTTGTCCTTCGCTCAGGACATCGGTGGCGACGAGGACGCGGAGTTCCTCGGCGGCGGAAACTTTGTCGCGTGCCTGGTTGCTTTCCGGACTGAAGCGACGGGCGAAAGCCGCCGGGTCTTCGGTGTCCCCGGTAACATCGGAGAATTGTTTGAGGCCGCGTGCGCGCAACTGCTCGGTGAGGTAGAGCACGGTATCGGCGAACTGGGAAAAGATGAGAATCTTCTGGCCGGGATGTTTTTTGGCGAGAAGTTTGTGGAGTTCGGCGAGCTTGTGGTCCTTGTCCGGCTGCCATTCCCCGGCGAGTTGGAGAATGGAGAAGAGGCGCTCCGCATCCTGCCGCAGGTGCGCGGCCAAGTCTTCGGTGAAAACGTCGTGTCGGAGCCAGTCAAAGAGGTTGCGAAGTTCAGAGCGCAGCAGTTGGTAGCCGGTCGCGGCTTCGGCGGCGAAATTCGCCAGCGATGCTGCCGTGGGCGCAGGTGACGGCTGGGGGCGACTTTGGTCATCGTCAAACCGCCGCCCGGTGGTCTGCGGGTCATGGTCGGCGTCGTCACCGCGCGTGTCGAACAACGAGGCGTCCTGCGTGCCGATGGGCAGCGGGAGGTTGTTTTCCAGAGCGTGGATATAAATGAAGTTGCGCACGATGTGGCGGCGCACGGAGAGCAGGAAGGCGTAGCCGCTGCTTTCGAGGCGCTTGAACAGATTCGTGCGACAAAACCCGATGAGGCGCTTGCCGGCGCGGGAAAGGTTTCTCATCACCTCGGCTTCGTCCGTGCTCGGCGGCGTCTCTGGGGTTGGTTTTAGGTAATTGGCGAGACCGTAGCGCGGAAGATGGAGCATGCGAATCGTGTCCACCACGACATCCGAATAGAGCCTGGCGTATTGGTCTGCCGGGTCGCTGTCCCGGATGTGGAATGTCAGGGCCTTGGGTCGGCGCTTGGGGAAGTGGAAGCGACTGCCCCCCTCCAGGACTAGGAAGCGGCGGTCTTCCTTGGCCTTCGGACGTTCACAGTTGGAACATTTGTCCTGCGTGGCCAGAAGCACAGCGGAGCAAGCGGGACATTCGGTGAAGGAGTAGTTGCGCTCGACAAAACTGCGGGTACGGCGAACCATGAAAAGGCGCATCAGTTCGCGCCAGTCATCGGCGTGTTCGCTCTTCTCAAAGGCGGAGAGGCAGTTGACGGGACACTGGTGACGGCGCGTGAACTCGTCCGGACGGCCATCACAATCGCGGCGGAGATATTCCTCCGGTCGGATGCCGACGACGTCTTCTGGTTCGAGGAAAAGCCGGAGTTGATTGGCGAGATCCAGATAGGCTTTGTTGTAGGGTGTAGCCGAAAGGAGAATACACTTGCTGGCATTGCGCGAAATGTAGTCACGAATGACGGCCCAGCGGCGGCCTTCGCGGTTCCGCAGGTTGTGGCTCTCATCGAGGATGACGACACGGTAGCGGCGCAGATCAGGCAGTGCATTTTGCGCCTGCGTAGTTGAAACAACCTCCGCGATGAGGCGGAAGCGGTGGGCGTAGTCTTTCCACATCCCGACAAGATTTTTCGGGCAGAGGATGAGCGTTTCGAGAGATCTCGGCGGGTCTTGAAACATCCGCGCCAGCGCAGTGGCCATGACCGTTTTCCCCAACCCGACAACGTCCCCGAGGATGACGCCACCGCGCTTCTCCAAGTGCCGGGCGGCGATGCGGACGGCTGCGGATTGGAATTCGAGGAGCGTGCCACGCATGTCGGCAGGAATGGAGAACTCCGACATTCCCGCACGCGCTTCCTCCGCCAAATGGTAGGCCATCTTGACGTAAACCCAATACGGCGGAAGAACGTCAGGCCGCGCCCAGCTCTCGTCAATCACCTGGATGAGTTCCTTCGTGATATCAACGCACCATCGGTCATTCCAGCGGTCCTTGAACCATTGTGTGAGTTTCGCGGTCGCGTCGTGGTCGAGAACGTCCACGTTGAGTTCACCCTGGTTGGACAGGCCGGCGAGCGTAAGATTGCTCGAACCGAGAAAGCCGGTGACGGGATTGTTGGGATCGGCGCGGAAGCAGAGATAAAGTTTGGCGTGGAGCGTATGGCGGAGAAACAGTTTTACGACAACCTTGCCTGCCTTGAGTTGAGCCGAGAGGCGGCGAAGGCCGGCTTCGTCGTCGTCGGTGGGCGCGCCGAAGGTAAGTTGGGCGCGAAAGTCCTCGGCGAGATGCCGTTTCATGCGAATGACCGCCTGCTGGCTGATCTGGTCTTCCCGCGGCAAAAGGCTGTAGGCGAGGCGCAGTTCGTCCTGGGCGAGCCGCTGCATGCCAACAAGGAGACGACATTGCGCGCCCTCGCCGCCAGCCCACCTCTCGATGAGACCATCAATCGCTTTCCAGCCGCGCAAATTGAAGTAGCCGGCGCAGAAATCGGAGCGCTGGGAGATTTCAAGTGTATCCCGCAGTGCCGGCAGAAGATCGAGGGCAATGTTGTCGAAAATGCGGGGCATGCGATCAGCGGAAGCGAATCGGTGGAGTCCGACAAGGAACGAAGATTGCCTGTGCCTTCACCCACACGCGCAGAGCGGGCATGTTTTTCCAGGTATTCAAGTCTTGCTTGTCCATAAATTCCGACCCTTCGAGCGTCGGCAATATGGACAGGATGATGAATTGTCGGAGAAACTGCACGGCCAAAGATTCGGGCCGCTTCATGCAGAAACAGTGATCCTTCGAGAGCGGCGGCAGGATCGTTGTATTGCGGCGAACGGCAGGCGTCGAGTTGGCGCTCAAAGCGCCCGGCCAGTTCAGTCCGATTGAATGCAGTACAATTCTCGACGGCCACGCAGGAACAATTGTGTTCCCACAATCGCCGGTGAAGCGTCGATCTGAGCGTTCAGGCGATTCGTCGCAACGATCTCGATGGATGGCCCATCTTGAAGCACCACTGCAAGCCCATCCCGGTCCACAATGAAAATATACCCGCCAGCCGCAGTCGGGGAGGCGTAAAGAGTTCCCAACTCCGGGAGGCGCTGTTGCTCGAAGACCGGGGTTCCGTCTTGAGCGTCTAAACAGGTCAGAACAGCGCTGTTCGCGTACGTAAAGTAAAGCCGGTTCCTATACAACAACGGCGAAGGCACATAAGGCGTCGCCCGATGATAGCTCCAGGCGAGCTTCTGCGTTCCGGTTAAATCGCCCTTCGAATCAAAAGGAATCGCAAAGACAGCAGCACCGCGGTAGCCACTCATGCAGATCACCGCCTGATCGGTGCGGACCGGCGACGGAATGCAGTTTAAGGTCAAGCCGCCGCACTCCCATAAAACAGCACCCGAACTGAGATCATAGCTGCGAATGCGGTTCGTGCCATTGACGATGATTTGCGTTTGCCCTTCCTGCTCAACCGCCAATGGGGTTGACCAGGAAGTCGGCTCGTCTCGGTCGGCTTTCCAACGCGTCTCTCCAGTTTTGACGTCGAGAGCCAAAATGAACGATTGGTCCTCGTGATCCCAGTTGACGATCAGAGCGTCTCCGCTTAGGACCGGTGAGGTCGCTTCGCCCCACCCATAGCGCGTGCGCATCTGACCCAAGGCACGCGTCCAGATTAGCTTTCCGGCCAGATCGAAGCAGAAGATTCCGCGCGAGCCGAACGATACATAAAGGTAATTCCCGTCCGTAACGGGCGAAGCCGCGGCGTAAGAGTGAGTCGGATGCCGGCCTTGATGGGGCACTGCCTCGGTGGCTATCCGCCGCCAAAGTTCCTTTCCTGTATTCCGGTCAACACTCAATACGAGAAATTGGAAGAATTGGGTCGGCGGTTCGGTCAGCGCCTCCGGATCCACTTTCCCGCGAGCCGGCGCGTCTCGGTCAGTTTCGATCGCCGCCACGAGAAAGATTTGATTCCCCCAAATGATCGGCGTGCTCGTTCCCTCACCCGGCAACCCGACTTTCCAACGGACGTTTGAATCCTCACTCCAACGAATGGGCGGCTTCCCGTGTGGCGCGACACCGTTTCCATTTGGCCCTCGCCATTGATGCCAATTGTCGATTCTTTCTCCAGGGAAATCCGCGCTTGTCTGAGGGATGAATATTCCAACTCCGATCCAAACAAGAAGCCAATATCTCGTCATAACTATGCCTAACCGGTTTATTAGCGTTCACATCGATTGGACGTGCCGGACCTCCCAAAGGCACGCTCTAAAGCGTGGGTCTGTGACCCGCAGCGTCCGCGAAATTCCAGCAAACCGCATTGGCGCAGGTTTAAGCTTCCAGAGCGGCCCGCGTTCGGCCAACCAAACCGTTATCGGCCCCTTGTGAACCCCGAAGATTGAAAACACTCGCGGCCAAATATCGATTACGCCATGCCGGAGAGACATGATAATAATCCTCCAACACCGCCGAACTGAATTTGTAGTCGTGGGAATTGGAGCCTTTCAGGAAAATGCACCTTCTTGCCGTATTGATAAATTCTTTTGCGGAATGTCCCGCCTCGAAATAACCGAGCGCCTTGCGCGCCGCGCCCAGACGGTTCTTTTCAATCTCCGAAAACAGATCCTCAACAGCTTTGGATTCGTCTTTGCTAACTTCGTCCGGACGAATCTGATCCAGCGCTTGGTCGTTCGAGTTCAGAGTTCCTCCGCGGAACATCGGAAGGAAAGCCGCGTTTTGAAGCAGGAGCATCCGCCGCGTGCGATCATCGCCGCAATTCTGAAATGAATAATGCATCGCGTTTGAACAGGTCGCCGCGTGAAGCGAGACAATGCCGGGATTGCGCATCAGCAACTCGCCCACGAAACTGAAAATACCGTCCCAAATCGACTGAGGATGCGTTTTTTCGGCGAGCAATCTGATCACCCTATCGCTCGCCTCATTCGGAGACGCGTGACGAAATGTTTCAAGCAGGTCCGTCGCGACACTCGACCTCAACTCGCCAGCTTTCCAATCCTCGACAATGGAAGCGGCTCGCTCGAGGTTTCTCCGGCCCGGTCTATCGGGACTTGCGTCTCGCTCCGCCGGATTGCCGCCCTCGTGCGCCAACAGCGCGTAGGCTAGGGAACGTAAAACCGGTTCCGCATGCTCCCACCCGATGCACTGTAGAGTGCGAAAACTATTCGCCACATAGATTGCCTTGTGCCCAATATCCCGGTAGTCGCGGCTTCCATACAAGCTGAAGAGATCGAACACCTCCCCTGCCCCCAAGCTGCGGACCAGCCCAGGGACCGCGTGATCCGCCGCTTCGACATCCCACTTGTCCATGGCACCGATGAACGCCCTTTTCGCATTCCGGGGCGTCGGAACCTTCGATTCATCCACACGGGACATTGTCCAGTTTCCCTCTTGAACATCGCGTTCCTGCGAACTTTTAAAATAATCGAGCGCCCAGAAAACCGGCAGCCAGCGCTCAGAATCGGGTGAGTTAATACTGGCCAAGTGAGCCGAATTAACAACGAGCACCGCATGAAACTTGAATCCAACGGGGCGCGGTTGAATATTTCGGACCCCTGCCAAAAGCAGGGCCGCCAAAACATCGCGATAACTCAGACCGTGGCGGATTCGATGAGCCACTTCCTCAAGGAGCCGCTCACGCGGTGTATCCTCCAAGAACCGGACTACAGGTTCGATCTCCGGTCGCATCTGAACCGCATTTTCGGGTAGCCGCGCCTCGGCTGCCGAAACGGAGCCAAGCTTCGAGAAAAGCGACAATTCGTGCAGACCTAGGAGCGCGCTGGCTGTGGCAGACGACCGGATGAAAAAACGGCGATTAATGGAAGGATTCATAAATGGAAATGCGGGTTCTCACTTCTCATGCACCAGAAGAGCATTCCGGTCAATGATGGATCTCAATTCCCTGGCTGCCTACCGTCGCCACTTCGGGGTCGATCCATTGCTCAAGATCGGAACTCCGGATTCGACAGAATTTCCAAATTGCGCGTATAGTTGCGGCGAAATGGTTCTCTGGTTAAGGTTTTCAGATCAATCGCAGCTCCCGATATGCGGACATTCGTAACGCCAATCGATCGTTCTCGGGCTGACGCGGAAGAAAACGTTGAAACCGGCTTCGGTCCTCATCGGCTCACTTCGGCACCCGTTTTTCGACCCTTGCAGCGCGCCGGAAACTGGATGTTTGCCGCCTGTCTTTCGCTCTGCCTAGTTCACGGGGCGCCAGCCGACGGTAAACCTGTTCATTCCGGATTCCTAAAGGCAGGAAACAGCGATTCGCGCTTTCCGATCGGTTTTTATGAGATGCCTAAAACAGAGGCGGATCTTCGCGCCATGGCAGCCGCCGGGGTGAACCTGGTCCGGTGCCGTGATCGCGACGATCTCGATCGGGCTCGTGCCGCCGGACTCATGGGCTGGATTTCTCTCACTGTCCAACAGGGCGCAACCGAGGCTTTGAGAAACTTGGTCGTGTCCGTCGCGGATCATCCGGCTCTCGCAGTTTGGGAAGGTCCGGATGAAATCGTCTGGACGTTCACAGCTTACAGTTTTCTTAAGAAATCCGCGGGATTTACCCGTGAAGATTGGAACAACCAAACCCCAAAAGCTGCCGGCTATGCGCGGGAACAAGCGTCGATGATTCTCCCGAAACTTCGCGATGGAATCCGCCTTGTTCGGGAATTAGACACCCTACAGCGCCCGTTCTGGATCAACGAAGCGGCGGATAGCGACATGCAATATGTCCGCCACTACATCGATAGCATCGACATCACCGGGTGCGACTACTACGCGGTCCGTTCCACCGGAACCGACCTTCAGAGCGTCGGACGCCTGGTCCATCGTTGGGATGCAATTGGACGCGGCAAACCAGTCTGGATGGTTCTTCAAGCGTTTTCATGGCACACAGCAAACCCCGAACGAACACGCCTCTATCCGAGTTTCGAGCAATCCCGATTCATGGCATACGATGCAATTGTCAACGGAGCTAAAGGAATCTGTTATTGGGGTTCGGAGCAAATCGATGATCCCAGGTTTCGCGAGTCTCTTTATGCTCTTACATCGGAGCTTTCCAAAATCTCGCCTCTCTTGGTCGCTGCTCCGGTAGAGGATATCCAGGTGCGAATTGTCAGCGATCTCTTCGATCGCCCCGGCCGCGGAGTACGCGCTCTGTTGCGCCAGCGCGATTCGAATTTCCTCCTCGTCTTGGTAAATGAAGATTCACACCGGCATCTTGGAGTGGATGTAACCGGACTCGAAGCGTTGGAAGGCCGAACGTTCGACCTTCTTTACGGTTCAGAAACGGCGCTCGTGGATCGAGGCGGATTCGTTACCCGCTTGCAGGGATACGAAGTCAAAGTTTTTACGACCAATCCAAACTTGGTTTCGGATCGTTTGGCAGGACGTGATTACACGAGCCCTTCGCCCTGATTCACTACCCATGAACCGACCCACCCCTGCACCCCTCCCAGCAGGGGATCTGACAACGGCGGACGCCGCAAAACCGCTTTCGGAAACGGATCAGAATCACGAATCCACGGTCTTTTTATTTGGAGCGGTGCTTGACGAGGGCTTGGAAAGGGATTTGGGGATTGTGCTGACAT
>JAQBVM010000551.1 GCA_027623095.1 Verrucomicrobiota bacterium
ACCGCCGCCGCTGAAACCGTCCTCGCCAAGGTCGACAAAGCTAATAAGACTTTGGCGACACTACACTAGGGGCACCTTTTCGCGGTGTTTGCCTCCGAGCAGTTGATAGACGGGGACGCCAAAAGCCTTGCCCTTGATGTCATGCAGCGCAAAGTCGATGGCCGCAACAATGCCGCTCGCTCCAATGTTCTCTTCAAGCAGAGGCACGAGCCGAGAGATGTTCGTGGGGTCGGCGCCGATGAGCAGATCGTCCAGCCGCCGCGCCTGTTGGCCGTCGAGGGAATCGCCACGGAACTCGCCTAGGCCGGTACTACCGGTGTCCGTGTGAACCTCGATCACAACCGTTCGAAGGTGTGTCATAGGCGCCCCGCTCTCTTCCGTGTGCCGGTTGCGCCACGGCGTCTTATACGGGATCGCCACGGGGCGTGCGGAGATGCGCTCAATTCTCATTTCACAGGCTCCAGTCATCAGGTTTCGTGACTTGGGCGATTATATTCGGTTGAAATCTGATCGTGATGATAGCATCGAGGTTCCCACATCGGATTCAGTGTGGCGAGTGATCGAAACTCGCCCGCCAGCGTCGTGCGAAGTAATTGCCGGATTGACTCTGCCGCCACGGGTCGCTGCCTGCGCGATGTGGTCCAAAAACGGGATACAGACGGCACAGTTTGGAGCGGATGTTTGAACAGGCGAACAGTTGATCTGCTGATCTCCGTTGGCATCCGCGCTGCCGTCGGTGTTGTTGCAGGCGTTGTCCTCGCCCTTGGCGGCTGGTTTATTGCCTGGTTCTTCTTCTTGAGATCCGGCGCCAGTCTGACCGAAGCGATGGTCGTGTTCTCTATTTCCACCGGTTTCTTCGGAGGAGTTGGCGCCGGGCTGGCGTGGCTCAGGCTCGATGATGGGGTCCGCACGAACGCTCCTGTGGTTCTACTGGCCATCGTCGGCGGCCTTGTAGGCGCGGTGGCTGGGCTGGTTTACGCGCGCGAAGTATTCAATGTGGTGGTGACAAAAGGCGAGGGTGACATTACGGCGATCGCAGCGGCCGGGATCGCGGCGAACCTGCTGCCGCTCATCTGGTATATCGTCGATGGCCTCAGAAAGCCGACGGCGCCGGGAGCTGAGCCGTACGCTCTGCCAAAACGAGATAAGGCACGGGGATCTCGATGACCGCCGTAGCGCCGCGCAACGTGCATTCTGTCGTCCCCCGACACCGGCTGTCATCCCGGCCTTTGCGGAGGGATCTTACGGTTCTGTCAGAACTCAGGGCACGACCCCTAATTTCAGCGAAAACGCGACTCGAAACGCCACCGCTTGAACTCAAAGCCCGCGTTCGGATGCGTGGAATCCAGGGCTGATTTGGCCTCGTGCCCTGAGTTCTGACAGAACCGCTCAGATCAGCCTGAAATCTCTATTGGGGAAAGTGTCTCATTGTTGCTGACGTCCAACATGGATACTCGCACATTTCTTCGCTTGGGCGGCCGACTCGACGCACAGAGAGATCATCGAGAACGTTGTCCGCTTCGGACAACAAATCCTGTCGTGGCGCGATATACAAAACGCCGCTCGATCCCATTTGGGCAGCGTATTTCTGAAGCCCTTTACGGACCGCGTGACTTTTGCCGACTCCGGGACTGCTAACAACGTCCCTGGGAGGTACAACTAGATCTCCGGGTGCCTCATCCTGGGCAAGTGGCCGGGTTAGGAGTGACCTCAGAGGAGCATGGCTAAAGGCCGCGCCGCAGTCCTGTCCTCCCGCTCGACCAGTGGGCGCTACCACAATCCCGGAATCCTACGTTCGGACTGGTACCGGCGTGGGGCAAGATCATCTGACCATCGTTTGAGTTTCCACTGGCTCCGTTCCGGAAGGCAGTTCAAATCAATACCACATGATCACATGACTTTGCGAAACGAGAATCCCAGGTAACTGTTCACCAGGTTGCTGGTAATGCAATAGTGTCTTGGTTACGACGCGGACACAGGTCCTGATCCGCTTTCGAATAGCCTTCTAACGCCTGTCAGCGGACCTCACTGCGTGATGATGGGCCTGAAGTCGCAAGGAGTGGGCCGTGACGAACGATTCTTCCAGTTCAGACAGCAGTTCCACAGCGTTGGAGTTGATCGCTCAACGGCGATTTTCTGATGCAGTCACCCTGCTGCAGGAACGGATCGCAGCGAACCCAACCGCGGAAGACCACTCGCAGTTTGCGCTGGCGTTTCTGCAACTCGAAGACTATGTGGCGGCGGCGAGGCACTACGAAGCCGCGGCTGTTCTCAATCCTTCGAACAAGACGTTTCGGGAGATGCTGGCCGTTGCGAGGGCAAACGCCGTCGCAGAGGTCAATGTGCGCGTTCCAGACCCGGTGTTTTTTGAGCGCGGTAAGTTGCTGAGTCCGCCAGAAGTACCAGCAGGCACCCTTCCGAAGCCAATACCGCCTTACGGGAAAAGCATCGTTCGAAAACTGAGGAACTCGCTTGGAATCTTTCTCGGGTTCTTTGCAACCATTGGGGTCAACCTTGCGACGAAAATCCTCGGAGGGATTCTTGGTTACCGCGATAGGGTTTGGACCAACTGGTACAAGCGGCCACACTTGATCGGTGTCCTGAGGTTCTGT
>JAQBVM010000159.1 GCA_027623095.1 Verrucomicrobiota bacterium
TTTTCTTGTGTCAACGCCCATGGACCGCTAAGGTTACGTCCGCTGTGAAAAAGCAAAATCCTATCAGTTAACGCCATCCAGTATTTCACCCAGGCCCTGCAACTGGACCCGAATTATGCGCTCGCTTATTGCGGGCTGGCGGACTGTTACGGCTGGCTGGGCGGAGGCCTGTTGTCGGGCAAGGAAGCCTGGGCCAAAGAGAAGGAACTGGCGCAAAAGGCCCTGGCGCTCGATCCGAATCTCCCCGATGCGCATCTCTCCCTCGGCATCGCCCTCTACAGCGCCTTCGATTGGAAGGGCGGCGAACAGGAGATCAAACGCGCCCTGGAACTGAACCCCAAGCTGGCCTTTGCCTACGTCCAATTGGCGTACCTTCAATGGCTGTCAGGACGGTTTGATGAGGTCATCATGAATACCCAGAGGGCCATCGAATTGGATCCGCTTTCCCTGATATTCAATGCGAATCTGGGTTGGCGACTGAAAGAGGCGCGCCGATACGATGAAGCCATGGCGCAATTGCGCAAGACGCTGGAGTTGGATCCCAATTTCGCAACTGCACATTCAGAGTTGGGCTGGTGCTTCGTTTACAAAGGGGACATGGCTGGCGCCATCGCCGCGTTTCAAAAGGCCAGGGCGCTGGATTCCCAACCATGGATCGATGGCACACTGGCCTACGCCTACGCCCGTGCTGGAGATCGCACGAAAGCCGAGCAGATGCTGCGTGGCTGGGACGACCTGGCGAAACACCGCTATATCTCACCTGGGCTGCAGGTGCTTCTCCATCTTGGACTCGGCGAAAAGCACAAGGCCCTGGACTGGCTGGAGAAATGTTATGAGGAGCAGGACATGCTTTGTTGGCTTCTCAAAGTCTGGCCAATTTACGACCCCTTGCGCACCGAGCCGCGCTTCCAGGCGCTGCTGAAGAAGATTTTTCCAGAGCTATGATCAACCAAACCCTCACCACTACCGGATCACCGCCAAGCCGGGCGAAGGCGGGATGGGCGAGGTGTATCGCGCCAGCGACACCAAGCTCGGTCGCGAGGTGGCGATCAAGGTGTTGCCCGCAAGCTTCAGCCGCGATCCGAAAAGCCTTGCGCGGTTCGAGCGCATGCTGGCAGATTATCAGTCATGAAATCCAACGTCATCCGCACCCCGATTCTGTTTCTCCTGTTGTCCTTCGCCGCCCGCATTGAAGCGGCACAGCCCTCCGCGGCGATACAGCAGGCCGTCAAAATGATCGATTCACAACGACTGCGGCAGGCCGCATCCCATCCGTCCGACTGGAGCGCCCACGGTTTGAATCCTCAAGAGACGCGGCACAGCACGCTGAATCAGATCAACGTCACGAATGTCGCCAAGCTGGGCCTGGCCTGGAGCCGGGATCTGGGAACCAAGCGCGGCATTGAGGCCACGCCGCTGGCCATTGGCGGCACGTTGTTTTTCACCACCGAATGGAGCGTCGTGCATGCGGTGGACGCGCAAACCGGCCAGGAGATCTGGCAGTGGGACCCGAAGGTGGACAGGGCGCTTGTGGGTGAACGCGCCTGCTGTGACGTGGTCAATCGCGGCGTGGCAGCCTACCAAGGCCGCATCTATGTGGGGGTGCTCGATGGCCGCCTCGTGGCGCTGGATGCCGGGACGGGCGGAGTGGCCTGGGAAATCTGGACGGTGGAGCGGAACAAAAACTACACCATCACGGGTGCGCCGCGGATCGTGGACGGGAAGGTGATCATCGGCAACGGCGGTGCCGAGTACGGTGTGCGCGGGTATGTGGGCGCCTACGATGCCGAGACGGGCAAACAGGTGTGGCGCACCTACACCGTGCCGGGGGACCCGAAGTTCGGATTCGAATCGGAAGCGATGCGCAAGGCGGCCGAAACCTGGACCGGTGAATGGTGGAAAGCCGGCGGCGGCGGCACCTGCTGGGACTCGTTCGCCTACGATCCCGAGTTGAAGCTGCTTTATGTGGGCACAGGCAATGGCTCGCCTTGGAACCGGAAACACAGGAGTCCCGGCGGCGGTGACAATCTCTACCTTTCCTCGATCCTCGCCCTCGATCCGGCGACGGGTGAGATCAAGTGGCACTTCCAATCCACTCCCGGGGACGCCTGGGATTACACCGCGACCGCGCACATGATCCTGGCTGATCTCAACATCGACGGGCGGCCACGCAAGGTGATCATGCAGGCGCCGAAGAACGGATTCTTTTGGGTGATCGACCGGATGGACGGTTCGTTTATCTCGGCGAAGGCGTATGTGGAGACTACGTGGGCGACGGGAGTTGATCCCAAGACCGGTCGTCCCATCGAGGCGGAAGGAGCCCGCTACGAGAAGGGCCCGGCGTTGGTCATGCCCACCGCACAAGGGGCGCACAACTGGCATCCCATGGCCTTCAATCCCGAGGCCGGCCTGGTTTACATCCCTGGCCGGGTTTCCTCGTATTCGCTGGCGGACGACCCGAACTGGAGCTACCGCGAGAAGGGTTGGAATCTGGGGATCAATTTTCTCGCCGGACGCCCGGAGAATTCTGGTTTCCTGCTCGCCTGGGATCCCGTCAAGCAGCAGGAGGCGTGGAGGCAGCGATACATCGGTTCGCTGAATGGCGGCGTGCTTTCCACGGCGGGCGGATTGGTATTTGAAGGGACCGGCGATGGCCGTTTCGTGGCTTACGATGCGAAAACGGGATCGGTGCTTTGGGAGTTTCCGACCGGCACCGGCATCATTGCACCACCGGTGACGTACTCGGTTGACGGTGAACAGTACGTGACGGTTCTCGCGGGTTGGGGTGGCGCGGAAGGACTGCTGAGTTCGCCCACCGGCTATGCCGCCCTCTACGAACAAGTCGGGCGCGCGTTTACGTTCAAACTAGGCGGACGGACACCCGTGCCGGAGTACAAGCGGAGGGCAGCGCCGGTGGCTTCTGGCTGGGACGTTCCTTTCGATGACAATCCGGCCGACGTGCAGGCCGGGGAAGCAGCCTACCACCAGAGTCAGTGCGTGCGTTGCCACGGCGGGGGCGCGGTCATTCCTGACCTGAGATACTCGTCCAAGGAAATCCTGAGCAAGGCGCAGTTCTCGTTAATCGTCTATGACGGAATCTACGCGGCAGCCAAAGGGATGCCCTCCTTCAAGGACCGCCTGACCCGGAAGCAGGTCGATCAAATCCGCGCGTTCGTCGTGAGCAAATCCCGGGAGGCCAGTGGCAAACGATAAGCGGCACCAGGGAAAGGCCGGGATCGAATTCAGCTCTGGCAAAACCAAGCCGTGCCGCCGGGAAGTCGCATCCAACCGAGCCGGCAAATGGTCTGCAGAAGTACCTGCGTTCGGCCTGCTGCTCGGCGCCCCGCGCCTCGAGGCGCTGCTCAAGGACCCAAAGAACATCGAGCCGCTCTTCTGAGGACGGATACCCCCGAACGGGGCGCGCGACCCCTGATCGCGAAGGCTGGCCCGGCAGGCGGGCACTGCTCGGCGACGAAGCCCTGAAGTATCGCGCGCCAACATTTCCGGTCACCCGCCGATTCGTCCGGTGCTCAGCCCTTCTGGCCCTTGGGCGGATGCATGTCCCAAGTGTGGCCGGATTCCGGCTCGACGTGGGTGAAGCCGGTGCCAGCCGGCGGACTGGGGATGCGGATGAGGTGATTGCAGCCCGGACACTGAATCTGCCGGCCCGCGTAGCACGGATCGCATTTCAACGGCTGGTCGCAGTGGGTGCAATAGAATTTGAATTCATTCATAGTCTTCAACTCTTCATGCGCAGACCGGTCTCCAAAAGTATGTGGAGAAAGGTAAATACTTTTTTCCCGCTTACTGCGCATGTAGAACTAGATGAACAATTCATCCATGCCATCACCCCAGGATCGTGAGGCCGCGTTGTTCGCGCTGGCCGTCGAAAAGCCCGTCGCCGAGCGGGCTGCCTTTCTTCAGGCCGTGTGCGGAAACGACAATGCTCTGCGCCAACGTCTGGAAGCCTTGCTCGACGCGCATGACCAGCCGGAAGACGTGCTGGGCATGGACACCAAGCAGGTCGTCGCCCGGTTCGAGGCCGAGCGTCAGGCGCTGGCCATGATGGACCATCCCAACATCGCCAAGGTGCTCGATGCGGGCACGACCGACGTGGGCCGGCCCTACTTCGTGATGGAACTGGTGCGGGGCATCAAGATCACCGACTACTGCGACCAGGCCAATCTCACCACCAAGGAACGGCTCGATCTGTTCATCAAGGTCTGCCAGGCCATCCAGCACGCGCATCAGAAGGGCATCATCCACCGCGACATCAAGCCGTCGAACATCCTCGTGACGCTGCACGACGGCGTGCCGGTGCCGAAGGTGATCGACTTCGGCATCGCCAAGGCGACGGATGGCCGGCTGACGGACAACACGGTTTACACGCAGTTGCATCAGTTCATCGGGACGCCGGCCTACATGAGCCCGGAGCAGGCGGAGATGAGCGGGCTGGACATTGATACTCGCAGCGACATCTACAGCCTTGGGGTGTTGCTCTATGAACTGCTGGCCGGCAGCACGCCGTTCGATGCGAAGGAGCTGATGGCCTCGGGCATCGACGCGATGCGGAAGACGATCCGCGAGAAGGAACCCCAACGACCCAGCACACGCCTCGCAACTCTCGGCGCCGATCAGCTCACCACCACCGCCAAGCGTCGTTCTGCCGACACCGCGAAACTGCTGCACCAGCTCAAGGGCGACCTCGATTGGATCGTGATGAAGTGCCTGAAGAAGGACCGCTCCCGCCGCTACGACACGGCCAACGGCCTCGCGGCCGACTTGAAGCGGCATCTCGACAACGAGCCCGTCATCGCCCGGCCGCCCAGCCAACTTTACCGGTTCCAGAAGATGGTCCGCCGGAACAAAGCCGCCTCCCTCGCGACCACCGGCATCCTGGCGGCCCTGGCCATCGGAGTTGGCCTGGCGATGACCGCGCTGGTGCAAAAGAACGCCGCGAAACAACAGGAGCTCGACCAATCCATCCGCGCGGACACCGTGACGGCCTTCATCGACAGCCTCGTGTCCGACCAGTTGCCCTCCCTGGTGCAGCAGGGCAACACCCGTGCTGCACGAGCGTTGATCGGCAAAGCGGACACGCTGGCTTCCACCTACCTGTCCAACGCCCCGGCGGCTGAGCTCAGGCTGCACTTGAGGTTGGTTCAAGCGCTTGGCGACGGGTTACAGGATTATTCGGCTTCTATCTGGCAGTGGACGGGGCGAAGCCTCGGTTAGAAACGAAGAAATGAAAATCAAATACTCCACGAAGCGGATTGACGCGATCAAGACCCTCGGAATTGCTTCCGACTACATCGCGCACATTGATGGGATAAAACCCGGACCAGTCGTGCTTTATGTCCGGGTATCGCGAAGACATCAGGACGAAAGCCTTCCAGCTCAAGAGACAAATCTCCAGCGGGAACTCCAATCGCGAGGTTTCAGTGTCTTGGAAGTTTTCATGGAAACGGCGTCTGGTTGGGCCGGAGATCGAATACAGCTGGAACGGGCACCCCGATGTTTGGTCTTACAGCCATGCGCCCCCCGCATCCCTTTGGTCAATCTCTTTCCGCCTATTTAAGCTAATAACGGATACAAACGCGCGCGCTGTGTTCGTATGCCGCGCAAATCGAATGCGGCTACCACAGGAACGCCGCGCCACATCAGAAGACCCATCTGCCCGTCGGTTCTGGGCAGTATTTGCGAAGTTGCATTTCACGTCTGGAGTGGTTGCTGCCGCCGCGAATAGATGATGGATGTCTCCTTGCATTGGCGTTGGGTTTGGTCGATGAACCCGAGCGAGAATCGTCCTTCCGCGCGATGGAAAATGTCCAGGCCGCGACCCAAAGTGATACGCCAACCAGTGTCGGTTTCGATGTAGCGATCATGTTTGGCGCGGTCAAAGGCGTAGCTGAAGGTTACCCGTTTTGCATTGGCACTCTCCTGCAATTGATCCAGTTTTTCAGAAAGCTCCACCTCTTCCTCGTTCGATGCAGCGGCAGAAATCAAATGGAATGAAATTGGACCGTCCTCCGGATCGAGCAGTTCGATGAAGCTGATTAAATTA
This sequence comes from Verrucomicrobiota bacterium, assembly GCA_027623095.1. GTDB lineage: Bacteria > Verrucomicrobiota > Verrucomicrobiia > Limisphaerales > SIBE01 > JAIPJX01. The sequence goes on from JAQBVM010000159.1 coordinate 6,065, forward strand.
AAGATTTGGTAGTCTAGCCGGATGTAGGGGTCCACGAGTGATACGGTTCGCGCCCCGCGCAGATACGGTCCAAACAATCGCCGAAACGAAACACCGGTCTGGCCCTCTTTTAGTTCGATAGTGCGTGGTTCTGGCGCCCGCTCTGGGGACAGTGGCTCAAGTTTGGGAGTTGCCGCTTCCGGATTGGGGCGCTCTACGGGATGAAGTGCCTGAAATTCGTCCGGATGCGAGCTGCGGATTGAAACCCAGGGGTATTCGGAATCATTCTTGGAAAGTTCATCTCGGATTTGTTGGCGCATCCGCAGAGCCGGGTTCACGCAAAACTCGGTGAACTGCTCCTCCGTCACGACAAGGTCAGGGAAAAGAAGTTTAAGATATCCCTCGGCGATTCGGGATATGGCCTTGTTGTCCCGCATGTCATCGCAACTGGGAAGTCGAAGAGTGTGAGACACATAATCGGCGAATTCGAGACGCGGACGAAGCTCATGGAGAATTTCGCCAAAGAAATCGCCTTTGAATCCCAGATGCTGGGAAGGGGTGGCCTTCGTAATCCGAGGCATGAACCAGCCCTCGATGAGTCCGTGGAGACGATCAATGAACGCTGACTCTTGAATCGCTGGCGGTAACTCTTTGAATAGCCCTTCAGTTTGGTATAGCGGGCGGCGTTCGCTGGTCAGGGTGATATTGCCCAGCATGACAAACCCAGCCTCCGAAGTACCCATGTCGCCTGTCGCTCGTCGATAACGGCCACTTTCAAGATACATCTTGAGTCCAGCCATGGCTTCGCCAGCGGCGTCGGTCTGGATTTTTTGGATTTCGTCCACGACGACGACGTCATAGCGCGGGATGAGGCCAATCTGCCTACTGGCACTGTTGAAGAACAGGCTGGGTGCTGAGAGTTTTCCGCCCGGAATGACGGCGGCATAACGACTGATGTTGTCAAAAACGAACGACTTGCCTGTGCCCTTGGGAGCAAGTTCGACGAGGTTGACCCGTGGCTGAACCAAGGGGATGATACGCGACAGCAGGAGCATTTTCTGCGGCAGCGTGTGGCAGTCAGGGTTGAACTGGCAGCTGGATACCAGCAGGTCAATCCACTCCTCCAGCGTGAATTGCTTTCGACTCTCGGTGAAGTACCCCAAGTCCACTCCAGGCGTCTGGAAGGGCTTGAAATCGGTCATCCAGATTTGTCCCTTCTTGACCTCGTCGCCATCGGGCGGGACGTATTGCATCGTGCCCAAGCCCCACATGCCGGTTTTCAGCAGCATCGGGTTGCTATCAAGAATTGGCTTTTGGATGAGTGCGTGTGATTCGTCGAGAACGGGAATGCTCAACTCGTGAGTGTTCTTGTCGAGATTCACGGTCACGCGGAAATCATCCAAGATTTGAACCGGCCGATGCTCTTTGAGATCATTCAGAATCCGGTTTTTGTCGGCTTTTTGCGGCAAGAACTTTGAAACGATTCCGGTGATTTTCTCTCTCGCCTCCTCCTTGATTTCACCGTTTTCGAGAAATTGGCTGATGATCCATTCTCCGACGTAAACAGGAATGGCGCGCGCACCAAATCCGGCGCGTCCCATCAGTCCCTTATTGATGACGACCTCGCCATAGTAATCTTGCGCCTTGGTTTCAAATGGTTTCATAAGTTAAGTGAACAAGTTGGTGAGGTCCGTGCCTCCGGCTGCGGCAGAACTGATCATGACGGGCAATTCGATCCGTCGGGTGAGAGTTTCTTGAGCGATTCGGAAAGTGAATGTAAACGCGAGCGTTTGTGTGGAGGTTGCACTTTGCCCAAAATAAAGGCTGACGGTGCTCTTACCGGTAGCATTTGGCGGGACTACGGCCCTCTCGAAATTGCGAACCTCACCCACGTTTGGAGTGATACCCACTGACTCAAGTCGGCATTCGTCACGATTGTTGTTTTGAATCTCGACTTCAATGGTTGCGATCCTCTTGACGTAAAACACACCGCGCCCGTCCTTCAGCTTCAAGTTCAGGAAGCGCACGCCTGGATCGAGCCAAACAGCACGGAAGATTCTAAACACACCGGTTGGAATAATAACTTCCTCTGGTGTGGCACCCCCATGGCTATAAAGAGGACGAGGACCAGGAGATGCCACGGTGCTGTGGCCCTTTGGAATAAAGTGAACCAAGCCTTCGGTCTGGTAGGGATTAACAAATCGGTGACCTAGCGCCCAGAGATTCTCAGGAATGACGGCAGCCTCTTCAGATGTCACGCTGGCTGATCGATATTTCTCATTCGGAAAAAGACGCTTCACGAGCACGGCGTCGGCTGATGCTTTCTCGGCAGGCAGGACGCAGGTCGAGCCGTGATCGGTCAGGACGTAGAGACCAAAGATGCGCCCATTCTGGCTGGCCCGCTTCGCGAACTGGTTGATCGCAGTCGCGAGGCTTTTGTAGAGTAGATTGAGCTGCTCGGCGGGGGTGGTTCCAGCTGCGGCAGTGTCCGAGTGGAGGGCCTCATCGCTCGCCAGATAATTCAGTAGCAGTACGACTGGCTCCGGAATGGCCTTCAGCCCTCCTAACTGATCAACCCCCGATAGATAGACCACCTGCCTCGCATTCCATTCATCGGCAGACCGTGCTTCGAGCATTTTCAGGTAATCGGTTCCACCGACCTCCCATTTCCCTGAGACGAGTGCCGGCTTGCAGACTGAAGTGTGGCTGGGGAGCGACACGAAACGATTCGCGGAGGAGTGTTTGTGGAGGCCGGCGGCGGCGAAGGCGCGCTCGAAAGCATCCCAGAAAAACCACGGCAAATTGTCCACCAACAGAATCAGGGAGATCGAGTCCTTCAAGATGGACGGCCGCCATTGTGACATGGTCTGGACCGCACTCAGATCCGGCTGGCCATGAACCTTGATGAAATCGCGGCAATACCATTCGCTGAATGCCGCCACGGTCGTTTCGACGGCGGCGTCCGCGTGCAACCGCTGCATCTGCCACCAGCGGTAAGGCGCGTATTCGGCGTGAAACCATTTCACCCACGCCGCCGCATCGGCTGAGGCGGGATCAAGGGCGGTGGGTGGGTTGGGGCGAATATAAAGTTCCAGTTTAGCGAGGGCTGCGGGCGTCACCTCCGGGCAGGATTTGAACCAGCGGGCGATCGTGTCCACATCCCGGGGTTCAGATTTGAAGGAGTCCAAGGCGAGCACGGCCTCCAAGCCGTTGAATTCTTCGAGGAGTTCGCCGGAAACTGCATTCAGCAACGCTTCAAATTTGGCGCGGGTTGCAACACCGCTCCGGGCCTGTTCCAACATGGTTACGATCTGGTCCATCGCCAATGTCCGCCCGTCCTCATTCAGGGACATTCCCTGCAAGACATCCGCCGGCACGGACCGGACGAAGATGACCGCTGTCGGATCCAGTGCAAATTCCAATGCCTCCGGCGGATACTTTTGGAGCAACCGCCAGACGGTCAAATCGCAGTAGAGTTGTTTGGCGTTGGCGCGCAATCGCTCGCAAAAACCAGTTACCCAAGAGGATGGCTCCGCGTCGGCCCAACTGGACAAGGTATTTTCCCATGCCGCTTTGACGACCGCGCTGCCGGCCAACGCTGTCGCCAGCGCGGGTGCGCTGGCCTGTTCGGCCAGCATTCCCGCCTGGGTGCGTGGGAACTTGGGACTGATAAGGCTGATGGGATTGATGGCGGAGGCCAGTAGGACGGAGGCAACGTGTTCGTGATGGCCGGTTGGCAACTCCCGGTCCAAAAGTTCTTCCGAGAGGATCATTTCATCGGTGAGCCAAGCGGGCATGGGCAGTTTCCAATTGGACGCGAGCAAATCGCGGGCAGTCGTCCGGGTGAACTCCGCCGGGCGCAGGTGAGACAGGCCAACGTGGTCACACAGAGACTGCATCCAAGCGAAGTGGTGCGACTGACGAATCCAGATGGCGTCATACCCGGTGGCGAGGTCGCGGCGCAATTCAACGGAAGCGGCGCAGTAGTCCTGGTCCGTCGCGACCAGCAACGTGCGAGGCGGGAGCGCGCCCGGCAACTCACCGATAAATTTGATCTGGAGGTTCGCCACGCGAGGTCAGCCTTTCTTGATGGCATCCAGCGCCGTCTTGATTTGCTCGGCAGCGGCCGGGGTGATGATTTTCCGTTCAAGTGCCTTGCTGGTGAGTGAGCGCACGACGGCGATGAAAGCGGACAGAGAATCCGGGAACTTGAAACTGCCCTGTTCGCCGAACAAATCCTCCTTTTTAATCGAGATTTCGTGCTGCTTTTGTTTGTGGCGGAGCCGGTAGGTGACCACGCGACTGGTGTTGCCGGCTTCGTCGAGCGCGTGAACCTTCAGGTCGCCCGTAGCCTGCCCTTTAAGATCCACCGTGATGGCTCCCGAATCCTTCATCGTGATTTTTTCGAGCGCCTCTTCAACGGTCTCATTGCCGAGGGTGTAAATCACCGATTTCGCTCCGGCGGGGATTTGGATTTGAATTTTCGCGCCGTCTTCCACTTCGTAAACACCTTCCTTTACCTTGGTGGTCAATTCGTCGGGCGCAACGTCCGGGTCATTGACGAGGGGTTTGATTTCCTCGATGGCTTTTTTGGACTGTTCCCACTTCGCCTTGAAGGCGGTGGTTTGGAGCGAAGTCCATTCGGCGACCGGGCTGAAGCCCCAGCCATTCGGCAAATCCTGCGTCAGCTTGACCTCGAAGGTCTTGCTGCCGTCATTGAGGACCATCAAAAGACGTTGGGCATCCTCATGGTCGTTGCAACGTTCCGGGGCGCGTTGGTCGGAGGTCAAATTCTTGAACCAGTCCTCGACGGTTTTTTCACATTCGACGGTGTCACCCGTCTTGCCGTGGAGCGCGAGGACCGCCGCGGCGACATCACGCTGGGCCAGCACCAGACCGGTGTTGATCTGTTTCACATCAGCGGCGAACTGTTTGGCCCACTCGGCGGCCTGTTTCGCGTTGATTGTGTCCACGGGTTCGCCCGCATAGACACCGGGCAGGCGGCTCAACATCAGGTCAAAGCGTTCCGCCGTGCCGTCATCCAACACCTGGCGCAACGACTCGATGCATTGCCGGGACTCGGTGGGATAAAGCGCGGCAACTTTGGCGACACTGGGCAGCTTCTTCCACCACGCGCGCAACGCGTCGTGCGCAGCGGTGACAGTGCGCGCCTCGCCGGCGGCGAGGGGCGGTGCGTTCACGGCCTTGGCGATGCCATCGAGGAAGGCTCGTTGCGGCGCGGTAATGTCCCGCACCGCCAGTTCGAGCTTTGAGGAGGCGAGGTTGATCGTGTCGGCAATGGCATTGTAATCGCCAAGGTTGCCGGGATCGGAGCGGGTGCTATCCTTGAAAACGCGAAGGCGTTCGCCAAAGGCGCGGACGACCTGCGCCAGTGCCAAGACCAACATTGTGCCGCTCGCGCCGGCCGGAGCGCCGCGCATTTCTTTGACAAAACTGGCGATGACCAGCGACTCGGTGGGCTTCAGGGCGTTGAGCCGTTCGCACAGTTTTTTAAGGACGGGAAATTTGCTGTCGAGCTTGGTGGCGTCGCTCTCGGCGGCGAAATCCCGAACGAGGGTATTGCCGCTGGGCAACGGGCGAAGCGCACCGCAGGCCAGAAGCACCTTTTGCAGGTAACGCTTTTCCCCGTGGTTCTCGGGATTGCCATTATCAATCTGGACGGGCGAGTCCGGGTCGAGCAATTCAACCACGGCCTGTTTGAGCGACGGACTGTTCAACCACTTGGAGTCGTGGGAAAGATTCAGGTCGGGGTGTTTGATCTGGCAGCGCTCCTTGTAGAGCCGTTCACAGAGCATGTCCGCCGGCTTGTGGGCCTGCGTGGGTTTTTCCACGAGCAACTTGCCGCCGTCCTCGAACCACGTGGCCTGCTGGCCGGACTGGAGCGCATTGACCACCTTCTTGACGAGGGGGAGGTAACCATCTTCCACGCCGTCATCAAGCATGTCGCGGATGCGGCCGATGGTTTGGACTGGATGCTTGGCGGCCTCTTCGGGCGTCGAGAAATGGCGACAGGCGAGCACTTTTTTCAGGTCTTCCTTGAACGGCGTCGGCTCGTTGGGCACAGCCACGAGGATGTTGCCGGCGGGCAAGGTTTTGACTGCCTCGCGGGCGAGCTTCAATTCAGCCTCGTCTTCGCAGAGTGCATAGACAGCGTGGCCTTCGTAGGCGGTATTAAACTTCGCACCCGCTACGGCGGCGTCTTGAGTCAGGGTGGACCAGAGGGCTGGGCCAAGATCGCGACCCCGCACAAATTCGCGCTTCAGCCGCTTGTCATCACCGAAGGCCAGATTCCAGCCGTTGGCCACGAGGAATTCATCGGTCACGCCGGCTTGTTTGAGCAGTTCCTTGGTGGTGGCCTTGTCGTCGGTCTCCGGGAGATTGGCGAAGGTTTCAATCATCGTCACCGGGTCTTGGCCCTCGGTGGCGCAGAGTTCGTAAGTGTTGGAGGGCTTGCGCAGGTAGATCGCGCCCGCTTTTTCCAATTCGGCCAGCAACTTTTTGACCTGAGTTTTTTCCGGGTTGGTGAGGCAATAGCGCCCGAACTGGAGATTATCCAGCGTCGTGCTGACGCCAGATAGGGAATAGATCAACACCATGCGCAGCAAGCCGACGCGCTCATCCTGTTGTTCATCGAACAACTCGGTGCTCACGCTCTTTTTCAGGGCTGCCAAACTGGCCACGTAGCCATTCACCAGCGCCCGTTGCGATTCCATCAACTCGCGGCTGCCCGGTGAAAGCTCCTTTTCGAAAAACTCGAAGAGCTGGTGGGTGAGATACATCCGGAGCGCCCCATTTGGCCCGGCAATATCATTGTCCTGGATGAATTGCGCATACGAACCGGGTTCAACCATCGAACCGCCGCCGGAGAAAAAGGTGAAGGCACTGCGCACATCCGAGCCGACCGCCGAAGACAACTTGAGGAGGCAATGCAACGCCATCGGGTGCATGCCATAAATATCCTCCAACACTTTTTCGCGAATGCGGGCGGTGTCGGTGATCCACGGAAACAATTTCAGGGATACGCATTGGGGCGTGAGCAGATCGAATACACCGGCTTTGGGCTGCACCTCGCTCTTCCACACTGCCGACGACTTTTCCGTTTCCACAATCGCGCCGATGATTTCCTCGATGCCCTCGTTAGCCAGCGGCACTTGGGTGAGCCGCGCTTCCATCACAGCGGCGGTGGCCTGGTTGGTCCGCTCGGCGTAGTCCTTGAAGCCTTTGTGGATACAACCCACGAACACGACATTGGCCGCGTGCTGGCAGACATCCTCCATGAAACTCTGCATCACCGCCGTATCGAACTTGCTGTGCTGGAGAACTCCCGTGCCGAACTCGTCGAAGAAGATCGCCAGTCCCTTGAACTTGTCCGTGAACTCCTTGCTCTTCACGAGCTGCTTGACGATGGAAACCAGATTGCCCGCCTTGGGCTGGAAGGCATCGCCCTGCGCCTCGGTATAGGCGGCCTGGAACTTGTCCATCATCGGACGGTCGTATGCTTTTAGTCCGGCGCGGAGGGCGGCGATGGGCGTGCCGGGCGAAACCTGGGCGAGCGCCTTGACGAAATCGGCGTAGAAATCCCGCACGCCTTTCTTCGTCTTGGCCGCATCTTCCCATTCGACCAGCCGACGCTCGGCTTCATCGAACTCGGTGACGTGATCGGTGGCGATGCCACGGTCTTTGCACGCCTCGACGATGGCCCGCAATACTTCGTCCTCAAATTTCTGCCCCGAACCGTAATCACAGACGGCGACGAGGTATTGTCCGCCCGAGCGGACATTTTTCAGTTGCTTGGCGTATTCGCCATCGAGCTTGGCGTAATTCTCGTAAAAGCCTTTTAGCGCCGGAACATCACTGCTCTTGCTCAACAGATTCGCCAGCATGAGGCACAGGTGGGACTTGCCCGTGCCGTAACTGCCGCTCAGGAGGTAGAACTTTTTGTCATTGGGGGTGAAGAGGCCGCGACAAATTCGCTCCAACGCCGTGCGGTGCGCCTTGGTGGGGCGATACATCGCCATGCGGTCGGTGTTCTCGGTATCCTCCTGGAAGGCGGAGCGCAACTGCACGAAGTTGGCGTAGCCTCCCTTGACCTTCACGATTTCGGCGATTTTTGGCATAAAAGTTTCCTGTAATTAGCGCTTCCGGTCCGACGGCTTTATGGTTTTGCGCGGCTGGGTTGCAGGCACAACCACGGACGCATCTTCCTTGGGAGGTTCGACGTGGTCGGCGTCAATTCCCTCATCACCAATGCCGGTCCGGTTGAAGACGATGCCCTTTTTGTGGCACATGAAATTCAGGGAACCGAACAGTGCCGCCTCCATGCGATGACCGACAATCACGCGGAGCACGGGCGCGGCAAGCGGGAAATACGCCTCGTGATGCAGCACTCGTATCTCCCGCTCGTATTGCCATTCGGAATACTTCGATGAAAGAATCTCCTCCGCCGCCGTTTGAGGGTTCACTCGGCCATCCAGACTGACGCCTGCGAACACGCCGCGATAACTCACCTTCTTCACCGCTGGCGAATTGTCCGGCAGTTCAACTTCGATCGCGAGACCGCTAAAACCCGATGCGTAGTGTGACCAAAGCAGATGGCAATCGAAGGTCTCGGATAGCGAGCACACGCGCAGACGCTTCTTCTCGCGGATGATGTTCGCCACCGTCTCCTTGTAATCCTCACCACTGTCGGCCCGGCGGGAAGTGACAAACATTCCCTCCATCGGGTCATTCAGATTCGACCAGTCGGCGCAATACAGCCGATTGTTGAATATGATGTCGAAGGCGTGGGGTATCTGGTGTGCGCCCTTGAATTTGTATGCTTTCACCTGATCACCCCACTTTTGAATCGGTCGAATTCTTCAAGGGCTTTGCGGCGGCTTTGGAATTCGCCGAAGGCTTTCATTTCCTTGTTCCGCAGGCCGGGGAAAGTGTCGAGGATGTAGGCGAATTCACTTTTGGTGAGGCCGTAGAGATGGGCGACAAGTGCATCAATCTCGGCGCGGGTCTGGGCGCGATCGCCGGTGTCGCGGCGTTCGGGAGTGCGGTCGTGCAGGCCACAGGCGGGCGACCACGTAGCCGTGAGATTGGTGGCGGATTCAGCCAGGCGCTCACGCAGTTCGCGTTCATGCGCCGGGCCGTAGGTTGCCGCCGGACAGTTGAATACTCCGGTGGGCAATTGTGGGAACACTTTAGACCATAAAGCGGCGTATTCTTCAGTCGTGCAAATAAGCCTCAAAACCTTGGCTACGATGGGCCAGAAAAAGCTATCGTCCTTCGCGTCGCCACAGCCAAGCCGAGGAATGGGTAGCCTCTCCATGATGTGCTGGGACAGGTGCGAGGTCACCATCCGCCTAATTATGTAGTCAACCACAACACTGTTAAGCGCGGCCAAAAGGAAGATATTAAACTGCCAATGAACTTTTTTGTTCTGCTGACAAGTTATGACTCGCGCGGTCTCCAAGCAGACAGACGGACCATAAACCATGGAGGCGATGCACGTGCGTTCATTGGTGCTTGCAGCGATATCTCGAAACGCTATCCGATATTGGCTAAGTGAGCCGTAGTTTGACTTAAAGTCTCTCTTCAGAGTTGCCTCCGGAACTCCCCTTTCAAGTGATGAAAATGCGTGATCGAATTGCCAAAGATTTTTTCCGGCGATTACAGGAATCAAATTTTCGGTTATCGGAGTGAATTTCACGCCGTCTGTGTTGCTCATGTATTCTATTGTAAAGGCGGCATCCCATGAAGTGCTGGAGTTAGACGCAAGCATTGGAAAAGTGTCATATATCCTTTCAAGTATTTCGGCTCCCTTTGCTGATTCAAACTCGATCACAGCGAGTCCAGTCGGGGACAGCTTTCTTACTGTCTCCAACGAAATCTGACAGGCAGAAGCCTCAATTATTGGAAGGCGCACAGGATCGTGCTGCATGAACGCGGCCGAAAAGCTAAGAGTGGTTTGATGCTTTGAAAGACCGAGCACGACAAATTTGAACCTGTTATCCACGGCCGTAAACACCGTTGGCCACCGGTTTTCAAAGCAATACAAAAACCTAACTGACGATGAGTTGAAGAAGAGATGTCTGATCGGCGCGCACCCCTTGTCAGTGTAAATGCCGCTCGGAACGACCATGCTAAGATAGCCGTTGCGCGCCGTGAGGGAGAAAAACCTGAGGAGGAAATACTGGAACAGGTTGTTTCGACCAGATGGAGCCTCGGCATAAGCCGCAGGTTCAGCAAAGAAATCATTTTGCTCGTTTATCGTTGCCTGATAGCTGCGCCAAGAGACCCCTAGGGCAGGGTTTGCGTTGCAAAGTTCTTCTGTGCGCCGCAAGACGGCTTTTCGATCCAAAGTTCGGAATTCAGGATCATACACATGAAAGAAATCCTCAGGATTTGCACTCGACATGTCCCATGGTGGATTTCCAATGGTGGCACTGAAACCGCCTCCATCCTCTCCCTCGAATACATCTGGAAACTCCAACGGCCAATGGAAGAAGTGATGACGCGACCGTAACTGGCAAACCCGCTGCCACGTGTTTTGGAGGTCGGGCCAAAGTTCCTGCTGGGTTTTGCCTGCGGCAAAATGCGTAAGTAGCCGGGCGTAATCGGCCGGCCGGATACTAGACCTGATTCAAGCGTGATATAAGTGCGAAATAATAAAAGAAAGCTCGAAATGCCCGTCGTTA
>JAQBVM010000160.1 GCA_027623095.1 Verrucomicrobiota bacterium
AGGTGCCAATGGTGGATCGTTGGCCAAGATGCGTCGCCACTTGGAAAAGCTCAAATTGTGACATATTCCTCTTTTCTCTGTCCGACCCCTTTAAAGCGGAAAGGTTTGTTGAATCTTTAGAGACTCTTCGAGTCGCATGTGGCGAGGAAAGAATTGCAGCCATCGACGAAGATCATCCGGATTTCAAGTTTGCCGAGTGCCTTCCACCTTCAGCGCTGCAACGAATATCACAGGAGCGCCAGCAAGCTGTGCATCCCGTCGAGTTTATTCTGACGCAACCGTTGCGGATCCATGTCGGACCTGGACAATGTGCTGAAGCGAACGGTGTACGTCGCAGCGTCAATGATCCGGCATAGCTTGGCGACATGCGGATAATCCGCGTCTTTCTCGGCCTGGAAAATCTCCTCCATGCGCTCAGATTTTTCGCCGTGGTTTTGCAGGATTTCACGTTGAAGCGCCTCCGTGCAATCGTCAGGGCCAGGCTGGCGGTTCTTGTCCGCGCACTCGGCAAATACTTGTTCCAAGATTCGCCGCGAGAGTTTTGCCTGCGGGTGGAGCAATAACCCACCCTCCGCATCGTGCCGGAAATCCCAAACCTCTGCGCCGTCGAATTCGCCCGAACGACTGGAGCGACCGGCAATTTGCAGCAGGTTCACCAAGCCGCAGCTTTCGCGGAAGGCGATGCGGGATGAGAAATCGACACGATGATGATGGGCGGCTATCACTTGCTCCATTGCCTCCTTGGACTCACCGGCCAGACACAACGCGCGGCGATATACGTCCACCGACTGGTCAGTGATGTTGGTGAACGGCAGGACGATGAACACGCGGCGCAACTTGCGCTCCGCCGCTACCGCAACAGATGCGCCACGACCGCGGTGGTGTTGCCCGTGCCCACCGGACTGTCACAAGCAAAGATGCGCTCGTCCGGTTTGGCTTCACGCTCACGGCAGGCGCGATAAACATCCTGTCGCAACTTGAGCCGCTGCTGTTCGCGGTCATTCGATGGCGGATTCTTCGCCGGCAACCCGGCTACGTATTCATCCAGCCGCGCCAACCGCTCCGCTGCACGCAAGTCGGGAGCTGGAACTTCGCGCTCATTCCGATAATGCTGCGCCGTGTCCGAGTGATCGGCGTCCACAAGGCAGGAAAGGGCGAGGCGTCGAACCACGCCAGAGAAGTGCTGATTGGCGACGGGCGGCACAGGAGCGAACAGTTTGTGGTGCTGTTGCAGGTAACGATCCAAATGCTCATCAGTTCGCGGCCATGCGGCTTGTCCCAACCCCTCCAGATCGCCAGTGTCGCGAAAGACGAGGTTCTGACCATTGGCAAACTTGGCCTTCTCTTTGGGAAACGACGGCAGCCCAATGAGATGCGCGTAGGCCGTGAAAGCCGCCTCGAATTGTTTCAGGCGTAGCGAATGCGCCGTGCCCGCTTCGACGTGGTTGAACCCGTGCTTGTTTTTCCGGTTGTGGCGCAGAACTTCCTGAAACAACTCGTCCAATTTGCCGAGGTCGTGATACGCCGCGGCCCGCTCGACCACCGCCACAAATGAACCGCACCACTTGGGCGACAACTCTGCTGCTGCCCGTGCAAACCCCATCGCAACACGGAAGACATTCCCCGCGTGGTCACAATACGACTGTTCCGCTACGCCATCACGCGCGCTGTGAGCCAGCGGTTCAAGCCTGGTCGCGGATTCGCTCACAGGGCGTAATCGTGGTAGTCACCGTATTGCCCGAACGTCACCTTGCCGTCGGGGTGGATGGGCTGATCTTCGATCTTCTCCCATGTTGGAAGCGCGCCGTAATCCCTCAGCGACTCGGAAGGCTTTTCAAGTTTCTCGGGCGTGAGTGCGTCAATGAATGCAAAGTCAGAAACCGAACCTGCGCGGCATTTGTGGGTGAGCGTGTGGGCGTGGACGACTTCAACCATTGAGCGGACAACCGAGCGCGTGCTGGCATAGGTGTGTTTGAGCAGATGCAGCATCAAATCCACGTCCTGCTTGGTGCATCCAGTCTTGTGCGCTTGGTTCGGGTTCACGAAAAACGGAACGGCATACAGACCGTGCTTCACGACACGGAACGCCATCGGAGCCATGCCGCAATCCTTTCCGGTCTCGACACCTGATTTGCTGGTCCAAGTCGAGAATTCGATGTCAATTGGCGCGATGGAAACACCGACACCGAAATGAGCCACTCCAGCACGAATCGTGTCCGCTCCGCCTTCCTCAAGGAACATGTTGCCGAAGGGACGCCCGTCCCAATAGGCGTCAATGAAACCCTGACCAATCTTGCCGTCCTTCGGCTCCATCTTCTTTTTGATTTCATCGCGGTTGCGTCCACGGCACTCCAAGATTTGGAAACGGTCGTCCGGCAAATAGAGCGATGTCTTGATTTCACTCCAAACGACGCCTTCCTTTTCGAGGACGAGGTCGCGGAGCTTGCGCTTTACGGAGACCGGCGAGATTTCGCCCTTGCCATCGGGGCGCTGACGCGGGGAACTCTCGCGTTCCGGGTCGCCATTTGGGTTGGATTTGCGAACTTCCAAAATCAGGAGTCCGGTGATACGGGGAACGAGATTCTCATCTTGCTTGTCGCTCATTTTCTGAACCCGCGCCGAGGAGACCGGAAATAATTGCGAGCCTTTGAACCCATACCGTTGCAACGCCTGCACTTCGTTTGTGTTCACCGAAAACAGTTTTACATTGCCGAGTTCGGCAACTTTTGGGCCGGGAGGAATTTTTCCTGCAACTCAGCCCTTTCCCCGAAGGCGTCTTCCGCCAAGTCTCCGTGCTCTGGCTCGCCTGCGGCGGCGTTTGATTGCATCTGAATGAGAGCCGCATTGAGCAGTGCGCTCGCCTCTGAATGAGCAACCCTGCAAAAAGCGGCATCTGGCGACGCAGGATCGAGATAGACGGGTTGGTTGGCATTCTTGTTCTTTCCCAGTGCGAGCAGTTTTTCAACTGCAGGCTTGAGTGCGTCTGCCGAAACCACATCAACTCTGCGGAGCGGGGTCGGGATGATTGCGATTGTTGCAATACGTCGCTTGTTTCTGTCCATTCTGCATTTGATCAAAGACCATTCTCAGCATGGTGGGCAGTTCGTGGTTCTCGATTTCGCAGACGCGCGTCTGCGGGCGGAACGGGCCAACATAGTCCGGCGCGAATTCCTTCCAGCCCAGATAGGGCGTGTAAAACCATTGCCCGCGATCCAAGGCGCGATTGAAAACGTCTTGATAGGTGTGCGGCGGCCAGGTTGTGCTGTCGTGATGCCCGGCAAACTCGGCCTGCGCGTAAAGCCGGTAGCACACGTTGACTAGCACGACGGTGTAAAACTGGAACGACGCGCCCTTGTTCATCGCGTCGCTGGCGCGAAGGGGGCCGCCGTAATTCGTTGTGTAACGATGGAATTGCACCGGGGCGCGAATCCCGACCTTGGCGGGCCGCACGTTCACCGATTTCCAGCGCAGGATGGATTCGAAGACGCCTTTCACCGCGCTAAAGGTGGGTGCGACATACGAAACGGGCGAGGAACCGGTGTCCGGCCGCGTCCACATGGCGGTCGGGCCGGAGATTTCGAGTTGGATGGGATAGGGTTTCATGGTCAGGAAACGCGGTTGTCGGGTGTTGCCGGATTGGGTAGATTGCAGCCGTGCAGGCAAAGATTGAAACAATCACCAACTCCCCAATCAAGCGGTATCATGGTGGGAGAATAGCGCCTCGGTTAGGACAAATACGGTCCGACCTTCACGGAAATTTGAAATTTGAAATTTCAAATCGCTATTGAAACCAGAGCGAGGGTTCGTATAGGCTCCGCTCATGAAATCACTGACACGTCTCGTTTGTTCTGTACTGATTTTTGCCTTTGGCGCTTCCGCGTTTGGCGCCGAGCGGCGCTCGTACACGATCGCCGTGATTCCCAAAGGGACGACGCATGAATTCTGGAAATCGATCAACGCGGGAGCGTTCAAAGCGCGGAACGAACTCAGGGACAAAGGCGTTCGGATTAATGTGATTTGGAAGGGACCGTTGAAAGAGGATGATCGCGACCAGCAAATCCAGGTGGTGGAAAACTTTATGACCCGGCGGGTGAGTGGAATCGTCCTCGCGCCGCTCGACTCCCAGGCGCTTGTCAGGCCCGTCGAAAATGCGGTGGAAGGCAAGGTCCCGGTGGTTGTCATTGACTCGGGCCTCAAGTCCGACAAATACGTGAGCTTTGTCGCCACGGACAATTACAAAGGCGGCCAAATGGCTGGCGATTACTTGGGCACGCTGCTCGGGGGGAAAGGGAACGTCATTCTTCTGAGATACGCGGTCGGATCGGCAAGCACCGAAGCGCGCGAGAACGGTTTTCTCGATGTTCTCAAATCGAAGCACCCAAACATCAATTTGATTTCGACAGACCAGTATGCGGGCGCGACCCGTGAGACGGCCTATCAGGCCTCTCAGAACTTGCTAAACCGCTTCGGACGCGAAGTTGATGGAATCTTCTGCGCCAACGAACCCTCAACGATCGCGATGACCAAGGCATTGCGGGATATCGGACGCGCCGGAGGAATCGTGAAAATGGTTGGTTTCGACGCCGGTTCTCAGTCGGTTGTGGATATGAAAAACGGGGATCTGCAGGGATTGATCGTTCAAAATCCAGTCTTAATGGGGTACCTCGGTGTGATGACGATGATCGATCATTTGGAGGGCAAACCCGTCGAGAAACGCATTGACACGGGAGTGGTGCTCGTTACGAGCGAGAATATGGAAATGCCCGGCATCAAAGAGCTTCTGAACCCGCCATTGGAGAAGTATCTTGATTAGAGGGCCAGGCAATTGAACGATCGAGGCCTGGGTCATGCACCCGCACTGCCACGCCATCGGTCTCGATGAGCGAACGCGCCATCCTTTTCGGATCCGATTCTGACGTCCGATTAACGCCATCATGACGATTCCCCGTCTTCGCATGCGCGCGGTTCATAAAAGCTTTGGCGCCACCAAAGCGTTGCGCGGGGTCGATCTCGAAGTGTTACCAGGGGAAGTGCACGCCTTGATCGGGGAAAACGGCGCCGGCAAAAGCACGCTGATGAAGATTCTCAGCGGAGCGCACGCGCCTGACTCCGGAACAATCGAGCTCGACGGAAAACCGTTTTCTCCGGCAAATCCTTTGCGCGCCCGGCACAGCGGGGTCGCAATGATCTATCAAGAACTCAACCTTGTGCCCCACCTAAGCATTGAAGAGAACATTCTATTGGGCGAAGAACCTTCCCGGTTTGGCTGGATTAACCGCGCGCGACGCCGAGCCATCGCCGCGAACGCATTGGCTGAGCTCAATCACGAAAGCATTCCACTGGATGCGCCCGTCAGCAGCCGTCCTGTCGCCGAACAACAGATTGTCGAAATCGCGCGAGCGCTTATCGGTGAATCCAAAGTCCTGATCATGGACGAACCGACAAGCAGCCTGACCGACGTGGACACGCAGAACTTGTTCCTCTTGATTCGCCGCCTCCGGGAGAAAGGGGTGAGCATCATCTACATCAGCCACTTTCTCGAGGAATGCCAGCAGGTTTGCGACCGGTTCACGGTTCTCCGCGACGGTGAAAGCGTCGGGACAGGCCTCATGTCGGAAACATCCTTGCAGCACATTATCCGGCTAATGGTGGGTCGAGAGATTGAAGACACCTATCCACGCCAACCGCACACATTGGGCGAAACCGCGTTAAAACTGGAAAACCTTGCCGGACGTGGGAAACCGCGATCTGTCACTTTGTCACTCCGCAAGGGTGAAATTCTCGGCATCGCGGGCCTGATCGGAGCGGGGCGAACCGAAACGCTCCGTGCCTGTTTCGGTCTCGACCAAGTGGAATCGGGCAAGGTCTGGATCGAATCCACCGAACGAACCCGGAGCACTCCAAGTGAGCGGCTCAAGGATGGAATCGGGTTGCTGAGCGAGAATCGCAAGGAAGAGGGCCTCATGTTAAACCGAAGTCTGGCGGACAATTTGACTGCGACGCGGTACGGCCCGGCCGCGAGATTGGGATTTATCAATTCACGGCGGCATCGGGAAATCTCTCTCCGACTCATGGAACAACTGGAGGTCAAGGCGCAAGGTCCGGACCAAACCGTTGGTGAATTGTCGGGCGGCAATCAACAGAAGATCGCTTTGGGCCGGCTGTTGCATCACGATGCGGACGTTTTGCTGCTGGACGAACCGACGCGTGGAATCGATGTGGGAAGCAAAGTTCAAATATACCGTTTGATTGGGCAAATGGCCGCCTCGGGCAAAGCCATTTTATTCGTAAGTTCGTACCTGCCCGAACTGCTCGGAGTTTGCGACACGATCGGCGTCATGTGCCGGGGGGTTCTCTCCGAAGTGCGTCCCGTTTCCGAATGGACGGAACATAGCATCATCGCCGCCGCAATTGGACACGCCAACTAGAACGAAGAAAACGCGATCATGCCTCGATCTGTAACCACCGGAACGTCCAGCAAAATCCGGAGACTCCTCAACATCCTGGGTCCGTTTTTCGGCTTATTGCTGGTCGTAGTTCTGTTCGGGATTCTTCTATACGTCCAGGACATTCGCTCGGAAATGGAGTTCGATGGCGCAACGGGATTCAATGCGTTTGTCGAAACAGCGCGGTCGATCGAGTTAAAAGAAGACGGCACATTCCCCGGACTAAAAGCGTTCATCTCCGGCGCTAACTTTAAGATCATTTTTATCCAAACCGTCATCGTTGCCATCGGCGCCCTCGGAATGACGATGATCATCGTCAGCGGCGGAATCGACCTGAGTGTCGGCTCGGTCGTTGCCCTTTCAAGCGTCGTGGGCGCCACGCTCCTCGTTAAAGAATTTTCGCCCGCCACGACGATTCTTCTGACGATCTTGGCCGGTGGAGGCATTGGGCTGATCAACGGACTGACCATCGCCGGTTTGCGCATGATGCCCTTCATCGTGACGCTCGGAATGATGGGAATCGCTCGCGGACTGGCGAAATGGATTGCCGGAAACCAAACCGTGAATTCTCCACCATCGGTTGTAAACGCGATTATGGCAATGAACGAGCCGATGCAATTCTTTCCGCTGCCGCCAGGCGTATGGATCGCCGCGTTGTTGGCGGTCGGAATGGCCGTGATCATCCGCCAAACCGTGTTTGGGCGCCATGTTTTCGCGATCGGTTCGAACGAGAACACCGCGCGGTTATGCGGCATTCGAGTTCGTTCTCAAAAGGTGCTGATTTACGCCATTGCAGGACTCTTTTTCGGGCTTGCCGGGCTAATGCAATTGTCGCGCCTGACCCAGGGAGATCCAACCGTCGCGATCGGCCTGGAATTGGACATTATCGCGGCGGTCGTCATTGGCGGTGCGAGTTTGAGCGGCGGCACGGGGAGCATTCTCGGTTCGATGATCGGCGCATTGATCATGGCCATTTTGCGAAACGGTTCGAATCAAATGGGTTGGCCGAACTACATGCAGGAGATTATCATTGGGATTGTTATCATCCTCGCAGTCGGCTTGGATCGGTTCCGGCAGAAACGAAACCAGGCTGCGTGAACTCGAAAACATCCTGATTGCGCTCGGAATGAATTGGATTATCTTGCATACCATGGACCCAAACACGGAAATCGGCGGGCGCTTTCTGGCCGCTCGAAGTTTCAATTGCCAGGCACAAGAATCTTGCGGCAGCGGCGCTGGTTCGCATTGTATGTCGTGCCGCAGTAGCGCTCTTTGTTTCTAATACACCCCCATGTACAAGGTAAGTTCTTCACTAAGTTTCGCTAAAACCCACGCAGATCGAAATCCGGAGAGTTCCGGAGAAACCTATTGGATCCCAAATACCGACGTGTATGTGTGTGATGGAGGGTTGGTGATCAAGGTGGAGCTGGCGGGAATGAAACGGGAAGACCTCGAGCTCACGATCGAGAACAACAAAGTGAAGATTTCCGGATATCGTCCTGACGGTTGCAGGAGCGCGAATTGCAAGTTTCTGGTGATGGAGATCAATTACGGAGCTTTCGAGACGGTTATTGAGCTTCCTAAGGGTTATGATTTAAGCCGCGCGAAAGCGGCATACCAGAACGGTTTCCTCCGAATCGATGTCCCACCCAAAACGGAAAAACGGCCCAATCGTCGCTCAAACGTCGTTAATTCCAAAGATGCGTGAGATTTAGTGAACTTTTTGGCACTTGGTTACATCTAACCTCTAAAGTGCCGAAAAGATGATCTCTCTGGACGCGGAATTCATTAATATCCTGGAAGCTTCGCCCGGGGGCGGCGAAAGTTCCCCGTCGCGACCCGCCGCCAGCGCGCTCCCTTCAATACTTCCGATTCTCGGGCTCTCCGATATTGTCATCTTTCCGGGGATGGTCTCGCCGCTCTTGGTCGAGACTTCCCAAAGCATTCGCCTGATCGACGATGTTGTGGCGGGAGACCGGTTTCTGGGTTTGGTCTTGCAGCGCCGAACCGAACCCGAGGATCCTAAACCCGAGGACCTTTGGGCTCACGGATGCGCCGCGCGCGTTCTGAAAATGCTCAAGTTTCCGGATAACACGGTCCGTGTTTTGGTTGAGGGATTGCGGCGGTTTGAAATAAAAAGGTTCGTTTCTGAAGATCCTTATCTTTGCGCCGAGATCGAGGTCCTCAAGGAAATCAGTGACGATTCGCTCGAAATGGCGGCTTTAGTTAGAAACGCCCGCGTCCAGTTCGAGGGAATAATTGATCTTTCACCGGCGCTCTCCGATCAAGTCAAGATCTCCGCGTTGAACACGGAACAGCCGGCCAAACTGGCGGATCTCATTGCGGCAAATGTGAATCTGAATCTGGAGGATCGCCAGCATCTGCTGGAAGCAAACAGTGTCAAGGACCGGTTGACCCAACTCCAGCCGCTTCTTGGCAAGGAACTGGAAGTATTGACACTCGGATCCAAAATCCAGAAAGAGGTGGCTTCCTCAATGTCGAAAAGCCAGCGGGATTTTTTTCTCCGCGAACAAATCCGGGCCATTCAGAGAGAATTGGGCGAGAACGATCCAAACGCCGCTGAAATCAGTGCGCTGCGGGATCAAATTGATAAGAACCGTCTCTCTCTTGAGGCACAAAAGGTCGCACTGCGCGAACTTGAACGACTCGTGCGAATCCCGCTCGCGTCCGCCGAGTACACGGTCAGCAGAAGCTATCTGGACTGGCTGATCCATCTGCCCTGGGAGAATTCGACCAAGGACAAGCTCGATTTGGATGACGCGGCTCATATTTTGGACAGTCAACATTTCGGGCTCGAAAAAGTGAAGGACCGCCTCCTCGAATTTCTTGCCATCATCAAACTTAAACAAAAACTGAAGGGCCCGATTCTCTGTTTTGTGGGACCTCCCGGTGTCGGAAAAACCTCGCTGGGACAGAGCATTGCCGACGCGCTTGGCCGCAAATTTGCGCGGATCTCGCTGGGAGGAATGCGCGACGAAGCGGAAATTCGCGGGCATCGCCGCACGTACGTCGGAGCTTTACCGGGAAGAATCATTCAAAGTTTGCGGCGCGTGGAGAGCAACAACCCGGTGTTGATGCTCGACGAATTGGACAAAGTCGGATCCGATTTCCGGGGCGACCCGGCAGCGGCGTTGCTCGAGGTGCTGGATCCGCAACAGAACACTACCTTTACAGATCATTATCTGGATTTGCCATTCGATCTCTCCCGAGTCCTCTTCGTTACCACCGCGAATTGGCTGGATCCAGTGCATCCGGCGCTGCGGGATCGGTTGGAAGTAATTGAGATTCCGAGCTACACAGCCTCCGAGAAACTTCAAATCGCCAAACGCCATCTGGTTCCCCGCCAGCTTGAGGAGCACGGCCTGAAGAGAAAAGTGCTCAAATTGCCGGACGCGACGATCAAACACCTCATCGAGGATTACACGCGAGAAGCGGGAGTTCGGCAACTGGATCGGGAGATCGCGGCCGTGGTTCGAAAATCAGCGCGCTCCATCGTTTCGAAAAAATCCGTCGATCAACCTCTCGTTGTCACCCCGGAGATTCTCCAGCAATACCTGGGAGCACCGCGTCACCTTTCGGAAACGGCTGAAGAAATTACCGACTTCGGAATCGCGATCGGGCTCGGCTGGACGCCCGTGGGTGGAGAGATTCTTTTCGTGGAAGCCACGCGAATGGAAGGAACAGGACGCCTCCTGCTGACCGGCTCATTGGGCGAAGTGATGAAGGAAAGCGCCCAAACGGCCCTCAGCTATTTGCGCAGCCAAGCGAAGCGCCTCAAAATTGACGCCGGCGAATTCGAGAAGAGCGACATTCATATTCATGTTCCCGCCGGCGCAGTTCCCAAGGACGGTCCAAGCGCCGGAGTAACAATCGTCGCGGCGCTCGCCTCGAATTTTATGAAGCGCCGGGTTCGATCAGATATTGCCATGACGGGTGAGATCAGTTTGCGAGGCCGCATTCTTCCAGTGGGAGGCATCAAGGAAAAGGTTCTGGCAGCCGCAAGAGCAAAGATCAAATGCGTCGTGTTGCCGGAACAAAACCGAAAGGACTGGGAGGAAATTCCGGCGGAAGTCTGCCAAAAAATGAGGGTCAAATTCGTGCAGCAGATCTCAGAGCTCCTGCGCCTCGTGCTCGGATCAACCTAACTAATCACCTTTTCCAATGCATAACGCTTTCACTCGGCTCATTTCTGTCTCCTCTCTGGCGCTTTCTCTGTGTTTTGCAATTGCCTCCGAGGTCGAATCGGGAACAGTGGATCCAGAGGCAATGGAACTTGTTGACGAAATCCTCTCACAGGTTCCAGCCGAGACACTCTCAGCCTCGGGCGAACTCAACATTCGCGATCAGAACGGGAAACGCCGCAAAGTTCAATTCACCCACGCAATCACAGCGGAGCCAGGTGGCTGGAAAAGTGTGTATCAAGTGCAAACCGAACCCGGGTCGCACGGAGGCGCCGACCGTTTGGAGGTCATTCATCGAATTGGGCAGCCAAACGAGTACCTCTATTGGAATAACTTCCGCGATCCGGCCACGCGGGAACATCCGGTCCAATTGAAAGGCGACGCGGCCGCATTCCCGTTTGCTGGAAGTGACTTCTGGTTGTCAGATCTCGGCCTCGCGTTTCTGGATTGGCCGGAACAACGCCTCATTCGAGGGAACAAAATAACGATGCAAAATGGCAGGCCTTTTAAGACACTCGAAAGCGTGAATCCGAATCCAGTCGGATCAAATTATGCGCGTGTGGTTTCTCGAATCGACTCAGAGTACAGCGGTCTGATCCAAGCGGAAGCCTTTGATTCGGATCGCAAACTCCACAAAGTGTTTTCCCTCAAATCGGTGAAACACGGGCGGGTCAATAAGATGGAAATCCGGAATGAAAAGCAGGACACACGGACAACGATCGAGTTTTTCTACGAAACCGACGAGGAAGACCGATGACGCCGCGGCGTTCGAGTTCGCATATCCGCTGAGAGAGACGGGTTTCTGAGCGTGACGCTTGAAAGACCGCGCGGTCAAATCATCCGTGGATTCATCGCCTCAGTCCAAAGCTACAATGGATTCGGAAAACACATCCGCAGGAGCCAGACCGCATTGGGACTCGGATGCTTTTGGCGGACTCTACGAGCAGCATAGCCGCTGCATCTACTATCTTGCGCTTCGGCTTCTGGGTAACCCAACTCAGGCGGAGGACGCGACTCATGACGTGTTTCTGAAGGCATTCAGAAAGATCGGCCAATTCCGAGGAGACTCCGACATCCGAACGTGGCTCTATCGAATCGCAATCAATCACTGCCAGAACATGCTCACCGCCTGGCATCGACGGAATATCGTTAGCAATGCCGACGAATCTCTCTGGGAAACCACGCCGCATCGATCCGACTCCCCATTCCGGATTCTCGAAACCAAAGAACTCGGAGAGCGTATCCAGACCACGCTCGACAAACTCCCCGAGGAATACCGCCTCCTCCTCCTTCTCGTGGCCAACGAGAAGTTAACCTACGAAGAGATTGGCGAAGTCACTCATCAAACCGCCGATGCAATCCGCGGGAAACTGCACCGCGCCCGAAAAGCTTTTGCAGCCGCCTTTCCAAAATCCACAACGACTCAGTCATGAAACCTGACCCTTCCAAACTCCGCCAAAAGCAACACGAGGAATTATCGGTCGAACTCAGCCAGGGAAACAGCCTCAAGAAAGAATGTGAATTCACGACCGTCGAAGAGATGATTCGATTCGACGCGGCGCAGACGGAGGTTCCGGTCGAGATCGCCGAACGCCTGAGCGCTTCGATTCAAACCGAACCCAAGCCCCCTCGAACTTGGTGGCGGCGTTTCTTTGGTTAACCACAGAGTTCTGCGTTAGGAACGGTGCCTCTTGGAGTTGTGGGTGGAGTTGCATCGTGCGATCGGACCGCGGTTTGTCTCAAACCGCTGCGCCCTCGAATTTGCCAGAACCTTCGGATTCTGTTGACGCTCCAGCAAAACCTCACCGTCGCTCTCAACAAAAAGCCGTTCGCCACTCATCTTGCTGAACATTCGAAAAACATTTAGAACCGGCTTGTCGATTCCGTTGCTTGCCATCGATCGAAAACCGGCAGTTCCGGTTGATATTCTGTGAAGAACTTCGCTTTGACATCGCTCGAGTTCGCGATAGAGACTCGTGGCCATGATCAAACTTGATGGACCGACACTGCGCCGCGCGATGCATGCTGATTTCGATTCCATCACGCTGGCGAAAGGCACCATCTACTATCAACAACGCCGGGTCTTCGGTTGCGTCGCAACTCCGGATCGGGATGCGGGATGGTTTATTTCTGCGAGCGTGCGCGGATCACGCGCCACACCCTATCAAGTCAACGTGGAGTTGTTCGACGACGGCGGCGAACTTGGAATCGAGAGCGACTGCACCTGCCCGGTAGAATTCGACTGCAAGCATGTCGTTGCGGTGCTGGAGCAAATCGCCGCGGAGCGCGACGAATGGACCAACCTTGAGTTCGCAGGAAATGGATTTCAAAATGCCAAGTTGCCCACGCTTCCATCTCCCCAAACCGCCCCGAATCCGCTACTACAATCCTGGCTTAGAGAAATCAGCGCCGCGGCGACGAAAAACACGACCGGCTTGGAAGCGCCGCAACCAAAGGAAGAGCCGGAGCGCCTGATTTATATTCTCCGCCATTCCCAGAAGCGGCTGATGCTGGAGCTTGCCGTAGTGCGGCCGCTGAAGAAGGGCGGTTACGGCCAGGCGCGACCCTGCAATTTCAGCACGTTGCTCTACAACTCGGCTCCGGCACGCTTCGTGCGTCCTGTGGACATTCAACTTGTCCGCAAGCTCATGCTCGCACAGCGGGAGTTCAACGCATATCAGCCCGTCCTGGAAGGCGACGATGGCGTCGAATTGCTCCAAGGCATTTTGGCCACAGGCCGCTGCCACTGGCAAGGAACCGGCAAACATCACCGGGCACTGGCGCTGGGCGCGGCGCGCCCGACGCAGCCGGTTTGGAGGGCGGATCAGCGAGGTTACCAACGTCCGGCTTTTCATGTCGAACCGCCGGTGACGGACATTCTCCCGCTTTCCCCGCCGTGGTACGTGGACGAAACCGCGGGCGAATGCGGGCCACTGGAGACGGGCCTGCCGGTGGCGGTCGCCGCCGCCTGGCTGCACGCGCCGGCGATTTCACCGGAGGAGGCGGTAATAGTGGCGTCGGATTTTTCAGAGGAAGGCCGGTCTTTCGTCCTGCCCGCACCGCGCCACGTCGAAGTCGCCGAGCTGAAACGGATCAAACCGACGCCATGTCTCCGGCTCTATTCGGCACGGTTGAAAAAACATGATTTTCGTTACAACTGGCCGCCGCGAGCCGCGGATAAAATTGAAATCGAAAAGAATTTCGCATTTCTTGACTTCGATTACGAAGGCGTCCGCATCCAGCCGCACATCTGGAAACCTGTGCTGGAGCATTACGCCGACGGAAAGCTCCAGCGCATCGGGCGCAACACGCGGAAGGAGCAGGAAGCCCTGAGGCTTCTCCAGGACGCCGGTCTGGAGCCCGCCGCCGACGTGGTACTTGACGCCGAACTGGGTCCGCACACCAACGCCCATGTTTGCCGCGATGAAAACGACTGGCTTGATTTTTCGCATATCGATGTGCCGGAATTGCGAGAAAATGGCTGGCGCGTGGACATTGATGATTCCTTTCAGTACCGCATCGTGGAGCCCGAGGGCTGGTTCACCGACGCGGCGGCGGAAGAGGGCCGCAACGATTGGTTCGGCGTCGAGCTGGGTGTGATGGTCGAGGGACAGAAAATCAACTTGCTGCCGGTGCTGCTGAAATTGTTGCAATCCGATCCGCAGTTGCTGCAGTCCGAAGAACTTGCGCAAAACTCCGATGCGGTCATTGCCGTCCCGCTTCCGGACGGACGCAAGGTCCTGTTTCCCGCCGGGCGCGCCCGGCAATTGCTGGGTGTTTTGCTGGAACTGCTAAATCCAAATTCGCTGAACGCGAGCGGCCAGTTGCGCCTGCCAAAACTGCGCGCCGCCGAGCTTGCCGGCGAGGCGGACTGGCGCTGGCTCGGCGCGACGGAACTGCGCGACCTGTCTTCGCGCCTGCGAAGTTTTTCCGGCATCAAGCCAGTTGCGCCCAGCCCGAATCTTCGAGCAACGCTGCGTCCCTACCAGCAGGACGGCCTGAACTGGCTGCAGTTTCTTCGCGAGTACGAACTGGCCGGTGTGCTTGCCGACGACATGGGCCTGGGAAAGACCGTCCAGACACTGGCGCATTTGCTGGTCGAGAAGGAAAGCGGCCGCATGGATCGCCCCAGCCTGGTGGTTGCGCCCACAAGCTTGATGACGAACTGGCGGCAGGAAACGGAACGGTTCGCCCCGGATCTGCGTGTGCTGGTCCTCCACGGGCTGGACCGGAAGCAGCACTTCAGCCGCATTGCCGAACACGACCTCGTCGTGACATCCTATGCGTTGCTGCCGCGCGACCAGGAGGTTTTGCAGGGGCACGAATTCCATTACGTAATCCTTGACGAGGCGCAATTCATTAAGAACCCGAAGACGCAATACGCCCAGATTGCCTGCGCCTTGAAAGCGCGGCATCATCTTTGCCTCACGGGCACGCCGATGGAAAACCACCTGGGCGAACTCTGGTCGCTGTTCCATTTCCTGCTGCCCGGTTTCCTTGGCGATCTAATCCGGTTCCAATCCCTTTTCCGGCGTCCAATTGAAAAGGGAAAAAATGACGACCGGCGCAAGCTGCTGGCCCGGCGCGTCGCGCCGTTCATCCTGCGCCGGAAAAAGGATGAGGTTGTCAAAGAACTGCCGCCCAAAACCGAGATAGTGCAAAACGTGGAGCTGGCGGGCGCACAGCGCGACCTATACGAAAGCGTGCGCCTGGCCATGCACGAGCGTGTGAAACAGGAAGTCGCCAAGAAAGGCTTTTCCCGCGCGCACATCATCATTCTCGACGCGCTCCTCAAGTTGCGGCAAATATGCTGCCACCCTCAATTGCTCAGCCTGCCGAGCGCACAGCGCGTGAAAGAGTCTGCCAAGCTGGACCTGTTGCTCGATCTGGTGCCTGAAATGATTGCGGAAGGACGGCGCATCCTGCTCTTCTCGCAGTTCACCAGCATGCTCGCAATCATCCAGGAGAAACTTGCAAAAATGAAGATTCCCTACGTGCTGCTGACAGGCGACACGCGCGACCGGTCCACCCCGGTGCAACGGTTTCAAAACGGCGAAGTGCCGTTGTTCCTCATCAGCCTGAAAGCCGGCGGCACCGGACTGAATCTCACCGCCGCGGACACGGTGATCCATTACGACCCATGGTGGAATCCCGCGGTGGAAAACCAAGCCACCGACCGCGCCCACCGGATCGGGCAGGACAAAAAGGTTTTTGTGTACAAATTGATGACTGTCGGCACCGTCGAAGAAAAGATCGCGGCGATGCAGGCGCGCAAACGGGAGCTCGTGGAAGGACTGCTCAACGAAGAACGTCCGGATCATTTGAAGCTGACAGGAAAGGATCTGGATGTCTTATTCGCGCCGCTGCAATAAACCGACCCCAAACCGGGCTGAACGCGATTGAGACAGGGCTGTTTGGCTTGGCGCAAATCCCCTCTGAACCAAACCGGAGGAACGACAAGGCGGCTAAGACCAGTTTTTACCATTATCTCCACGAGTCCTCGCCCGGTAAATTGCACCGGAGTTTTGTACCCGCGAACACCTTGACATGATGCGAGTCTCCGCGCGGGAACGATAGCACCAATAGCAGGTACCCGTTAACGAAAAACCCACCCTGCTGGAGGATCTGACGAAACTCCAATGAACGCGGCAGCGTCTTGGACTGCGGTGACGAGCAGAGCGATTCACCGCTTTTGGCATTGGTGTATTCTGCCGCACGGGAAAGCTCCGGAGACCCTGGCTTCAATCCAAAAGCGGCAACTGCGCAAGCTTCGTTGCCGCACTCCAAAACCTGGCGGAGGATTTGACGGGGCATTGGTTACTGCGGCAGACGCCCTTTGGCCCTGTCCATCTTGGTCGGACCACGGCATTTACTTAAGGCACAAGCGCTTGTGCGGTTTTGAGGCTTTAAAGGGGTCGGACAGAGAAAATAAAGGGGTCGGACAGAGAAAAGAAGAGCATTTCACAATTTCAATTCTTCCAGTTGGCGTCGCA
>JAQBVM010000161.1 GCA_027623095.1 Verrucomicrobiota bacterium
ACACTCTGTGGAGCCCTGCTTCCTCATGCGCTCAGACAAAGTCAGCTCCACAGAGTGTCGCCCCACCCAGGTTTATGGAAGAACGGTCGTGTGCCACGGCTGTCCTCAGTGGGAGATGCACCCAAGGACGCAACCCCGTTGGGGTTGATGGCCGTTTTCCAATGGGTTCCCAGGGTAGCTCGTCCCTCGCAACCCAGGGCTTTGAGACGGAATCCTGTTGGGATTCACCCTTCGCACTGCGATTCGCAAACGCGTGTAAGGAGTCAATCCAACCCCACTCTCCGTCTCAATCCTTTCTTCACGGACTGATGCGCTTTGTCGGCCAGAATTCGCTGTTTGGCGTTCTTGCTTCGCGGACGTTTTCGGCGCCGGATCTTTTCCATGCGCGCGCGTTCTGCTGCGAGCCGCTCATTCTTGCGCGTTTCCAATTTCTGGAGCAGCAGTTCCCGCGCAATGGAACGATTGCGGCCCTGGTGCCGGGACGTCTGACACTTCACCTGAATTCCGGTTGGACGATGCAGCAGCATAACGCACGTCGCGGTTTTATTGACGTTCTGGCCTCCATGCCCGCCGGACCGGACAAACGTTTCCTCGATATCCGATTCGCGGACCCCAAGCGCCTTCATACGTCGGAGAATCTCGGATTTCCCGCTCAGTCGATCGTCAGACGCATTCATTGCCGGATACTAAGCACAATCACAGCCGAAGTTCCATTCTGACATGCGGTTGATTCCGAACGAATGGCCATGCGCGGTGATTGAACCTGCTTACCCCAAAAAAAGAACAAGCCGGACATTCATCCGGCCGGTTCGCGCACAATAAACAGTCAGCCTCCTATTGCCGTAGCCTGTAGAACTTCATACCACCTGCGGGCACGGTCTGCGGACTGCTCTGGTTGCCCGAGGAGGCCCAGGGTCCGGTGACTGCGGACGCTTCTTCAAGTGTTCCGTCGCCAGTCCACTCGATCGTGATCTGGCCGCCCGCCGCGCGGACACCGGTGAATTGAGGCGGTTCCCCTCCTGGCAGTTCGCCGCCCTCTTTGCCAGCCTTGTAGTGCGCTTGGATTCTTTCCGCGGGAATTGCCTTATCGAAGATCGCCACTTCGTCAATCTCACCGGTAAACCAGTTGCCCGTTGCGTCGTACACACCTCCGCCGGCAATGTGAACGTTGAAAGTCGAATTTCCGTAATCTCCGGCTCCGACACTTCCACCGCCCGATCCAACAAGCACACCATCGAAGTAGTTTCGGATGTCCCGCCCGCTGGCGATGGTTGCCACATGGTGCCATTCACCATCCGGGAAGGAGTAGGTTGTGTTCAACGCGCCGCCGCCGGGGGTCCAGATTTGGATCGTCGTGGGATTGATGAACCCGTATTCAATCGCGTCATTCTGCCCGACAATGCCGATCCGGTTGCCGAAAGCCGCCGGATCTGTGGCGCGGTTCTCAGGCTTCACCCAATACTCAAGGCTGAAGGCGCCAAGGTTGTTGAGATACTGTTTCTTAGTATCCACCCAGCGCTCCGCCGTAGGGCCCGCAAATGCGGCCGAGCGATTACTGGGGTCAAATCCCAGGAATTCAGGAGGCTGCGGACCCGAAC
Organism: Verrucomicrobiota bacterium; assembly: GCA_027623095.1. Classification (GTDB taxonomy): domain Bacteria; phylum Verrucomicrobiota; class Verrucomicrobiia; order Limisphaerales; family SIBE01; genus JAIPJX01. The sequence continues at coordinate 1,599 of JAQBVM010000161.1, forward strand.
CGCTTTTTGGTGTTGACGCAAACCCACCTTCGCCCGCGGCAAGCTCGTTTCCTTCGTAGTAAGCGCCGTCAATACCGGAAGTCCCGCTGTTAATCGCCACTTCGCCGGTTGTCTCCTCGAATCGAAAGAACGCGACGGGCGCATCCGAAAGGATAATGTCGGCGTACGTAACAACTCTGGCGACGAACGGAAACTGCGTCCCGGCTGCAACGGCGTTAGCGAATAGATCCGTAACGCCACCCACTGTGAGCGTGTACGATTCGCCGACCGTCAAACTGCTTGTCGTGAGTTGTACAACGTTTCCAGCATCACCACCGACAACCGCGCCGGAAACCGTGATGCCACCCGAAACGCTGTAGTTGCCGGTTGTTCCCGCGGATGTTGCATTGAGCGACTCGTCGAAGGTCACCGTTATCGCCTGCACGGAAGTGGCCACGACTTTTCGAATCTTTGGCGCCACCGTATCTTTCTCAACCGTAACGGTCGCGATATCACTTGTCACCGAAACTGTTGGAACAGCGAGTTGGACGCGATATTGAGTTCCGCTGCTGGGCAGATCCAATACCGGGGTTGTATAGCTATCGGACGTTTCACCGGCGATGTCTGTGAACGAGGCGGTCCCCGCGGCCGCCGTTTGCCATTGGTAAGCCACGTTGGGGCCGTAAGCGGAAGCGCCGGTTGCCTTTAGGCTCAGCGTCACTCTCTGATTCTCGAGCGCGGTGACGTTTCGAGGCTGCTGTGTGATGTTGACGCTCGCACCATTGGGATTCAGAAAAGTGCCTATCACGTCTCCCGTTAATTTGGGAGCATCTCCATTCACGGGATCGGGTTCACCCTCCATGATGAATGTCGCAGCCACGCTGTCCCCGCCACCCCCTTCCGTGTGGAGCGATTCCAAGTAGTACCGCTGGCCCGCTTGCAGGTTGATTGTGTTGAAAGTCGGCCATTCCGTGTCGAAGAATAAATCCGAGCGTTTGTTGTCGGCAACACTCGCTCCTCCGCCGGTACTCACCCAGTTGCGGGCATTCGACCAACCCGCTTCACGCGCGATCAGTTTCTTGTTCGCCGGATTGTCGTCCGTGCTCAAGTACAGATCGGACGGATCGTCGCTGTTGGTGAAGAAAATATAGTTGCCCGTACTGGGCGGCGTGAACCAGCCACTGAGCTGATTGCCGTAATTGCTTCCCGATTCGTTGCTGCCGTTCGGACCGTATTCCCACGCCGGTTCGATCGTTACGAAACTCGGGGAGTCCGGAAAGCGCGGGTCACTGGTCAACGCGTCGATGTTGTTGCCGGTGCTACTATCCCAGAACTTGTGCAGCACAGCGCCGCTCACCCAAATGTCCGGAAGCGGGCCACCACCGGCTGTTTGAGCCGTCGTTATCCCCATCGCCGCGACCAATGCCGCCAGCACAAGGCCTCTTTGAAGCCATTTAAGACGGAGTCGAGTTTTTATCATACGTTTAGTGATCATTATTTCAATTGATGTCATTCTCACAGGGCAGCGCGAATCTCCAATTTTCTTTCGCGCAGAGTTCCCGCAACTATCGCAAAATCCGGATTCAGCGCAAACAATATCGAAGGGGAGCCTGCCGCAAAATGGCTTAGTCTGCATTCGTCGAGTCGGTCAGGCGTTTCGACCCGTTCGGCTGGAATCGTTTCATCCAGAACCGCAACTTCGTTGTAGCCGAAAATCGTTCCAATGCAATTCGTGGCAACGAGCATCCAACAGCCATTGCGTGAACGTTCCACCTAAATCTGCTGAAAACTTATTTCGACGCGAGTTCAAATACTTCGCAGATCCGATTCGCTCGAACATTGTGAATCGTGCTGACATTTCCGTTTCGCCAAGTCACCTCGATGATCATGCCTTCCTTTCGGCCGCCCGCGGCAAAAACCAAAAGCGGTTCATTTCCAGACAAATACCTGCCGCCGCAAACCATTTCCTGAACCTGAGAGGGAACAGCGCCCCCGATCAGTTTCACTCGCGCCCCGATGCCCTGGATATTTGGAGCCAGGCCGTTCAAACGCACAGCGATCCGTGGGGCGATGCTCTCGTTCCGATAAACACCGCATTCCGCGTTTAAGTTATTGACAACGAAATCGAGGTCGCCATCGCCATCGAGATCTCCAAACGCCATGCCTTGATGCACGCCGAGAGCTTCGGTCCCCCACGATTTCGTAGTTTCCTCGAACTTGAGATTTCCCAGGTTGCGGAAGGTTACAATCGGGGATTCGTGATTCGGGTACAACTTCCCATGTTCCATCATCTCTCGGGTAAATGCGCGCTGCTGCGTTTCGCGGTCCATTTCTCTTGGCCAAGCATGCTGCAGGGCCTGAATCTTCGCGGTCGCGTCCAGATCCTGCACGTCCCGCGAGTGACCGGTGGAAATTACCAAATCCTCGAAACCATCCAGGTCAACATCGACGAACGTCGGCTGCCAGGACCAATCGGACGCAGAAACTCCGGAATAGTCCGCGATCTCCTCGAAACTTCCATCACCCCGCGCGCGAAACAGCACGTTCCTCATGATTTGCGGTCGAATCCCCAAGCCGCCCAATGAAGCCGTGATTTGCGTTTGCGCGGAGGCTTGCCGTTTTCGCAGAGCAGGATCCCGGCTCCGCATGTCCAACACGATGAAATCCAGGAAACCGTCGCGATCGACATCCGAGAAATCCACTCCCATCGAGTTTTCAGAAGTGTGCCGGATGGCGAATCGGTCGATAGCCTGGAATGTTCCTTTGCCATCGTTGATCCAGATCCGGTCCGGCGTCCAAAAATCGTTGCACACATACAGATCCGGAGCGCCGTCGCCGTTGATATCCCGAAATGTGGCGCTCAACCCCCAATCAACCGGAGCTCCGGCGAGTGGATCTCCCGATTCATTGCGAAACGTTCCTTCAGTCCAGGAAACCGGTTTGAATCTCCCCTGACCGTCATTCAGGTAAAGAATGTCCGGCTCTCCAAATTCCAGAATCCCGGTTTCCGTGAGAACCAGTCTGTCCCTCAATGAAGGCGCCAGCATGACTTTTCCATTGACGCGTTGAACATCGATTCGACCCTGGTCCCGAATATCCGAAGTCCGGTAGTTCGTTACATACAGATCGAGCGTGCCATTGCCATCAACGTCCGCCAGCGCCATTGTCATGGCGGCGAAACCGGAACGGGTACCGGCGCTTTCCGTAACATCTTCAAAGGTTCCGTCACCCCTGTTGCCTAGACAAAGCACGCCGTGACCTATTGTGGAAATCAAGAGATCCAGCCAGGAATCACCGTTGATGTCCGAGAAAACAGCTCCGGAACAGATAAACTTTGAAACGATTCCAGGCAATCGGCCGGATGCCTGTTCAAAGCGCCAGCCTCCCAGATTCCTGTAGAGCGCGCTTCGACCCTCGAGACTGCACAGAAAAATATCCAAGCGGCCATCCTTGTCGAAGTCTCCGAGCGCGACCCCGCTTCCATTCTCCAAGACGCGATTAGCGGCGCTGGCAAGGGCATCAAGAGTGTTTGTGAAGCCAATCCCAGTTTGCGAGGAGGGAATCCGCTTGAAGCCCGGATTTCCCACAGGCGGGACCGCGATCTCGGCCCAACGCGCCGCGCCGTCTCTGTTCCATTGGGTTTCTGCAATCTGGCCGTGAGCAAGCCAAACAAACCCAACGAGAGTTATGTTTAGTGAAATGAATGCTCGTCCCGCCCGCATGTTCCTCGTTTTTCTACGGGAGGGTGAGACTCCCGTCGAACCCATTCTTCCGTGGACTCCGAACTGAGGCGGAGACTGTCTAAAGCTCCCGAAGCGCTGTTGCTATCGGCAATCGCGCGGCGCGAATGGCCGGAAAGAGGCCGCCGATCACTCCGATCAGAGCCGCATACACCATCCCCTGGATCAGCAACGCCGGTCCGACTTCGAAGGCGAAAGCCACCTGGCTGAAGCTTTGAAAATTGATCGTTGCGGCCCGGTAGCCGTCAAACGCGAGATAGGCACCAACGCTTCCAATCATGCCTCCCAAAATCGCCAGAACAATCGATTCGAGAATGACTGAAATCACGACGGGACCCGCGCGGAAACCGAGAGCCCGGAGGGTTGCAATTTCACGCGTGCGCGAACTCACTGCCGTGTACATTGTATTGAGCGCGCCGAACAAGGCGCCTAAGCCCATTAGCCCGGCGACGAGCGTTCCCAAACCGGTGATCAAATTATAAACAAGCGTCGATTGATCGGCATAATAGTCCGCTTGGCGCAACACTTTCACATTGAGCCGGGGATCGGTTGTCAAGGCGTTTTTGAAAGCGTCAAACGCTTCGGGCGACGTTAAGCGCGCATACACCGACTGATATGTATCACCCCGGCGATAGGCCGGCTGCAGCACAGCGGCATCGGTCCAAATCTCCGATTCGGAAATGCCGCCATTTGCGGTGAATACCCCGACGATCGCCCAGTCGTTCTGCCCCACGCGGATGGTCTTCCCTAAATCCAAGCCGGCAAACTCTATGGCTGCGCCTTGTCCGATGATGATTTCGTTTTTTCCGGGCTCAAATTTGCGGCCTGCCACAACCTTCAATTCCCGGCGCACGTCGAAGGCCGCCGGTTCAACGCCCCGGAGCGGCACATTGGCATCGGTCCCCGTGGAACGTTTCGGGAGGTCAATGATGACAAATAGTTCAGCCGAAGCGGCGGGACCTCCGGAGGCGCGGGCGACGCCGGGCGCATCGGCAATCACACGCGTTTCGTCACGAGACAATCCGCTCATCATTTCACTGTCGGCGCCGCTGCGCATGACAATCGCCGTGTTTGGGGATCCCGAAACCGTCATGGCTTTCCGAAATCCTTTGGCGATCGAGAGTACGCCCACCAAAACGGCCACGACACCGGCTATCCCAATGACAGTGGCGGCCGAGGACCCTTTGCGGTTGACGATGGTTTGCAGGCTGAATCCTGTCACCGCAACCACCTGAGAAAACCAATTCAATGGGTTCGTCATGGTCACGTCCTCCTCAGCGCATCGGCGATCTGAAGGCGCATGGCTTGAAGCGCCGGAACAATTCCGGTGACAAGACCCAGCACAACAACGAGGATCAGGCCGACAATCAGATTGCCCGTTGGAAAATAAAAGACCGGAAGAGCGCCGTTTGTCGGATCTCCGGCCGCGATCAGGAGCCATGCGAATCCGAGTCCGCTCAGGCCTCCAATTCCGGAAATGAAACATGATTCCGCCAGCACGAAACTCAACACTTGAGCGTTCGTAAAGCCGATTGCCTTCAGAACTCCCAGCTCCTCCGTGCGTTCTCGAACCGCCTGCGCCATGGTGTTGCCCGCAACGAGAAGGATCGTAAAGAACACTGCGCTGAGAATGTACACCATGATGGTCCCGATATCGCCAACCTGCTTCGCAAAGGCCTGCACAAAAGCGCCCTCCGGCTCCGCCTTTGTTTCGGCGGGTGAATTGGCAAATTCCTCGTCGATTTTTCGAGCCACCTCCGCCGCGCGGGCGGGATCCTTCACCCGCACGCCATACCAACCCACCTGCCCCTCGCCAAAAGCGCGAGCCTCGTCAAAATAGTCGTATCGGAAGAACATCTGCGTGGTGTCCACACCCTTCTTGCCCGCGTCATAGATGCCTACAATATCAAATTCCCAGGTAGTTTCTCCGCCCTTTTGCGTCCAAATGGTCGCTTGAATCGGAACACGATCCCCGACTTTCCACTTAAATCGTTCGGCGAGTTTTCGACCCACAATCGCGCCGGTTCTGGTTTTCAACCACCTTTCCTTTGCCTCAGCGCTGATGACGAATTCCGGAAACATGTCAAGGAACGGCTCCGGTTCAACCGGCATCTGGGCGAAGAAATTCTTGGGGTCCTGATAAATTCCGCCGAACCAGGTCTGATGCTCCACCGCGTCCACGCCTGGAATCAGAGCGATGCGATCTTTGTAGCTGACCGGCAGCAACTGAATTAGCGAGACCTTGTGGCGCACCACCAGGCGGTCCGCCCCCGCAATGCTGACTCCGGCGTTCAACGCTTCCTTGACGGCGCATAAAAACCCGTAGAGCAGGAACGCGATCAAGATCGAAAGAAGCGTCAAGATGGTGCGCAGTTTCTTCCGGCGCAGATTGCAGCCAACCAAATACAGGAATTTCATGCGATCGCCTCGGAGCTCAATTGTCCCTTCGTAAGATGCACCGTTCGAGTGGCACGCGCGGATGCGTGAGGATCGTGTGTGACCATCACAATGGTCTTGCCGTGCTCACGGTTCAAGGCTTGAAGCAAGTCCAGAATTTCGTCGCCGGCTTTTCGATCCAGGTCCCCCGTTGGTTCATCACACAGAAGAAGGGTTGGATCGGTGACAATTGCGCGCGCGATGCCCACGCGCTGCTGTTCTCCACCGGAAAGCTGCCTTGGGAAATGCTTCGCGCGGTGCGAAAGCCCGACTACCGAAAGCGCGGTCTCCACATGCTTGCGCCGATCTGCCTTCGAGAGATTCGTCAGAAGCAGCGGCAAATCCACGTTTCGTTCCGCCGTCAATACAGGGAGCAGATTGTAAAGCTGAAATACCAATCCAACATGCCGCGCCCGCCAGCCCGCGAGGCGGCGGTCTGAAAGCTGATCGATGCGTTCCCCCTGAATCACGACGCTTCCGCGCGTGGGCCGATCCAGCCCGCCGATCAGATTTAGGAGGGTGGTCTTCCCCGATCCGGACGGTCCCATCAAAGCGAGAAACTCGCCGATGGGAACCTCCAGGTCCAATCCGGCCAGCACATGAATTTCCTCGCTCCCGCGCCGGAACACCTTCTCCACATCCTTGACATGCACCAAGATTTCGCTGTTCTCGCTCATCGTTCCGTTTCCTTTACAGGTCCGCCATCCTTCAACTCCGCTGGCGGGCGAAGGATTACCGCCTCACCCGCGGACAATCCAGCCAAAACTTCCACTTCATCAACACTGGAATCCCCCAACGTTACCGCCCTCCTTTCAGCCCGCCGATCTTTCACAGTCATGACCACATCACGCCCATCGACCTGCCGAACCGCGGCGGTGGGAATGACGACCTTCCGGCGCACCGACCCCGCCGCGGCCGAATCCTGAAACGAAACTTTCACGCCCATCTGCGGCAGAATCCGGGAATCCAACGCCTCAAAACCGACACGGACTTTTACCGTGGCTTTCTGGCGGTCAGCAGTCGGAATAATGGCTATAACACGGGAGGGAATGCGCCAGTCCGGGTAAGCATCCAGCACCGCAACAACGGACTGCCCCGCCGTCACGCGGTTGATATAACTTTCGCTGACATCGACCTCGATTTCGAGGGATTCCATATCAACGATCGTGCAAATCCCCGTGCGCGTGAACCCGCCCCCGGCCGAGATCGGAGAAATCATTTCGCCGGGCTGCGCATTCTTCGAAACCACCACGCCGGCAAACGGCGCCATAATCACGTTGTCGTCCAATTGCTGCTGCCAGAGCGCGACCTGCCGCTCCGCAACCGACACTTCGATTGTCTCGCGCTCCAGTCTCGCTTCAAGCGCTTTGAGTTCCGCGTCAGCTTGATCAAAATCCGCCTGGCTGGCAATTCGGTCCTTCACCAGCGCGGCAATTCGGTTCCAGTTGAGCTGCGCCTCCGCCGATCGGATGCGGCTTTCGGAGAGAACCGCCTTCGACGCCGCCAGCTGGGCTTCCGCAAGCCGGAAGTTCGCCGTGACGTTTGCGGAATCCAATCGCGCGAGGATCTGCCCCTCTTTCACCGCCATCCCCTCCTCGATCAAAATTTCCACAACTTTCCCGGTGACCTTCGAGGAAACCGTTGCCTCCCGGCGTGCCGTCACGTACCCCGACGCATTCAAAACGGTGGAACGTTCACCCGAAACCGATTCTCGAGCGACCGCCGTCGTGACGGCTACCGCCCTCGGACGCGCAAGAAAAATCGCCACAACAACGGCAGCGATGACCAACACAATGCCTCCCCCCCACACCAGCAGCGCTCCGGATGATCGGTGCTCGCCCGTGCTCCGGTCGATCCGCAATTGATCCAAATGGTGCTTTTGCGTGCTCACTGAAAAACAATCCGCTAAAGCAACCAAACTCCAATCGCGGAGTCAAACTCGCGTTCGCAATAAATTCGCTCTGAATGAGGACACGCCTGAACGACTGCTTCTATTTCATCGGATTGAGAGAGGAGCGCGATGGCCGGTGATCCCTGGAGAGCTATTAAGGGCTCAACAGAGTGTCGCCCCACCGAGAGAAGCAAGGGTCGCCGAGTCCTGCCAGGCGGAACTGCGGAGGGTAGGTTTGTCCTCATTCAGAGACGCGCCCTCCCCCTCGCCGTGACTTGAGCATTGAATTGCGGCTGGTTGGCGATACCCTCTCCGCCAATTTAAAATTTGAAATCGCCCAATACATCCAATTTCGCCAATCTGGCCGATCAGCAGCGCTTCGAACTCCCTGAACTCCTCGCCCCGGCGGGCGATTGGGATTGTGTCCGCGCGGCTGTCGAAAACGGGGCGGATGCCATTTACTTCGGCCTGAGCCGATTCAATGCCCGAATGCGGGCAAAGAATTTCACTGAAACTGATCTGCCGAAGTTGATGGAGTTTTTGGGGCGGCGCGGAGTTAAGGCATATGTGACCTTGAATACGCTCGTTTTCGAGAACGAACTGGAGGACGCGGAAAAACAGTTGCGCGCCATCATCAATGCGGGAGCCGATGCCGTAATTGTTCAAGATGTCGGAATCTGCCGCCTGATTCGGAGCATTTCCCCAGATTTCCCGATTCACGCTTCCACGCAGATGACTGTGACGAGCGCGGCCGGCGCCTCTTTCGCTGAATCGATCGGATGCAGTCTCGTCGTTCTGGCCCGCGAATGCTCAATATCCGAGATCGAGAAAATTCAAACCTCGCTCCGGCAATGCGCGCCGGCTCAAGCGCCTACGATTCCGCTGGAAGTGTTCGTTCACGGAGCTCTCTGCGTCGCCTATTCCGGCCAATGCCTGACGAGCGAGGCGTTGGGTGGAAGATCCGCGAATCGTGGAGAATGCGCACAGGCGTGCCGGATGCCTTACGACCTAGTTGCCGACGGAAAAACCGTCTCGATGGGTGACCGCCGTTATCTTTTGAGCCCCCAAGACTTGGCCGGCTTGGACGGATTGCCAGACTTGATCCGCACTGGAGTCGCTTCGATCAAGATCGAAGGCCGCCTCAAAACCCCTGAGTACGTGGCGAATGTCACGCGGATTTATAGACAAGAACTGGATCGTCTGGCTTGCCGATCGGAATCTCAGGACCGGAAATTACCCAAGGATTCTCTCCAGCTTGAGAATCAATACGAGATGGAAATGGCCTTTTCGAGAGGCCTCTACAGCGGGTGGCTTTACGGCATCGACAACCAGCGCCTCGTTCACGCTCGATTTGGGAAGAAACGAGGCGCGTATCTGGGCGAAGTTACAGCCGTGTTGAAAGAGGGTGTGATTCTTGCCGCGGAATGTTCCATCAAACCGGGAGATGGCATCGTGTTCGACTCGGGGAATCCAGGAGGAGACGAGGAAGGAGGCCGAGTCTATTCGGTCGCGGCAAAGAACAGCGGTGTCGAGTTACGATTCGGTCGCGGACAAATTGCTCTCGACCGGGTTCACGTTCGTGATCGTGTTTGGAAAACGAGCGATCCAGCGCTGGACCGACGAATCCGCCAGACCTTTTCAGGCGATCAACCCCATTTCCGGCGGCCGATCCATTTCGCGGTTTTCGGCAAGGTTGGCGAACCTCTGGTTTTAATCGCTCGCGACGACCAAGGCCACGAAGTCAGCGTGAACTCGATAATCACTTTGGAGCTGGCGAACAAATGCCCTTTGTCCAACGGCTTGCTCGAGGAACAACTTGGGAGATTAGGAGGTACCCCGTTTAAACTCGGCACACTCGATAATCAGACTGAGGGCGGCGTGATCCTGCCGGTTGGCGAACTCAATCGAATGCGTCGGGATGCGGTTCAAAAACTCGAGGCCCTCAAGGTTTTTCCAACCAAATGGACTGTGAATCCGAGGGCAACAATCGTTTCCGACCTCCGGGAATCTGGCATAAAGGTCGCGGATGCAGCCTCTTTCTCGCCACACTCGATCGAACTAATCGTCTTAGTCCGGACCATGCCCCAGCTTCAGGCTGCACTTCGCCGCGAAATCAAGATCCTCTACTGCGAATTTGAGAATCCAAAAGCGTACCGAGAGGCAGTGCAAATTGTTCGGAACTGGAAAAGTCCTCGATCCGAGAACGGCGATTCAGTCAGACCGGCGATATTTGTTGCCCCGCCCCGCATTTTTAAGCCGGGAGACGACTGGATTTTAAAGCAGGTTCGGTCTTCGGAAGCGGACGGATACTTGGTGCGAAATTACGATCATCTCACCAACTTCAAAGATTCACGCTGTGTGGGCGATTTTTCACTCAACATCACCAACAGTCTCAGCGCGGAATGTTTCAAAACCCAGTTTCATCTTGAAAGACTAACCGCCTCTTACGATCTAAACGCCTCCCAGCTTGGCAACCTCTTGAAAGCCGCTCCACGAGGATGGTTCGAGATTTCAATCCACCAGCACATGCCGATGTTTCACATGGAGCACTGTGTATTCTGCGCGTTTCTCTCCAATGGAACGGATTATCGGAATTGCGGCCGGCCCTGTGACACACGCGACGTTAAGTTGAAAGACAGGGTCGGGCTGGAACATCCCGTCCGGGCTGATGCCGGTTGCCGAAACACGGTGTTTAGTGCGCTTGCCCAAACTGGGGCCGAGCACATAACTCAACTGATCGCCCTCGGCGCCCGCCATTTCCGGATCGAGTTTCTGAACGAAGAACCCTCAATAGTCGAGCGGACTATCGATAGTTATCGAAGTCTAATTCACGGTCAGATCACAGGAACACGTCTCTGGAAAGAGTTGAAGCTGCTAAATCAGCTTGGTGTGACGCGGGGACAAATGTAGAGCTAGTCGAGCGCGATCACATTCTTGATGCCGCTTCGTTCTCCGAGCAACAGTTCCTTATAGGAATTGATCGAGAACCGGCCCGTAATCAGAGCCCGGAGCTCGTTTGGCCACCGACCAATAAAAGTGCCCAAGTCGCGAATGGCGGCCTGGAAAGCTGCGCGATCCGCGTTGACCGTTCCAACGACAACCTGGTTTTTCAAAACAATATTCCGCATGAGAAGGTCGGTTTCAACGCCGATAGCAGGTCTCGGCGCAGGGATACCGGTAAAAACAAACACGCCGTTCGTTCCAAGAACTTTGAGCACATCGAATGAGACGCTCGAAACGCCGAGCGCTTCATAAACGAGATCGATGTTTCCGACGCGCTCAGCCAATTGTTCGACAGTCTCAGTCTTCGATGAGATATACTTTGCGCCAATCGCCTCGATTAACTCCGATTTGATGTTCGGAGCTTCCGACCTCGAATAGACATAGACTTCAAACCCATTTGCCATGAGCGCCATCGCTCCGAGAATACCAACGGGTCCCGCGCCCAGGACAACGGCTCGGAGACCGGCCCCAGGACTCTTAATCGGATCCTCGGAAACAACCCACGGCAGCCTATCTTGAATCTTCCAAACTTGAGCAAATGCCTTTTCCGCAACCGTCAACGGCTCCACCAATACCGCCACTTCTCGAAGCTCAGTGGGAACAAACGTCAGGTATTTCTCCATTTCCACATAAAACTCGGTCATATACCCGTGCGTCATTTTGATGCCGCGTTCGGTAAAATCACCGGTCGAACAAAAATCTTGCAAGTCAGCACTGCACGGACGGCAGTGTGCGTGCGGACAAGGGCGCCTGACAGAGGGGACCACTAGATCTCCCGGCTTGTAAACCGAGACCCCTGCCCCGACCTCAACGACCTCGCCCAGCGACTCGTGTCCAAGCACCAAATAGTCGGAACCTTCCGGAGGCGACCCATACACGAATGTGCAAATCTCTTTGTCGGTGCCGCAAATCCCAACATCCAACGTGCGAATCTTAACGTCGTAGGGGCCCGTAATCTGAGGCACCGCGTGTTCCACCATGCGGACTTCGCGCTTGTCCGGAATCACTCCCACCGCCCGCATTGTTGTTCCACTCATGAAATCAATTCTTCAATAGGATTCGATTCCGGAGATTACAGCCAGGCGCCAATCAAAGTCGAGCCCAATGGTCCGCCTCGATTCCGGAGCCAATAAGAAAGCCGTCATATAGCACCTCATCACTCTACTTACCCTTTTCCGCTGAACTTGTGTCAGTCGTTCAGCGCAAGGGTAACTTTCAGAGCTTGATCAATCCGAGTCATCGGCACATTCCCAATCCCGTCCCTGATTGCAGATTCCAGGACGGTGGCGAGATTGTCCGTCATTACCACCGAATCACTCAGCAACCCGGACTGTCTGCCGGCAGGAGAGTCCAACTGGATCGCGACGCGGCTGGGATGATTGGCTCGAAACATCCGGCTGGAAATCATGGCTACGACGACCTGCTGGAGATCCGTTTCCAGTTGATCCGCCTGGACGACAAGAGCCGGACGGGTCTTGGCTGTGCGCAAGTCCGAGTTAGGGAAAAGCACCAAGACGACATCCCCGCGCTTATTGGCAGCTCTTGGCACCAGCGTAATCGTCGTAAGCGGACATTTCCGGACTATCCCAATCTTCTGAGAATGCTGTCAAACGACGGCGCAATTCAGAGGCCTCTGCCACACTGATCCCGTGCGCGCGCAAGTCAACGCCGTTATTTGGAAGAAACGTCACAATCGCGTGCGCACCTGGCGACACTTGGGCCGGCTGTTCGGTGAGTCTGATCACGCCATCGACGTAAATACCTTCAACACTTGTGAGCATACTTTAGGTTTCCAAGCCAACCCGAAGATTAGCACGCGAAACGCGCGTGGCAAGAAGAGCCTTAACCTTGATCAGAAAAAAACTGACAATCGGAGCGGGATCGACTTAAGTCACCCGATTTTATGCCAAAGCGAACGGACATCCATTCCGTCTTAATCATTGGCGCGGGCCCTATAATTATTGGCCAGGCGTGCGAGTTCGATTATTCAGGAACGCAGGCCTGCAAAGCCCTCAAGGAAGAGGGGTATCGCGTGATTCTTGTAAACTCGAATCCCGCAACGATCATGACCGACCCCGAATTCGCGGACCGGACCTACATCGAGCCTATCACGCCTGAGTGCGTTGAGAAGATTCTCGCCCGAGAAGTCGCGGAAATGAAGCGTCTCGGTGCCACGGGCAAACTGGTATTGCTTCCCACTCTCGGAGGACAGACGGCGCTGAATACTGCCATGTCCTTATTTCGAAACGGAGCACTGGACCGATTCCACGTCGAAATGATCGGCGCGAATGCCGAGGCTATCGAAAAAGGCGAGGACCGTCAGATTTTCAAAGATCTGATGATCTCGATCGGCCTGGACGTGCCCATCAGCGGAACTGCTCACACATTGGACGAAGCGCGCGCGGTCGCCGAGAGAATTGGAAAATTTCCCCTGATCATCCGTCCGGGCTACACATTGGGAGGGACCGGCGGAGGAACGGCGTACAATCGGGAAGAGTTCGACGATCTGGCTAAACGAGGCCTCGAGTTGTCGCCGACTTCGGAAATCCTAATCGAAGAATCTCTGCTCGGATGGAAAGAGTACGAAATGGAAGTGATGCGCGACCGAGCCGACAACTGCGTGATCATTTGTTCGATTGAGAACTTTGACCCGATGGGTGTTCATACCGGTGACTCGATCACCGTGGCGCCCATCCAAACGCTCACCGATAAAGAGTTCCAAATCATGCGGAACGCCTCATTCGCGGTGATCCGGGCGGTCGGTGTCGAAACCGGAGGTTCCAATATTCAATTTGGGGCGTGCCCAAACACCGGTCGGATGGTCATCATCGAGATGAACCCAAGAGTCTCCAGGTCGTCCGCGCTCGCTTCAAAGGCGACAGGGTTTCCGATCGCAAAAATTGCGGCGAAACTAGCGGTCGGTTACCTTCTCGACGAGATCAAAAACGATATCACGCGCGAGACACCCGCGAGTTTCGAACCGACAATTGATTACGTTGTCACAAAGATCCCGAGATTCGCTTTCGAGAAATTCCCGCAAGCCGACCCGACGCTAAACACCCAAATGAAGTCGGTCGGGGAAGCAATGGCCATCGGGCGCACTTTTAAGGAATCTCTTCAAAAATGCCTTCGATCTCTCGAAATTGGCCGCAGCGGACTCGGAGGAGACGGCAAGGCATGGAGAATTGGTGTCGATCTTTACGATGATCGGGGCATCTTTCCGCGAGACCTGATTGTTCGAAAGCTGAGTATCCCGAATGCGGAGCGAGTTTTCTTCATCAGACACGCGTTTCGGGCGGGTTTCACCGTTGCAGAAATCTCGGGATTATCCGGAATTGATCGTTGGTTCTTAACGCAAATCGAAGAGATCGTCGGGCTCGAGAACGAGCTGGCTGCCAGTGTAAACCAGAATTAGTTCCCGTTGCCTAAAGTGTCCACGATTTGAAGCTGGTAAGAGGACGATAGAACGCTGCTCGACCGCCGCTGCGGGACGCTATTGTAGTCGAAGTCGAACTTGTAACGGTAATTCACTATCGCTTTATCCGCGGGCACGGGAACGAGCGTTTCCCATCGGTTTTTCAACATTGGCGCTCGTTTCATGGGAAATGACTCCGATCCGACAAGAACCGACGGTTTAAGGGTTTCCTTCCGCATGCTCTGCTGATTGCTATCAAAGACGACTTCGAAGGGATACAATCCCGAAGCGGCCCTCTCCTGCCGGCTGGGTGTCAAGTTTGTGACGGTCGTGGAACACCCCGCCAGCACCAGGCTCAAACCGACAAAAGCGATCAACCTAAAAAAGTTCATACAAGACCGCAGCCTTACATATCCGCTCGCCGGATGTAAAGTTGGATTTGATAACCCAAATCCTCGCCTAAGCGGCGGGGTGAAAAAAATTCCGAAGGAGGGTGCCTGGAGGGGGCATTTA
>JAQBVM010000162.1 GCA_027623095.1 Verrucomicrobiota bacterium
ATGACCGCCTATCAAGCCTCAAACGCACATTCGGACCTCAAAACTACCCACTCGACTTCCAGAAGACCCCTTTTTTTTAAAGGCACTCTGAATTGAATCAGAGTGCCTTTTTTGTTTCCATACCTCGGAATGAAAATCGCGGTCGTTGGTTGTGGAGCTTTGGGCTGTTACTACGGCGCTCACTTCCTAAAAACCGGCGCGGAGGTTCACTTTTTGCTTCGTTCGGATTACGAAGCTGTCATCAAAAACGGAGTGTCTATTCGCTCCGAAAAGGGTGATTTCAATGTTCGACCCCGCTGTGCCCGTGATCCCGAGTCGATTGGAATTTGCGACGTCGTGTTTATCGGTCTCAAGACGACTGCGAACATTCATTTTTCGACGCTGCTCGTACCGCTCGTTGGGCGAAACACAATCGTGGTAACTTTGCAGAACGGACTGGGGAATGAAGAGGCTCTCTCGTCGATTGTTAGCAGCGACATGATTCTGGGTGGACTCTGTTTCGTATGTCTGAACCGCGTTGAACCGGGGGTTGTTCTCCACCTTGGATACGGAGAAGTGGTTCTCGGAGAATTCCAAGGCGAACTCCGTCCGCGCACTTACGAGATGGCGAAGCTGTTTGAGACGGGAGGGATTTCATGTCAGGTAACTGCCAATCTGGATCAGGCACATTGGGAGAAGCTCGCCTGGAACATTCCCTTCAATGGATTGGGCGTTGCCGGAGTCGCAGGGATTGACGCGTTAATGTCTGGGCACCTTCCATCCGATTGGCAGCGCGGCTCCACACTTTCGGCGGATCAGCTCTTGGCCGACCCCAAGTGGTTGAATCTGGCGCGCGAGTTGATGGGCGAGATTGTTGCATCAGGTCGCGGATACGGTTTCCCGATTTCCTTCAGTCTTGTCGATACGCTGATCACCCGCACACTTGCAATGGGATCGTACAAGGCATCCAGCTTGATCGATTTCGAGCGAGGAGAAGAGATTGAGCTGGAAAGTATGTTCCTAAAGCCGCTCGAACGCGCCCAAGCTATGGCCATTCCAACTCCTCGTCTTTCGGCTCTATGCCAAATTCTTTCGGAGCTCGAAGAATCGCGATGATCGTTCCAGAAGCCGGGCAAGGCACTATTCCCCGAAGAATGGGAACAAGCGTTTTAATTCCTGCTTGTTGGGCTGAATTCCGTACTCGCAGATTTCAAAACCCTCGGCGTGCTTGACGCGAGCAGCGGCTTCTTTGCCGTACCACTCTTCCAATTCGCCGCGAAACCGGTTTGCAATCGATTGGAATCGCCCGCTGAAGTTGTCCCTGACCTGCCTGTGCCGCTGCCGCTGTTTGGCTGGATCGTCGGATAAAAGTTCCGCCGAGCCATTCGCGCCGCCCTCGTAGAACTGAGAGACGATGACACCGAGGGCATCCAGTTTCTTTTCGGTAACTGAATCAATCGAGACAATCACATCCGGTTTGAAGGGATTCGGTTTTTGAAATCGATCGGGATAATAGAAAAAAGCGGGATTCTTTTTGAGAGGCGGGGTATCGGGGCAAAAGAACGGAACGGTGACCATGTACGCCGCGTCTTGAACCAGCACGCCTGTGTAGCGATGGTCCGGGTGGTAGTCATTGGGGCGCGGTCCCATGACAATATCGGCGTCCCATACACGGATCAAACGGGTGATCATACGGCGGTATTCCAGAGACGGTGTCAGTTCGCCGTCATGAATATCCAGGACCTCGGTTGTGATTCCGAGAATCCTTGCCGCTTCTTCGACCTCTGCTTTTCGACGGAGCGCCAGTGGTCCGCCCGCTTCTCGCCAGTGACCGATATCTCCGTTTGTAACCGAGACAAATTTCACGTGATGCCCTTTTGCGGCCCACATTGCGGCCACCCCGCTTGCCTGAATCTCGCAGTCGTCGGGATGCGCGCCGAAGCAGATTATTCGGAGCTTGCCACCGCCTGGTTCGGCCCCGCGAGTTATGGCGGCTGTCGCCAGATTAATGAGGACGAAACAGATGAGAATCCAAAGGGAAGACTGAAATCGTTTTTTCATGGCGAGGTTATTCATAATGGAAGACTCATTAGTACGGTCCCGATCAGATTGAGTCAAAGGAAAATCAGACTGGAAACGTGAGGCGCAGGCGTGAATCAAGCGCGCGAGGCTAAGCGGATTGGGAGCGGAATTGCGAGTTTGACGCCAGGACATGTTCCGTTACGACATTCCCATTAATCAAATGTTCCTGGATTATCCGTTCCAAAACCGGCTCCGTGCAACCCACGTACCAGACCGCCTCCGGATACACGACCGCGATGGGGCCTTGCCTGCAAACTCGCAGGCAGTTCACTTTGCTCCTGTAAACAAGAGGGAAGGGGCCTGAAAGGTTTAATTCTTTCAGCCTTGTTTTCAGGTAGTTCCAGGAAGCAAGTCCCGTTTCGTGTGAGCAGCACTTAGGCTCGGTTTGGTCCGCACAGAGGAAGATATGGCGCTTGTAGTGTTCGAGCCCAAGGGCGCGCACCGTCCGAGTCAACTCATCGTTCATCCGCTCAGGCTGAAGTCTCGAGATTGGTGGAGTGGCAGACCTCCTAATGAGCTTTCACCATCTTCCGGCGGATCAGTGAAAGGGTCTTTGCGACGGGTTCGAGACGGAATCGGTGTGAGATGCGAACGTACAGATCACCGGAGCGCCCTTGATCGCCCACAAGCCCCCTCCCTCGAACGCGAAGTGATTGCCCATCGCGAATCCGAGGAGGAATCCTCAATGAAACCGAACCTGTTACCGTGCGAACTTTTGCGTTCCCACCAAAGAGCGCCGCCCATGGACCAATCTGCAACTCCCGAAATAGATCCAGGCCGCGAACCCGAAACTCTGTATTCCTGGCGAAACGAACCCGCAGGATGAGGTCTCCCCGTCTGCCTCCACCGACACTCGCGTTGCCTTTCCCTGAAAGGCAAATGATCTGGCCTTCCTGAAGGCCCGGATTGACTCGCAGGTGAATCTGACTGCAGGACAATTCACCAGTCAGTGGGTCGGTGTGTGTCACCGAGATCGGGCGATCCACTCCAATCACGACTTCTCTTAAACTTATGGTCACGTCCAATTCAATATCGTGCCCTGGCTGGGCGTAGGCTTCATAAGTGTTGAAACCGCGAGATCGACGATTGGGTTCTCTATGGCGGAAACTGGACCCGGATTGGTTGTCGTAGGTGTCGAAGAAACCCCCTGCGTAGTCTTCGAAATTGTATCCCTTTGCGTGTGAACTCGGTGCTTTTTCTTTCTTCGTTTGTGGCTGGTTTGAGCCTCGATTATTGGCGCTCCGGTTCGTATAGGTGTCGAACTCTTGATTGCTGTGTTTGGGATTCCCAGATCGGCAGTATTTCTTGCGCTTTTCCGGGTGGCTCAGGATTTCGTAGGCTTCGTTAATCTCTTTGAAAATCTCCTCGCCAGCCTCTTTGTTGTCGGCAACATCCGGATGAAACCGCCTTGCGAGTTTGCGGTATGCGACTCGAACCTCATCTTGGTCTGCGTTGCGAGCCAGCCCGAGGATCTTGTAATAGTCTTTGTATGCAGCGATCATGCGCTCTGTAACTTCTTGGTAATGTAATCGGCACGAAACGTTGAGAGCTTTAGCCGCGATGCTCTTTTTCTGCCTGCCGCTCTTGCGGGTAACGGTTTGACGCGCGGAGCGGGGCGGGCCGAAGTTGATCGAATCTTGGAATGACTACGGCGAATAAGATTTCCATTTTCCGGCTTCTTGCTGTGCCCCTCTTTCCCGAAGACCAGGAGCCGATTTCGTATCCGGTTCGTGGCGTAAAACTGCGGGGAATGGGAATTTGACATAATAGGGGGTTTGGCTTATAAACCCCACTCGCTCGATCGAGAGAGAACTCGAACCGAACTCCTAACCATTAATCCGAGAATTGAGATTTGAATTATGGCATTGAATGTTGGCGATAAAGCCCCCGATTTTGAACTAACCACCAAGACTTCAGACGGCCCCAAGAAACTGAAACTCAGCGATAACGCTGGAAAAAAGAACACGGTGTTGCTGTTCTACCCGATGTCTTTCACCGGAGTATGCACGCAGGAATTCTGCGACGTCAGCCAGGGATTGGGCACTTACACGAGCTTAGATGCCGAGGTATGGGGTATCAGCGGTGACAATCCGTTCTCGCAGGAAGCATGGGCGAAAAAAGAGAATATCACGGTGCCGCTCCTGAGTGATTACGAACACAAAGTGACTCAGAGTTATGGAGTCGCCTACGACAGTTTCCTGCCGCAGTTAAACCTCGGCATGGGCGGAGTGCCCAAGCGGTCCGCTTTTGTCATCGACAAGCAAGGCGTCATCCGATACGCGGAATCGAACGAAGATCCTAAGCAGCTCCCCAATTTCGAAAAAATCAAGGAGACCCTGGGACAACTCAAGTAGATCCCACCGGCTCCTCGAATTTTTGAAGCGGATATGATTTTCATATCCGCTTTTTTATGCCGGCGGGGACTACTCGACCTTGGCAACTTCGCGCTGCTTCGCCTGGTCTTCGTGGTCGAACACGAACTCAACCCACCCGTTCAACATCTCGTCCCAAGTCTGTTCTCCCCAAGGAACGGTTCGACTTGGATCGGGGTTTGCGGGGTTGTCGGAGGAATTATCCCAGTAACCAACAACACTAACCGTTGACCCCTGCGAGACAGGAAATGGTTTGGCGAACCGATAAACGCTCTGCCAATTGAAATCGTAGTCCGGAACCGACAGAATCCGTTCCTTTCGGCCATCCGGGTATTTGACAGAATAGTGAGCCCGAAGTCCCCGCCAGTGCATATGGGGCATAAACGATAGAATCTGTGCATCGGCTGGGAAGGTGTAGCTTGCCTTTTCACTGTGGCTTGCTGTGTTGGGAGGGATCTGAATCTGCCGGTTCCAAAGAATATTGGTATGGACTTCGCGTTTTGGCTCTTCTTTTGCGAAAATAATTCCGATCTGTGAGCGGTCGGTTGTTTCTTTTCCATTCGGCGTGTAGTGGACTTCGAATCGGAGCTTTGATCCGGCTGCAATGCGGCGCGCCACTCCATTCGGGAAAATGGCAGGCATATCGCCCGGCGCCCAACCCACCAAAATCGCTGCTTCTCCCTCCTTGGTGAAAATCTTTTTGCCAGGTTCCACAATATACGCGATGACGTGATGGACCACTTTTCGGTTTCCCGGCATCGCTTCCGCGGACTGGATCCATACGTCTTCTGTGAATCCTGGATCGACATCGTAGTATCTGTAGGGCACCACTCCGTCCGCCGGAACGGTTTCGGTGATGGGCATTTGTATGATGCGATCGGGTGTGCCGATCGTCCAGCTCACCGGAAATTCCTTTGCAGGCGGAATCTCTGATTTGTCACCCTCGGGACAACCTTGCTCGATCCAGGCGAGCAGCGTCTCCCGCTCTTGATGTGTGAGGCGCCGCTCATTGGAAAAAGCTCCGAAATCCGAATCCGCATGCCACGGTGGCATTCTTTGCTCCAGCACGACTTCGTGAATGGTCTCAGCCCAGCCGCGCGCTTTTTCATAAGTGAGAAGTGAAAAAGGGGCAACTTGCCCTGGACGATGGCACTCCTGGCACCGTCGTTGGAGGATTTCAGCGATGTCGCTTGAGTAGGTTACTTTGTTCACGATTCGAGGGCTTTCCGTGAAGCGAATCAAACAACCGGTTGCCGTTGTTTCCGCGACGGTCACGGGTTTCGAATCTAGAAGCTCCTCAATGGCAATTCTCAAATCTTCACGGCCCGCTTGCACCCGGCGATGCGTCACCGTGTATTGATCATCGATCCGTCCGTGGTACCGGATGGTCCGGTTGGAATCCAAAAGAAAGACTTCTGGAGTTCGGCTCGCTCCCAGAGATTTTGCGATTTTCTGGTCGAAATCCTTAAGTACAGGAAACGGGACTTCACGCTCCTGCGCGTGAGCGGAAAACCGCACAAAACTGTCTTGCGGATTCGAGTTAATGGCGAGGAACTGGATTTCCTTTTCGCCGAATTCTTCGTGCAACTTCGCGAGTCGGGGAAGATACAGATTTGCCAACGGGCATTCCGTGCCGACAAAGACAATTGCAAATGCTTTCTTGCCCGAATAATCGTCCAATGAACGCTGTCTTCGATGAATATCGTACAGATGGAAGGCCTCGATTACAGCACCAGGATTGGGCGCTGGAGTCGGCTGGGATTGAATGTTGTTCGCCAACAAAACTGCGGTCGCGGCGGTCGAAATCAATAATCTTGCAAGCATTTCAAATTCAAACAGTAAGTGTTTTCAAATTACGCTCCCATTCATCCAGAGACTGTCCTCAATGACAAGTCGGGAGTCGCGCCGACGGCAATTCTCATTGTTGCCAGGTATGGAGTTCCGACTTCAGCCGGTTGGAGCCAATACTGGGAGGGTGAGGCTCCCGCCGAATCCTGGAATCCAGAGCCGGGTAGGGCGGCGTTGCGGTTTGAATTCTTTCGCCTTTTTTCGTTCTTTTCGGCTAATCAGCCCATTCTTTCTGGAATCCAGGGTTCGACTGGAGTCTCACCCTCCCGAAGAAAACTCAAAGGCATTGCGAATCCACCTTTTTGCCTGGCTAAGCTCATTTTTCTGTAGCTACTTTTAAGTCACTATGGCCTCTAAATCTCTCGGAATTCGATTTCTGCTTATATCTCTCGTGTTTTCGACTGGCGCCATTCGGGTGACTGGAGCATCCGCAGCCAACCGGTTGACTTACCTGGATGCGAACGATCCATTTTATGTGGATTTGCGTTTTCCAAAACTCGCGACGCCGCAATGGGTGGGGGAACCCGGTGTGGAAGCTGTCGTGGTGCTCGCGATTGATGATCTTCGCGAGCCTCAGAAGTATGAGGCGTATTTGCGCCCGATCCTGAACCGATTGAAAGAGATCGATGGGCGCGCGCCGGTTAGCATCTATTGCAATACGTTCGACCCGGATCATCCCCAGTTTCAAAGTTGGCTGGAGGAGGGGCTCTCGCTCGAAGTGCATACGCTCACGCACCCGTGTCCGTTGCTAGCAAAGAATGATTTCGAGACGGCCGCGAACACCGTTCATAAAGGGGTTGAGCTTTTGGATGGGATCCCGGGGAACCGTGCTGTCGCGTTCCGCATGCCATGCTGCGACTCGATCAACAGTCCGAGTCCGCGATTTTACGCGGAGATCTTCAACCGCACATCACGGAATGGAAAATTCATGACGATCGATTCTTCTGTCATGAACATCACAACAGCGGACGATCCGCTTCTCCCACGTCCATTGGTGGTGGATGGTGATGGCGGGCCGAAGTTCAAGAAGTACGTTCCTTTTCCGGCATTCTCTACCACCGTGGAGAACTATCCTTATCCGTATGTGATTGGAAAGCTTTGCTGGGAGTTTCCCGCAATGGCGCCGAGCGATTGGGAGGCGCAACATATTCATGGCGTGTTCAACCCGATTACAGTTGCCGATTGGAAAGCGGCGCTTGATGCCACGGTGCTCAAACAGGGAACATTCACCTTCATCTTTCATCCTCACGGATGGATACGGCCGGACCAAATGGTGGAGTTTATCGAATATGCGGTTCAAAAGCATGGGAAGGCGGTGAAGTTCTTGAATTTCCGCGAGGCCGAAGAACGAATGAATCGGCATCTGCTCGCGGGCCAGCCGCTGAGGGACAGCAATGGAGGAGACAATGGAGCGCGTTTGGCGGACCTCAACGCCGATGGTTTCATCGATGTAGTGATCGGGAATGAAGACGTGAGGAAGACTCGCGTGTGGAACCCGGATAAACGCGTTTGGATTGAGACAGGTTTTCCGGTTGCTTTGGCAGCAGCGCCGAATAATACCGCGAACCGGGAGACGAGTGTCCGATTCGGCATCGTTCGTTCTGACGATCAGGTCAGTCTGCTGATTTCAGACGAGCAGAATTCAACGGCGTGGACATTTGACGGATCAAATTGGGTCGAGGATCGGGCGCTGCTCTCCGGGCTAGAACTGAATGGGAAAATCGTCTCCACAAGCCTATCGGGACGCGATCAGGGTGTTCGATTTCGTGACGTGGATGGAGACGGACGATGTGAGTTAATTGTCAGCAACCCGTCGCAGAATGCGGTCTTTGGCTGGGAACCGAAGGACGGTTCCTGGAAGAAGCTTGAGTTCTCGCTGCCCGGGGGAACATCAATCGTCGATGCCGAAGGGCGCGACAATGGTTTGCGATTCGTCGATATCAATGAGGATGGCAATGACGACGTCCTGTTTTCGAATTCACAACGGTATTCGCTGCACTTATTCGTTCCCGAAGTCGTTCTGGGATTCGAGCGGGGCTGGTCGCGCGAGGTTTTGGCCGGTGCCCGCGGCGAGGCCGGAGAAATTCCGATGATTGCTCGTGGAGGCGATCATCCGAACAACGGCGCTTGGTTCCGTTCGCGCCATTTTTGGGTGCAAAATGAGGATACGGCGAATCTTCCGGATCTGGTTGATCGACGTTCATTCGACGAATTGTTAGCCGGTGTTCAACCGTCGCCCAAATCGCCGGGGGCTTCGCTTGAATCGATCCGAGTACGGCCCGGATTCAAAGTGGAATTGGTGGCGCATGAACCGCTTGTTCAGGATCCGATCGCATTTGAGTGGGGGGCGGACGGAAAGCTCTGGGTAGTCGAGATGGGGGATTATCCGCTCGGAATCGACGAGAAAGGGCTGCCGGGCGGGATTGTGCGTTTTCTTGAGGATTCCGATCAGGATGGAGTTTACGACAAATCATCCGTATTTCTAGAGAGCGTTAACTTTCCTACTGGAGTGATTCCTTGGGGAAAGGGAGTTATCGTCAGTGCCGCGCCGGAAATATTTTACGCCGAAGACACGGATGGAGATGGCAGGGCGGATCTACGGAAGATTCTGCTCACCGGATTCCGCGAGGGGAATCAGCAGCATCGGGTCAATGGCTTTGAATTTGGATTGGACAACTGGGTTTATGGAGCGAATGGAGACAGCGGAGGAGAGATTCGGGTTGTTGGATCAGTGTCGGATGCCTCGGGAGGCGGCGAGACGAATCCGAGTCCGCCTGTGAATATCAGCGGGCGCGATTTTCGGTTTCGGCCGGGCGGCGGTTTGTTTGAAACGGTCGAGGGGCAGACGCAGTTTGGCCGGCGACGCGATGATTGGGGCAACTGGTTTGGAAACAATAACCCATCATGGGGCTGGCATTACTACTTTCCGGAACGTTATTTGTCGCGAAACCCGAGTCTCGTGATCCGAAGTGCGAAGCGCTATTTCGCCAATTACCCTGATTCCACTCGCGTATTCGCATTGAGCCGGCCGATGCAACGCTTTAATGCTGTCGGCGCTGCGAATCATGTGACTTCGGGAAACAGCGTAACTCCATATCGGGACGAATTGTTCGGTCCGGAGTTTGCCGGAAGCGTGTTTGTCAGTGAACCGGTTCATAATGTCGTGCATCGGGAAATTCTCGAAGCGGACGGCGTTTCTTTCAGAAGCCGACGGGCCGTTGACGAGAAAGACCGTGAATTCCTGGCATCCAGCGACAACTGGTTTCGCCCGACGATGTTGAAGACGGGACCGGATGGCGCCCTGTATATTGCCGACATGTACCGGCTTGTCTTGGAGCACCCCGAGTGGATTCCCCATGATACGCAGAAACGCTTTGATTTGCGCTCTGGCTCCGACAAGGGCCGGATTTATCGGGTGTTACCGGAGAACGCAACATTGAGAGCGATTCCACGTTTGAGCCAATTCGCTTCCGGCGATCTTGTCGCTGCTCTGAACAGTCCCAACGGATGGCAGCGGGACACTGCCCAACGTTTGTTGGTGGAGAGAGGGGACGGGTCAGTGGCGGGGCTGCTCAAGCGTACTGGAGCCCTCAGCCCGAATCCAAAGGTGCGATTGCAGGTTCTTTACACGCTCGACGGACTGGGCGAATTGAACCCGGATCTGCTCGCGATGGCATTGGCGGACCGGCATCCAGCGGTCCGGGAGCATGCCATTCGGTTGAGTGAAACCCATTTGCGCAAGGCTTCATCGATGGACGGTACCGTGAACGCTGCGCCCGACGGTTTTGGGAGACTAGCGGATCAATTGCTAAGGGCAGTCCGGGATCCAAATGAGCGCGTGCGTTATCAATTGGCGTTTTCGCTGGGTGAATGGAGTGATCAGCGCGCGGCGAAGGCACTGGCTGCGTTGGCGGCCCGGAGTTCGGAGAATCCTGAACTTCGCGCAGCGATTCTAAGTTCCGCGATCCCGCACGTGAAAGGTTTGCTCGACATGATTCTTGCGGGTGCGCGGAGCAGTTTCCCATCGGATTTTGTGAGCCGCGTCTTCGAGTTGGCGGCGGTTTCGAAGGATGGGACAATTCTCAACGCGGCCATTGGCGGTTTGCTGATAGGCAGAGATGAATCGATGACGCGGGATCGCATTGCCGCGATGGAAGGGTTTCTCGATGGCATCGAGCACGACCACGTTTCTTTAGAACGGTTTGGGGCCGGCGCGAATTCCCAACTTAAAAAATCAATTCAATCGATCGACGGCCTCTTCGCGATGGCATGTGAGGTCGTGTCGGACGCGAAAAATCCCGACGTTGCGAGAATGGCCGCAATTCGTGTGCTAGGACGAGGCCTTTCCAATCGTGAAGCGCATCTTCGACTGCTGGCCAGTTTCGTAACTCCCCATAACTCCGTGGGATTGCAGAAAGCTGCATTGGGGCGGCTGGGGAGTTCGGATGATCCATCTGTCCCCGAAATGCTGCTTCAAAACTGGAGAGAGAGTGGCCCTTCGATACGTGGCGAGATTCTGGATCTGCTCCTAAGCCGACCAGAATGGGCTGGCGCTCTGTTGGGAAAGATCGAACAAGGCGTTGTTGTGATTGGCGAAATTAGTGTTGCGCACCGCCAAAGGCTTCTTGGAAATGGCCGGCCAGAGATTCGAGATCGCGCCCGAAGGCTGTTTTCCATTCAATCAAATCGGCGCGAGGTGTTGGACGATTTCCGGCAGGTCGCGGTTTTGAGAGGGAACGCCGCCGTCGGCGCTGAATTATTTCGGCAGCATTGTGTCGTTTGCCATCGTTATCGCGGTGAAGGAAATGAGGTTGGCCCCGACCTTGCCGCGCTCTCGGATAAATCGGCGCAAGGGATGTTGACCGCAATCCTTGACCCCAACCAAGCCGTTGAAGCGAAATACGTGAGTTACTCCGTCCTCACGGCGTCCGGGCGCGAAGTCAGTGGCGTGATTACGGCGGAGACACAGAACAGTATTTCCATGCGCACGGCTGCAGGAAGTGAGGAAACAATACTCAGAAGCGAAATCAAGGAAATCTCAAGCTCCGGCTTATCGCTGATGCCTGAGGGATTGGAAGAGGCGTTTCAACCGCAGGATTTGGCGGATCTAATTGCGTATTTGAATCTGCCGAATCGTGATGGAACGTGACCGCTGCGGAATAACTGACGTACCTTGGACGCGGTCGGTTTCGTTCATTTCGCTCTATGATACAGTTCGTTTGGGTTCTCTTACACGCCGCCCATCGGAATAAACGGTGCGGTGAGCTCGGTCGTAAATCAATCCTCCTAACCCGCTACAGACCTCTCCACGCTTGCTGCGAATTGGATCTTTCGAATACCATTCAAACCGACTTGCCATGAAACTAAGAAACCTCTCGCTAAAAAACTGGATGAACTTCCAGTCAATTAAATCGGTCACGCTAGAGGATCAGGTATTCGTCATTGGACCTAATGCATCTGGAAAATCAAATTTTCTTGACGCCCTGCGTTTTCTGCGCGACGTCGCGCGTCCCGCGGGCGTGAAGCCGGCGGGTGGAGGCCTTCAGATGGCTGTGGGAGACCGCGGTGGTCTCTCCAAGCTTCGTTGTGTGAATGCGCGTAAGGACACCGAGGTTTTACTGGAAGTAGTGGTCGAAGATCTTCCATGTGAGCTATTGTGGACCTATCGTCTCGGTTTCAAGGGAGAGGGTCGAGCGAACAACCGTTTTCTAATTACCCGCGAAGAAGTCTTGCACGGTGAGAGCTCACTTCTTCAGCGTCCAGATGACCCGGACCGGGAGGATCGTGAGCGCCTGACACAGACCTTTCTTGAACAGGTCAACGCAAACGCAAAGTTTCGCAAACTTGCGCACTTTTTCAGCGAAATCACCTATTTGCACCTCGTCCCTCAGCTGTTGAAATTTGGGGACTTGATCAGTGGAAACGTCCTTGATCAAGACCCTTTTGGACAGGGATTCCTTCAACGAATCGCGGCAGCCGGAGAGCAGACTCGAAACGCAAGGCTCCGGCGAATTCAAGCCGCCTTGGAGAAGGTCGTTCCTCAGTTCAAGGAACTGCGATTTCGGCGAGATGAGATTACTGGCAGTCCGCACATCGAGGCAAATTTTGCCCATTGGCGGCCCGCTGGAGCTTGGCAACGGGAGAGTCAGTTTTCCGACGGAACTCTCCGCCTCATCGGATTGCTTTGGGCTTTGATGGAAGGCACGTCTCTGCTGCTGCTTGAGGAACCGGAACTCTCCCTGAACGAGGAGATTGTTTCCCGTCTGCCGCGTCTCATCCGGCAGATTCAAAAGCATTCAAAAAACACCAGACAAGTCATCGTGACTACCCACAGCGAGTCGCTGTTATCAGACCCGTCCATTGGTTCTGAGGCGGTAGTTCGATTTGAGCCTTCGCAAGAGGGGACCGAAGTGGCACTTCCCACTGAGCAGGAAGAGATCATGCTCAGAAGCGGGTTGCCTGTGGGACAAGTCCTCCTTCCAGCAACGACACCCCAGAAGATCGGTCAACTTGAGTTCGGCTTAGGATGAAACTCTTGCCGACCGTGTATCTGGCGGCGGAAGATGAGCCGGGCCTTGCGGTTGGCCGTCGTCTTATCCAGGACTCAACTCCTCTAGCCGTTCACCGCGAGGAAAACGGTCATGGATACGGAAGGCTTTTCAGGAAGGCGAAGAACTTTCAAGAAATGGCGAGTTTGGGTTATCCGGTGCTGATGCTGACAGATCTCGACGCAGCGAAGTGCGCACCGGCCCTGCACCGTGCATGGCTTGGAGATGCCCCGCGTCCTGAGTTCCTCTTCCGAATTGCTGTCCGTGAAATCGAAGCTTGGTTATTGGCTGACCGTGATGGAATTGCAAAGTTTCTTCAGATTACGGTTACGAAAATCCCCGAAAGGCCTGAGCAATTAGCCGATCCTAAGAAGATCCTTCTCGATCTTGCGGCGCACGCGCCACGCAGACTTCGAACTGGATTTCTACCGGCACCAAGATCAAGTGCGATCGTCGGACCCGAGTATAACGGCCTGATCAGTCGATTTGTAAGCAATGATTGGGACCTTCACGCTGCTGCGTCGATTGCACCCAGCCTCGGGCGAGCAATTGCCGCAACTAGATTACTTGCGGCAAGAGTCCACCTCTGATGACGGCTTAGTCAACGAGACTGCGAAACAACGGATTATGAGAATCCCTTTACCGGATTTTTCTCGTTACAACTTCATTACCCAGCGAGCAAAACAAAAAAAAAGACCCGAGTTGCCCCGGGTCTCTTTCGTAATTTCGAGCGCTATTGCCTGACTCGATAGAACTTTTGAGCGCCTACCTTCGGAACGGAAGCAGGGCTGCCGGCGTTGGCCACATCGGCCCATGGGCCAGTCACGGCGTCGGCCGATTGCAGCGTTCCGCCGCCCGTCCAAGTTAGGACAATGTTGTTTCCTTGGATTGCGGGAGCGCTAAACTTAGCTGATCCAGATTGAGGTGGCTGGTTGCCGCCCACTCGGTTGCTCTCGGCAGGTCCAGTCCCAGTGGGTGCGAAGTTTTGATCGCTCGTGACGATTACTTTGTCGAAGTAGAACCCGTCTTCGCGCATCCAGATGTTGACGATATGGTCCCCGATGCTCGCCACCTCGATCGTGGCGCGCGTGTCACCTTGGATATTGCCCACCCAGTTCCAGCCTGCACCGATGTTGAATCCAGGAGCACCGTCAATCCGCAGCGCTGTCGGCGGGTTGTCCCCGTCGATGCCGCCATTGACGGAATCACCGGCGCCAGCAGCCGCCGGGTCGCCGCCGCGAACCCAAATGTAATGAGTCCCAGATTTGACAAAGTTCACTTTGTAATCCAGGCGGGGACTTTCGGTCAGAAGATCCGGATAGACGCTCTGGTTGATCCCATCGTCCGGAATCGCTTGCATATGTCCGCCGCCAGAAAAGTCCGCCCGTGCAATGCTGAACTCCCATGTGTGTCCGTCCGGGGCCGGAGTGAGCGCGTGATAGTTCTCGGCTTCCATGACCGCCAGCCCGGTATCGGCCTGCTGGTAGGGCAAACCCACATCTCCCACCCCAATAGTGATTGGCGCCGAGGTCGCTGTGGTGAGAAGTTCGTCGGTGACCCGGGCTGTCACCGCAAATACGCCGTCCGTTACGTTGTTCCAAGTGACCGTGTACGGAGACGTGGTGGCTTCTCCAATTTTATTTCCATTCGCCAGGAATTCCACTCGCAGAATGTCAAGACGGGCGTCGGCGGCGGCATTCGCGGACACGGTCACGCTCGCTCCCTTGGCAAAGGTTTGGCCCGCCGTGGGAGAGGAGAGCGAAACGGTTGGAGCACTCGGGGCTCCTTCGCGAGTTTCGGGAGGTCCAAAACCGGTCGGCGCGAAGGTTTCATCCGTGGTCAGGATGAACTTGTCGAAGAACGAGCCATTTTCCCGCTGCGCCAACCCCACGACATGCAGACCCGCGGGGAAAATATCGACGCTCATCGGATCAGCTCCGCCGAACGAGTCGGTTCTCCAAACAAAATCGAGCGCGCCGCTAAAGCCGGTCATCGCGGCGTCGTTTGCGTTGGCCCGTTCAAACGGACGTTCGCCATCAATATGGAACCAGGCCGAATCATCGCTGCCATCGTTTCCACTTGCCAGGTACCATATGATATAAATCGCCGACTGCTTGAACTCGACGTCGTACTCCAGCTTGGAGCTGTTTTCGCCGCTTCCGGTGCCATTGGGTACGACCATTGACGAGCCGCCCGAAGGATTGCCGCGCTCCGTATCCGCGATCCAAAGGCCGTCCAAATTTCGATCGTAATTCTCCGCCTCAAAAACGATGAACCCATTTGCGTTCTCCACGATTTTGCCTACCGGGAGGAATGCCATTTTGGCGCCCGCGGTAATGGCGTTCGGCTTCAACGCGAGGTCCGTGATGTTGTTCACCGTGATCGTGTATTTGGTGTTGAGTGTTTGGCTGGCCGTGGCCAGTGTAACGCGAGTGCCGTCGCCGGACAAGGAAGCCGCCGTGATGTTCAAGCTGCCGCTCGCGCTGGTGATGGCGTAATTCGCCCGGTTCTCGGCGGATGCCTGGCTAATTCGCTCGGAGAAACTGAGTGTCAATTCCGTCCGGTTCGCTTTCCCCTTGGCGGAAAGTAGCACGGGGGCTTCGGTGTCCAAGGTGACAGTCACAACGGCTTCAGTGCTCGTGGCGCTTTTGCCGGCTGCGGAGACTTGCACACTGATTTTTGCGCTGTTGTCCGCGATGGTTACCGGGTTAATGACGAGTTGCTTGCTCGTAGCGCCCACGATTGATGCGCCGTTCCTCAGCCATTGGTAGGTGTAAGTGTCCGCCGGTCCAAGATTGTTGAGGTGATTCACGCTGAAATTTGCGGTCAAACCCTCGTCCAAACTCACGTTCTGCGGGTGTTCTGTAATCAGGACCGAGTCGGCCTCAGCGGTCGTGCCCGTAACGATCGTTAGCAAGGGACGATTCGCTTGGGTCGTGGCTTCGGAAGTATCGAAATCCGCCCCGCCGCCACCCGACGGAATAAAAGCCCATCCGTAATTGGGAACCTTTCCGTCCAGCCAGTCTTGGATGGTTTGGGTTGGCAATTCGATGAGGGCAACAAACGGGGTGGCGCTGCCGGCCTCAATCGCCATGACATCCGGATCAATCGCCGCATCGAATCCGTCCGCTGTCACGCCATCGAGCCAAATCGGATCGAAAGTGTTCCATGTGGTTGAGTTATCCCATGGCACAAGAACCCGATGCAGGTCCGGATCATCTCCCGGGTCCGTGAAACGCATGGTCAGAGTCGCGGCGATAACTTTCGATCCGGCGGGAATTTGGCCGGGTCCGGTTCCCGACAGCTTTTCAAAACGCATTAAAATATGGTTCGCGCCGCCTCCGTCGCTGCCGTCGATGCTCAGCGAGGCCACAGCTCCATCTTCCCGGTCCGGCGAGCCGCCGCGAATCTGTGTGTCCAGAGCACCGTCGTAGCCATTAAGGCCTTGCTGGAACTGATAAACTGTCGCGCCTTGAACCCAGGTAAAACTTGCGGCTGCCGCAAGTCCAAACGTGACGAGCCAGCGCGCGGTTCGAAATGTGAGATGTTCCCGCGAGTTCGGATTGATGTGGTCGAACGGTTTTCTTAGAAACGGAATTTGCATAATTAGCCTTTTCTTTGTGGTTTGTTGCCCAGGCCGGCCGCAAAGGCACTTCCGGAAAGTTCCTTTACGTTTGAACGAATCAAATGCAGGTCGGGGCCGTCGGTTGCAACTCGA
>JAQBVM010000163.1 GCA_027623095.1 Verrucomicrobiota bacterium
CCCATTTACATTGGCTCAAAGCCGCTTTTCTGCTGGAATTCACCCACTCGAGTACACGAAGAGCCTTAAAAGGAAGCTTGCATAGATTAACTCGCTATTGGATAGAATAGGAACTGGACACAGCGTTTGCCGAGCTGCAGATTTTGCCGGAGATCCGTTTCTTAGTATTTTTCCGGACGCAGGAATTGGCTTGGTTGGGAGTGTCGAATACACGGAAGCAGAATGGCAATCAGCGCGCCAGAATTCGAATACGTTAGGGACTTGGTGAAGTCTCGCTCAGGAGTTCTACTTCGAGACAAAGAACGATTCTTGGCGGAGGCGCGTCTGACTCCGCTTGCGCGTCAGAATGGCGCGGGTTCGGTGAGTGAATTCATTACTCGCGTGCAGGTGTCAGAAAACAATGGGCTTCACGATT
Organism: Verrucomicrobiota bacterium; assembly: GCA_027623095.1. GTDB lineage: Bacteria > Verrucomicrobiota > Verrucomicrobiia > Limisphaerales > SIBE01 > JAIPJX01. The sequence continues at coordinate 416 of JAQBVM010000163.1, forward strand.
CAGTTCTAGACTCGCTTTTACCCAAGGAGACCGCGTTCTTTCGAGATGCATATTCGTTCGAACTCCTCAGGAGCCATGTTCTGCGAACAATCGAGATGAGACGTTCGGGTGAGCGCAGAATTCGAATCTGGTGCGCCGGTTGTTCTTCCGGCCAGGAACCGTTCTCGGTTGCGATGATGATAGGCCGATATTTTTCTCAGATTCTGAGCTGGGATATCGAGATATACGCGACCGACCTGTCAAAGGAAGCACTCGAAACCGCTCAGAGCGCCAGGTACAACAAGATTGAGCTAAACCGGGGTGTCCCGTCTAATTACTTCAAGGAGTTTTTTCGCGAGGAAGAGAAGGGATTCGTGGTCAGCGAAAAACTGCGCAAAGTGGTCTGTTTCGAGGAACTGAACCTTTCCGAAGATTGGCCTCAGTTGGAGCAGTTGGACCTTGTGTTGTTGCGAAACGTTATTAGCTACTTTACCCCTGAAATTCGAATGAAGGTTCTCGCGAACGTGAAGAGGGTGTTAAAAACAGACGGATACCTCCTTCTGGGTGCGGGTGAATCCATAGACGAAGCAACCACCGGATTCCGGATGGTGCCAGTCGATAAAGCGGTCTATTTCGAGCACGTAAAAACAACATGACCAAGTTTGAATACCTGAATCAGGTGAGAGTTTACCGTGCCAATCGTGTCTCAGAACAACCAGAAAAGCCAGTGCCAGACACGTCATTCCTTTGACTGCTTAGACTCTATGAGCAAGAGCAATCCCAATTCGAGCTGCCCTCCCGCCCCAGCTGAATGCGCGGCCTCAATTCTCTCCAACTCGAGTGTATGACACTAGTCGACCTGAACGATCTGGTTGCCAAGGCTGACGAACTTGATCCGTTGCCGGCGAGTGCGACAAAACTCGTTTCCCTGATTAACACTGGAGAGGCGGACGTGGATGCGATCACGAAAATCATCAGCATGGATCCCGCGATGACGCTTAAGATTCTTCGATCGGCAAACTCGGCCTTTAGCGGATCAGTTCTCGAAATCTGCACTGTCGGCGAAGCGGTATCCAGGCTTGGCACTCAACGAATTCTTTCGCTCGCAGTCGCATCGCACGCCCGGTCAATGATGCGGACGGAGATGCCGGAGTATGGATTGCACGAGGGTGATCTTTGGCGTCATTCGGTGATTTCAATGATCGCCGCGGAGACGAGCGCGCGGTTCTGCAAGACTCGCGTTTCTCCAGCCGCCTATACGTCCGCATTGCTGCACGACATTGGCAAACTGGTCATGGCGCGTTTTCTGAGCGACGACATTCTCCAGTTGCTCCAGCAGGCCCGCGACGAGGGGGGGCTGGATCCTTTGGAGGCCGAAGCCCGTGTCCTTCAGGTGCATCACGGCGAGCTCGGAGGATTGATCGGACAGCATTGGAAACTCCCGGAAAACGTCGTAAAAGGCATGAATTATCACCACACTCCAGAACTAGGTGACGATCCCATATGCGATGTCGTGCATCTCGCGGACGCTGCCTCAAAACAAATTGAAGCCGACCTAGCCGGCACAAAACTGGAAACTGCGCCCACAGTCGATCCCGGCGCAGCCGAACGACTCGGGTTTGATCAGAAAAAGTTCCCGGAACTTTGTGCCGCGTCCAAAGCCGCGTTCGAGAAGGTTAGCGCTCTATATGGAACGGGTTAGACCTTTGCGCGAAACTGATCGATTGGCGTGAATTGCTCCACATCGACCGAAAAGCCGACACCCAGAGCAGCACGATTTAACGAATCGAGATGTACCTCACCGTCGCGAACGTTTAGAGTCGGCCACCCAGCCGCGCTTTTTCGGTAAAGGTCGGGGTGGTGTTTCAGAATCTTCTCTCGGATATCCGCCGGAAACATCGATAGTCCGGCAAAGTAGTGGTGTCCATTCCTCTCTACACTTTCAATCCCAAGCGTTGCCATTACCGCCAAGTCCTGCAGAACAGAAACGGGACCGATCGTTGCAAGATCTTCACCACTCATTAAGAACTGTTCTTCAGGGCGTTGTCTTGCTTTCCAAGTTATCAGGCAACGATTAGCCAGGCCTTTGAACACGCCTTTGCAGTTCTTGTGACTGGTTCCGGCGTATCCTAGCTCCAACGCCTTGGGCAATCGATCGAGATCTCCGTCGGACTCGTCAATGATCACGGGCGGACGGTCGGTCCATCCGGTGAACATTTCTTTCACTTGTTCGTTCAAGGCGACGTCGCGATGCAGCGGTTGTTCGACGAACAGAAGCGCCTTCAGGAATTCTTTCAGGTTCTTCCGCCGCGCGATCGCTTCCCAGAATTCCCGGAAATCGGAGATCGACTTAAACTGCTCATTGCCATCAATGGAAAACCGGAAGTTTACACCCGCGTTCTCTGTGACGACCCGCGCAATCTGTTCGATCCGGTCCAGATCGTGATCAAGATGCCCGGTTACCTTGATTTTAAAGTGCTTCAGTCCGTATGCCTGAATGCTGGCCGCTAGAGACTGGGGAAGTCCATCCGTCACACGGCTATCGGGCGAAATCTGATCGTCCAGCAGCGGGTCGGCCAAACCGATTGTGTGCCGGGCTGTGATACGTTCGAGCGGAGTTCTTGGCAGGAAATTGGATGGTGCGGATCCCTGGAGGGCTGGATGAATCGCTGCGAGGCGCACACCCAATCGATTCTGCGCCAGCATTTGCCAGAATGGCGCACCTGCGGCGCGGCACACTGCTTCGATGAGAGCCCGCTCAACCAATGATGTTCCGAAATGAGCCAGCAAGGGTGGAAGATTCTCATTTGCGCCCCATTCGCTCTGTTTGTCATGAATCTCCCGCCAAATATCAAACGCGCTTTCGCCGCTCGCGCCAATGCTTAATTGGCTTGCGTGTTGAATGACACGCATCATTTCACCGATTTCTTCCGCAACAGGTTTCTCGGGATCCTTAGTGAACCATTTCGGAGGAAGCAAGTCCGCAGCGACGCCAACTGAAACATTTCCATCGACGATTACACGAACGCGGACAAAGGCTTGCGGAACCCGGATCATCGTCGCGATGCCATATTTGAACGGCATCCGGGTCTCAAGGTTCGTCAGGTGAATATCACAATTCTGGATCGATATGGCACGGTTTGGCATGGTCGGACCTTCGAGAGAGATCTTGCGCAACCCAGCCAACGATTGTCAAAACACATCTCAACCACAAAAGCTTAGGCTTGACCCCGTTTGCGAAGACTTCCACTTTAGCACCTCAAAAACCGGATCGGATCACGCAACGACTGATGCCTTGAGCCGTTCGAAGATCCGCGAACAAACAACCTGCAAGCCCCAGTTTCAAGATGACCGCTTCGAGTTCACAGCCTTTAGAGGAGAAAATCAAATCGCGTGTTAAGACAGCCGTTGAATCGACCCGCGCTTATGACATTCATACGCATCTATTTGATCCCGCGTTTGAAGAACTCCTCCTCTGGGGAATCGACGATCTGCTCGTCTATCACTATCTGGTCGCCGAGGTGTTCCGGTACACCGATGTTCCGTATTCGAAGTTCTGGACCTTGTCGAAAATCGAGCAAGCCGATCTGATTTGGAACGAACTTTTCCTTCGGCACTCACCGGTCTCCGAAGCGTGCCGCGGAGTCTTAACTACACTAAACTTGCTTGGACTGGATGTTAAGAAACGCGATCTAGAATCCGTCCGAAAATGGTTCGCGAACTGGAAGCTAAACGACTATTTGGACCGATGCATGGAACTGGGAGGGGTGCGGACAATTTCGATGACCAATTCGCCATTCGATAAAACGGAACGAAATGTCTGGGCGAACACATTCTCCCGAGACGACCGCTTCACGGCGGCACTGAGGATCGATCCGTTGATACTCGCCTGGACTGATGCGGCGGTTCAACTGCGCGAGTGGGGTTATTCCGTGGAAATTGAGCTTTCAGACAATACAATTTCCGAGATTCGCCGGTTTCTTTCCGATTGGACGAGTCGAATCGACGCCAAATACCTCATGGTCTCGCTTCCTCCGGAATTTGCATTTCCCGGACCTGGGACGGATGCCGCATTAATCGAAAAAGCCATCCTTCCCCATTGCCGCGAGCACGGACTGCCATTTGCCCTGATGCTCGGTGTCAAACGAGCGCAAAATGAAAGCCTGAAGCTTGCGGGGGACGGCTCAGGACGCAGCGATTTAACGGCGCTCGCAAATTTGTGTGCCGGGGCTCCGGAGAACCGATTTCTCGCGACAGTGCTTTCGCGAGAGAACCAGCATGAACTCGCGGTTCTCGGCCGAAAGTTCGGCAACCTTCATATCTTTGGTTGCTGGTGGTTTATGAACATCCCGTACGTCGTTGAGGAAATGACACGGATGCGCCTCGAATTATTGGGACTCAGCTTTACACCCCAACATTCCGATGCGCGAGTCCTCGACCAATTGATTTACAAGTGGAAACACTCGAGGGAGGTCATCGCCAAAGTCCTTACGGAAAAATACATCGCCCTGTCTGAAACCGGATGGGAGCCTTCTTTGAGTGAAATCGAGCGGGATGTTCGCGATCTTCTCGGCGGCGCGTTCGAGCGTTTTTCAAGACAATCTTGAGGAACGTATTACAATTCAATCGAACCATTCATCTGCGGGATCGAACGGCGGGATTGCGATGTTGATGATCTTCATCTTGCCGACGGCACGATGCCGGCATCCAGGCTTGATCATAATAGAAGTCATCGGCCTGACAGGGAACATCTTCCCGTCCAACTCGATAGAACCTTCTCCCTCAAGAACGACGTAAATCTCGGTGATGCGCTTGTGATAATGAGTTCTTGCGTCTTCCTGGATATCCACCTGATGCACGGTGGCGGTCGAATTCTCAGGAACCGCGAATGCCCTGCGCGTGAATCCGCACGGACATGTCAAAGGATCGATCTCGTCTAATTGGCTAATCATGAAATTCGGCATACCCGGAATAATGCCAATAGAATAGATTGGGAAGCAAACTCCGTGTGCGGCATTGTGGTACCTTATTCGGCTCCTACCGGCTTCACAGTCCCCGTGGCCCGGTCGTAAACGAATTCAGTCTGCGACATCGGATCGGTCGGAAGCGCATCCAAATATTTAGGTACCAGGTCCAATAACCGCGCGGGGTTTTCATTTACTTTGAAAGCGTATGCCTTAATCGCGCTCTCGATCAGGAAGAGATTTGCCACCTGTTCATGCACCCGGCACTTTTGAATGAAGTTCTCCCGCACCGGTTTCAAAAGTCCCGGCCGCAGCACAACCACAAACCTCTGGTACCAGCCAAACATGCGCTTCACCCAGTAATTCTCATTTGCCATGATCTCTTCTGCCGGTGTGCGCGTTTGGCGCAGTGTTTCAAGTCGGTCAGTCAATTCCATGAGGTTGCTTCCGTCTATTTCGGCCAGGAGATTACGCGCTTGATTTAACCCTATCCGTTCGAGCGCGATTGCGACAAGCCCGTCGATCATGACTCCCCCGCGCGAACACGCCTGACCGAGCCGCATGCAATCCAGAAAACTTTCCATCGCTTCTCGCTTGCGTCCTTCGGAACGCGCCACGAGACCTTCCGCGGCCAGTGTTCTCGCGAGCGTTTTCAGCGCGCTGAGCTCTGGCAAATGCGCGCTGCTATACGCCTCCACGTTGGTCCGGTAGTTGATTGTAACTCGCGATTCGAGTCCCAGCCCCTCGCGCAGTTTTGCCAAGGCAATCCGATTTCCCGCGACATAGTTCCGTGTCTGAATATCTTCCGCATCTAATTCCGCGGGCGGCTCCCCCCGCAGAAGCTTCGCTGCTTCAAGAAAAACTTCGTAGCCGTTCGGGTTCGGAAGAGGCTCGGTTTCCGAAAGCGCCTGCATCAAAGTGATCCGATAGAGGATAATGACGGTTCCAATCGCCGCGACCAATCCGCTCGCATAGAGGATTCGTCGAATCAAGGTTGCTTGCACGGGATTCTCGTACAATAAACGGATGTGGAAACACCATTATAATCGGGTGCCCGGATTCGAGGCGGATTGCTGCAGGAAGTCCGTCACGTATTGACATCGGCAACTTCGTTGTGAAAAGTATCGTTCGTAACGACCCGAACCCGATGAAACAAAACCTAATTCTCTTGCCTGCAGCTCTGGTCCTGGTAACCGCCGGTTTTGGGGTTCTCGCTCAGGCCGCTGGACGTGCCGATTTTGAACAAGAAATCAAACCCATTCTTGAAACGAGGTGTCTGAGCTGCCACGTCGGCGAAAAGCCCAAGGGTGATTTGCGGTTGGACTCTCGAGAGAACGCGTTCATAGGCGGTGAAAACGGTCCTTCGATTGTAGCCGGCAAACCCCTGGAAAGCACGCTTTACACCCTGACAGTCTTGCCGAGCGATGATGATTCCATCATGCCTCCGAAGGGAGATCCACTTACAAAGAAGGAAACCGACGCGCTCCGCCGGTGGATTGAACAGGGAGCGTTATGGCCGGAGGATCTTGTTCTTGTGGGAATTCGAAAAATGGATTTTGTCAAAGATATCCAGCCCATTCTCGAACTCTCCTGTGTCTCCTGCCATCGGGAGGGACATGCAGACGGGCGCCTCCGCCTTGACAACAAGGAATCGGCCCTTAGCGGTGGTTCCAGTGGGCCCGCAATCATTCCAGGAAAAGCCAGGGCAAGCATGGTTTATATGACGACGGTTCTTAAGGCCGATCACGAAGATCTGATGCCGCCGAGTTCAAAGGGAGGTCCGCTCAAAAATGAGCAGACGGATTTCATACGAAACTGGATCAATCAAGGCGCCGTGTGGCCAGACGGAGCCACACTGATTCCGCGAAAAGCGGACCCTGTGGCGGAAGAGGCTCTAAAGACTGCGACGGAGATTCACGGACACATCATGAGCAAACTTGATGTGTTAACCGAAGCAGAAATGAAGGCATACACTGAGACGCTTCCAGGAACAACTTTGCAGTTCGATATGGTCCCGATTCCCGGTGGCGAGTTTATCATGGGAAGTCCGGAGAGCGAAGAAAACCGCCAACCTGACGAAGGCCCTGCTCACCGTGTCACAGTCGCCCCGTTCTGGATGTCGCCGCTTGAAGTATCCTGGAACATTTACGAAATGTTCATGTATCCGGCGGAGGAAAAGAAAATTCGCAACAACTACAATTACGATCCAGCTCTGTATCCCGGAGCCGACGACGTGAGCCGGCCCACGTCACCCTATGTCGAGATGAGTTTTGGAATGGGCAAAGACGGATATCCCGCCATCAGCATGACACAGCATGCCGCGAACAAGTATTGCGCATGGTTGAGCGCCAAGACAGGACATTTCTACCGATTGCCGACCGAAGCCGAGTGGGAGTACGCTTGCCGCGCTGGAACCACGTCCGCGTACTCTTTTGGAAACGATGCATCGGAACTCGCCGAGTATGCGTGGTTCGCCGATAACAGCGACTATAAATACCAAAAGGTCGGCAAGAAGAAACCGAATCCCTGGGGGTTGTATGACATGCATGGAAATGTCGCGGAATGGACTCTGGATCAGTACGGCGCGGACTATTACAAACAATTAGCGAACACTCTTGCGCAGCAACCTTGGAACAAAGCGGTAACTCCGTATCCGCACTCTGTGCGCGGAGGTTCATGGGACGACGATCCAAAGAGTCTCCGAAGTGCGGCGCGTAATGCATCGGACAAATCCTGGAAGCAGCAGGATCCGCAGCTTCCAAAGAGCATTTGGTACCTCACGGACGCGCAAATTGTTGGATTCCGGATCATTCGTCCATTGGCAGTGCCGTCCGCCGAGGAGGTATCTAAATATTGGACAAGCGGCGTTGAAAATGAGTAATCTCACCGAGTTCCCGGAATTTTGCGGTCGCAATTGAGCTGTCGCTCAGGCGTGCTTCCGGGCATTCAAACTTGAAATACTGAAGAAACTGAACCCAACCTAGTTGAGGCGAATAGACCATGCAAAAGAATCCAAATTCATCAGGTGATTTCTCCAGAAGAGATTTTTTACGTACCAGTTCGGTTGCGGTGGGCGGAGCCCTCCTCGGAAACATTTCGGCTGAGCGGGGCGCTCACGCCGCTGGGGATGATACGGTAAAGGTCGCATTAATAGGGTGCGGCGGACGGGGAACTGGTGCGGCAGGACAGGCACTTTCCACAGAAGGAAGCGTTCGCCTTGTGGCGATGGCGGATATCTTCGAAGACCATCTAACGAGCAAGCTCGCTGTGCTTCAGAAAAATGCAAAGGAGAAGGTCGATGTTCCTAAGGATCGCCAGTTTATTGGATTCGATGCGTATAAGGAAGCGATCGCCCTCGCGGACGTTGTTATCCTCACAACTCCGCCTGGCATTCGACCGATCCACTTTGAAGAAGCAGTCCGGCAAGGGAAAAACATATTCATGGAGAAGCCGGTTGCTGTCGATGGCCCCGGCATCCGGCGTGTACTGGCGGCAGCGGAGGAGGCGAAGAAAAAGAGTCTCAAAATCGGCGTGGGCCTCCAGCGCCATCATCAACTCCCGTATATCGAAACCATCAAGCGCCTCCACGACGGCGCCATTGGAGATATCACATCAATGCGGTGTTACTGGAATGGGCAGACGCCATGGGTCCACACGCGAGAGGATCTCGAACGTCAAGCCGGCCGGCCGTTGACGGATATGGAATACCAATTCCGGAATTGGTATTATTTTGTCTGGCTTTGCGGGGACCACATTGTCGAACAACACATCCACAATTTGGATGTCATCAACTGGGTCAAGAACGGATTTCCGGTGAAAGCCCGCGGCATGGGCGGATGCGAAGTGAGAAAGGGAAAAGACTACGGCGAGATCTTTGATCACCACGCGGTCGAGTTTGAATACGCGGACGGCTCGATATGTTTCAGCGAGTGCCGCCACCAACCGGGATGCTGGAACAGTGTTTCCGAACACGTGGTCGGCACAAAAGGTTCCTGCCATGTGGGCGGGGACACCGGCGGTCACACGATTCGCGGAGAAAACGCATGGCGCTTTCCACGAGGCACTCCGTCTCGTGACCCGTACCAGCAGGAGCACGACGACCTGTTTGCTGCGATCCGAAAGAACGAGGCCTTCAATGAAGTCGAACGAGGCGCGAAGAGCACTCTAACGGCTATCCTAGGTAGAATGGCGACCTATTCGGGAAAGGAAATCAGTTTCGAGCAAGCGCTGAATTCCCAAGTAGATCATCTTCCGAAGATCTTTGCGTGGGATGCTCCGGCTCCGGTTCAACCGAACTCGGAAGGCTATTATTCGACACCGGTGCCAGGGGATTCGGAATGGCTCAAGAAGATCGTGTAAAGCTTTACGACAGACTCAAGACAGTCCCGCATTGGAATCGAGTGCGGGATTTTTTTTATGCAAAAACTAATGGAGCAGCGAATAATCCGGTAATGGTTACTCTGACCGGCTGATCAATTCTCTGAACCCAGTTGACTCGTACGTCTCCAGCGTCAAATCTGGCTGCCGAAGAATCCGGACAGATGTTCCCGGCGTCGCTTGGATGAGTTCCAACCCCAATTTCGGACCCAGAACGCTTATCGTCGTCGCGAGACTGTCCGCGGTCATACTGTCTTCAGCAACGACTGTGACTAGGCTGTGGTCAGTGAGGCCAATCCCTGTTCGCGGATCGACAATGTGTGAATAGCGTTTGCCCTCGATCTCCAGTCTCTGAGAAAGATCACCGGAAGTAGAAATCGCAGCGTTACTCAGGAGAACGATCTCACTCCCCGGGGCGGCATCGACATCCAGAGCCGCAAGACCAATTTGCCAACCGGTTTTTCCAAGGGGCGGATCCCCAACTCGAATATCACCGTCTGCGGCGACGAGCGCGTGAGTGAGACCGCGTTTCTTCAAAATCAACATAGCCTGATCGACTGCATACCCTTTCGCGATCCCCCCCAAGTCGAGGCGCATACCTTCCAGCAATAGGGTTGCCGACCGCTTTTGTGCGTCCAAGCGCAGATTGAGAAAGCCCACGCGGTCTCGAGTCTTTTGCAATAAATCAATCGCGGGCAGCTCCCGTTTTCTCCGCGCGCGCCTCCATAAGCTCACGGATGGTCCGACCGTGATATCAAAGGCGCCGTCCGATCGCCGCGCCAATTCTTGAGACCGGATCAGAATCGGCCATAACTCTTCGCTGATTCGCACCGCCGTGCCACTTCCTGAAGAACGGGAAAGGCGGCTTAACTCACTGTCGAATTCATAGTCGCTTAGAATTCCGTTCAGTTCTTCAATCCTGGCAAATGCCGCCTCCGACGCATCACGGGCGGCGCGCTCATCCGGCGCGTACAATACAATCCGGAAAGGAACCCCCATTTGTGGCTGTGAGAATTCAAACCGTGTTTCGCATTGACTGCTGATCAATGCGGCTCCAGATAAAACGCACAACCAACGCGCAACGTTGAAAAGTTTTATCATTCCGTTACAACCAAATCGCGTATTTGCTCAACCGACGCGGTTCCCGTTGTCCCCAATTGATGGATCGCAACGGACGCTGCGGCATTCGCCAGTTCCATCGATTCGCGAAGAGACGCTCCCGAGGCCAAAGCCGCCGCCAAACTCGCGGTGACCGCGTCCCCTGCTCCAACGATGTCGATCTCCCCGTGAACCGAGTGCGCGGGAACATAACAAGATTCTCCCGAAGCCGTCGCACCGATCATCCCTCGCTCCGCGAGCGTGACAAACACAGGATGATCCTGCTCCTTCGCAAGTTCTGCCGATCGAGTTCGGATTTCATCCAGATCACTCCCCAACTCACCGTGGGTGAACCGCGCCAGTTCCTCATGATTCATTTTGAAAGTCACATTGGGAAATCCGGCCAACCCGCGACGGCTGTCGGCCAGTATCAACAAATCTCCCCGTTTCTTTGCGATGTGCGCGATTGTCTCCAGTACGTTTGGACAAATCACACCGGTTCCCGCGATATCGACCTGGTCGAGGACGACCAACGCATCCACATGCTGAGCCAAATCCGAAATCGCGCGTTGGACGCACTCTACAACCGAGGGCGACGTCGGTGACCAGTTCTTAATGTCAAGACGGTTCAGTTCCACGGGAGGACTGCCGGTTGAGAGGACGAGTGGTTTTGTGTAAGTAAACGTCCGGCGCTGCGCTGTCGTAACAAAGTGGTCCATCCGCACGCCTTGCAACGATTGCAGGGCCCTTCTAAGTTCCCACCCCTCGCCGTCCTCGCCACAGAAGCCAACCGGGAACAATTCCCGAAATCCCAGCGTCACGAGGTTATTGAGGATCGTGCCGGCGCCGCCAGGCTGAGACCGTATTGCCGTGACGTTATGAACCGGCAATCCCGTTTCAATCGAGAATTCCTTCTTCTCCGGATCAATTTCGAGATACCGATCCAGACAGAAATCGCCCACGATTGCCGCCCGCAGTTTTGTGTAACTGGCTGTGATCGATCGGAAACGCGTTGCGTTCATGCAGGTTTTCTATCGGCATTCTTGATTAATATCATGCACCACAAAGCCGGTGGTACAAGTTATGAAGGAATGTTAGATTGTCACAGTTCACATACTGCATTCCGCCGCCCATGCGCGAATAACTCTTGCAGAATCGAAGATAGTACGCCGGATTCGTTTTTGGAGGTTCGCCTTGCCTCCAATCCCAATGCCCACCGTCCTGAATATCCACCACGTAAATCATGTGTCCGCTCACAATCGGGGCTCCGGCTTGAATCCGAAGATTGTTTACACAGCTCAAGCTTTTCTCGAACACTTGCGGTCCCATTATTGCAGACCCCACCGACAAAACAACTCCTCCGTCCAAATTGTTGACCGATATTCCGAATTCTTGAAAATCAATGCCCGCGGCGCGCCCGATCACGGCGCCGTTGAACATAGGATGATTCGAAATAATGTCGTAGCCGATCCCGGGGTGTACCGTCATCCGCACTTGATGTTTAAACGCCTGCGCCAGCACCGATGCGTGTTTCCAGCCATGTTCCACGTGCATTCGTCCCGATTGGATTCCATGCCCCCGCATCATGCCGAGAAGTTCTGCTCTCGCCGGGCTCAACGGGTTCGACGGTTCTTTCCGGAGTTTCTCCTCCAACGAATCGGTTGAAGGAAGGATTAAACCGTCCTCCACAACCAACCGGCCTACAGAGGCGCCGTACCCCTCCGGTCGCAGACTTCCCACTGCCATTGCCAGATGCAACATACGGCCTGTTTCGTCCCATGTTCCAAATGTTCCACTCGCTACGTTTGCCTCCACGCTTTCGGTGGACTTTCCCAGGTAAGCGTATTCCCAGTCATGAATCGATCCGGCGCCGTTCGTGGCGAGGTGTGTCAGCCATCCTCTTGACATCATTCGATCGAGAATCAGTGCGGCGCCATTCCGCAGTAGATGAGCTCCGTAGATCAGCATGACACTCGCGCCTTTGGTGACCGCAGTTTGAATCCGATCCGCACAGTCGGAGATATATTCGGAAACGGGCGCCGGGCACTCTTGCGGCGGATCTTCGGGAGGAATCAGAATATCGTCGGCATTCGTGAGACTTCGACGATCCGCCAGTGGATAAACGCGAACACGCCCCAGATCGAATTCGCCGGTTGGGCGGCCGGTTTCAGGAGCAATGGATTTAGAACTCATTGGTTTGCTTGGATTCAACGCTCGGAACCGGATCTAATTTGTGAGAATACCGTCCATCAGCGCGATCGCATCGCGAAAGTCGGGAATGACAACATCGGCGCCAACTCCAAGCAACCGGGTTCGTTTCCATTCATCCATTCGCCCTGAACCGTTGTGCGCTTCGTCACTCGCCACGGCGATTGCAAGCCCGCCAATCTGCTTTGTATTCTCTATTTCGACGTATCCGTCACCGAACGAAAGGAGGCATGCACCCGAAATGTCGTGTTCCTTTAGTATCCGGTCGATTACCATCTTTTTCGAAAACGCTTTGTAATCGTCCTTTGCTCCGTAAATGTGCGGGCCAAAATATCGGTCCACATCCAGCAATTGTGCCTCGCGCTTCACGTAGGGTTCATCCGTTCCGCTGGCTAGGTAAAGTGTCAATCCTCTTGCAGTAAGATTCTCCAGCAGTTCTCGAGCTCCGTGAACCAACAACTCATCCGGTTTGATCGTTGCGTTGCAAAGTCCGTCGATTCGGGTCTGAATACGCGCATCAAGGCGTCTCAAATACTCGTTCTTATACCAAATCGGCTCTTGAGCTTGTCCTCCACGTTCTACCACCCTCTGTGCGAACTGAATCATTTGGTAAATCGTCTGTTTTCCGTTTAGACGCATGATATCATCCATAAGCATCTTCTCGAGCGCTTCCCTGGTCTCGCCCTCAATAATCGGAATCATTTCGGTGAACATTGGAAGCATGACCTCCGGCCATCCTTGTCGGACCAGCGACAACGTTCCGTCAAAATCAAACAGGACATGGCTAATTGGTCCGCGCGGTTTAAACTCCGGGCTAAACTCCACGTGTCCGGAAAAAGTGATCGTCGAAAACATTGCGTTTCTGATAGGAGGTATTGCCGCAAAAGTCAACCTGCCCGGAACGTTAGCTTGCCAATAATCAGACTTGATTAGTATCCTAAAACGGTGCGAATTGGCTCCTCATCAAGTTGGAGAATGTCCGCAAATGACCTCAAATTTAAAAAAGAGAAAAATATGGAGCATACACATCGTCCGATCGGCAGGCGGCAGTTTGTCGCAACTCTGGCGGCCAGCGGAGCAGGTTTGATTGCTGGCACCGTGTTTTCGACTCGAGCCGCCCCATCCACGAGCGAAAAACGCGGGATCAAACTGGGGATTGATAACTTCGCCGTTAGAGCGATGAAATGGAACATCCGCCAGCTAATCGACTACGGCGCTTCGCTCAAGATCGATTCTCTCTTGGTCAGCGACTTTGGGCCGTTCGACAATTTTGAAGACACCTACCTTCGAGAGATTCGCAAGGCGGCCGATGAGAAAGGAATGCAGATTCATTTGGGCAGTTGGAGCATTTGCCCGACGTCGCGATCGTTCAAAGCGGATTGGGGAACTGCCGAAGAACACCTGGCGCTTGGCATTCGAATGGCGGCTGCGCTCGGATCTCCCGTCTTCCGTGTGATCCTAGGGAACCGCGACGACCGCGCCACCGAGGGCGGCATTGAAGCAAGAATCCGAGACACAGTGGCAGTCTGCAAAGCCGTTCGAACACGGGCCATTGACGCCGGAGTCAAGATCGCTGTCGAGAATCATGCCGGCGATATGCAATCCCGGGAACTTGTCTCTCTGATCGAGGCTGCCGGAAAGGATTATGTGGGCGCGAATATCGACTCTGGGAATGCCGCCTGGACATTCGAAGACCCTGTGGCAAACCTTGAAACTCTGGCTCCTTATGTTTTGACGAGCAGTCTGCGAGATTCCGCGATCTGGGAATCAGACAACGGAGCCACAGTCCAATGGACTGCGATGGGGGAAGGAACGGTCGATCTGAAGACCTACTTTCAAATCTTTGCGAAAGATTGCCCCGGCGTCCCGGTGCATATCGAGACCATCTCGGGTTTCAATCGTGAAATTCCATATCTCCAGCGGGATTTTTGGAAGCTTTGGCCAAAAGCCCGGGCGGACGACTTCGCGCGTTTTCTGGCACTCGCAAAAACAGGCACTCCACGCCCCTCGCACCGCTCAGCAAACGCCGCCGAGGAACAAGAGTATCAAAAGGGCGAGATCGAACGGAGCATCCGATTCTGCAAGGAACAGTTGGGGCTCGGACTGAAATCGTAGGCATCAAGTATGAGGCGGCGTCTTAAATTGGGATTCGACAACTACTCACTTCGATCCCTGGGCTGGAAGGCGCCACAGCTATTGGATTACGCAGCTTCGCTTCGGTTGGATAGCGTGCTTTTCTCGGATTTGGATGTGTTTGAGAATCACAGCAGCGAATATCTCGCTGAGATTCGAGCCCATGCCAATTCGTTGGGCCTCGATATTCAAGTGGGCACCCTGAGCATTTGTCCGACTTCAGTGTTATGGAGCAATCGGTTCGGATCGCCGAAGGAACTTCTCGAATTAACACTTCGCATCGCAAAAGCGCTCGGGTCTCCTGTGGCTCGTTGCGTGCTTGGAAACATCAAGGACCGCAGCAGCACCGGTGGAATTGAGGCTCGGATTACCGAGACCGTTCATATTCTTCAAAGTGTCCGAGGAGCCGCGCTCGACGCCGGCGTCAAAATCGCTGTCGAGAATCACGCCGGCGACATGCAGGCGCGCGAACTGGTGACCCTGATCGAACGAGCTGGAACCGACTTTGTCGGCGCCACAATGGACTGCGGAAATGCAACGTGGGCTTTGGAACATCCATTGCGCAACCTGGAATTGCTTGGCCCTTACGCGCTCTGCTCGGGGATTCGCGACTCCGCGCTTTGGGAAACCGAAGCCGGTGCCGTTTTGCAATGGGCCGCAATGGGTGATGGCCAGATCGATTTTAAGGCTTACTTTGACCGATTCGCTCAGCTCTGTCCGGATAGCTCTGTTCAGATCGAGACCATCACCGGCCGTCCAAACCCAATCCCTTATAAGACCGAAGGGTTTTGGGATGCTTATCCCAATGCTCGAACTCGCGATTCTGTTGAATTCTTTTCGCTTGTCGCAAACGGGAGAGCTCGTGCGTCCGTGCTATTCTCGGAAGATCCGAACGAAATCGAGAAAGAAAGAAGATTCCAGAAATCCGAGTTGGAACGGAGCATCCGTTATTGCCACGAAACTCTCGGACTGGGAAACCACGCGCACCCGGCTATGAACCAGATCTCCGGTTGCGATGCCGACAGCGGAAAATAGGCGTCGATTGTCAGGGCGCCGCTGGATTCCTTGAACTTCAAAAGTTGTTGTAAATGAGTCAAGTTTCCATTCGCACGACCGCGGGCTGTCTCAGCCCGCAGCACGTGGACGTA
>JAQBVM010000552.1 GCA_027623095.1 Verrucomicrobiota bacterium
AATCTGAGCCGGAACGACGATCTCACCCCTTCGAGTCATGACACGCACCGGATCGCGGTCCCCAATGCCGAGCCGGCTAGCACTGCCCTTGCGCCATAAGTTAAGACTGGACAAATCGTTTCGTGTCGTCCACAGTGAGCGACATGAACACACAGAACCAGATCAAGCGTTCACTGTCCGAGCCTAAGACCATCGAATATGTCAGCCGGCTGCTGGAAACAGAAGAGTTTTCTTCGCGGACCGAGTTGGCGGATTTTCTGTGCGAGGAGTATGGGTTTCACGACCCGAGTGGGCGGAAGCAGCGCGGGGGTTGCCTGAAGGGCTTGCGGGAGTTGGAAGCGAAGGGCTGGTTCCAACTGCCTCCACCGGAGATTCAAAAGGGAGGCCCCAGTCCACGGCGGTTGTCCGAACCGGTGGCGGAACCGGAGGGAGTGCCGGGGGAGGTGGGCGAGGTCGCCGGTCTGGAGTTGGTCCGGGTCGAGCAAGAGAGCCAGATGCGAATCTGGAACGAGCTGATGATCCGGGAACACCCGCAGGGAGCCGGGCCGCTGGTCGGGCGGCAGGTGCGTTATCTGGTGGGTTCGGCGCACGGCTGGCTGGGAGGATTCGGTTTTGCGGCACCCGCGCTGCAATTGGCGGATCGGGACCGCTGGATTGGTTGGGATGCGGAACAACGACGCGCACACTTGCACGGCGTGGTGTGCCTGAGCCGCTTTCTGATCCGGCCCGGTGTGGAGTGCCGCAATCTGGCCTCGCGGCTTTCGAGTATGAGCCTGGAGCGGCTGGTGGGAGATTTCCAACAGCGATACCATTACCGTCCGTGGCTGGTGGAAAGTTTTGTCGACACGTCCCGGTTTTCCGGCGCCAGCTACCGGGCAGCCAACTGGATTTTGGTCGGACAAACCAAGGGGCGTGGCCGACAAGATCGTTTCACCCGGCGGGAAAAGACGATCAAGGACATTTATGTCTATCCGTTGGAAAAGGACTTTCGAACGCGTTTGGGATTGGCCCAGGGTGCCGGTTTGGGACCGCTGGGTCCCGCCGATGGTGTCGACGGTCACGCTTGGGCGGAGCAGGAGTTCGGCGGCGCGCCGCTGGGTGACGCGCGGCTGGGCCGACGACTGGTGAACATCGCGCAATCGAAAGCGGAGAAACCGGGACAGGCCTTTACTGGCGTCGCCGATGGCGATTGGCCGGCGGTGAAGGCCTACTATCGGCTGATCGACCATCCCGACGAGAACGCGGTGAACATGGGGCACATTCTCCAGCCACACCGGGAGCGGACCCTGCGGCGCATGAAAGCGCAGCGCACGGTCTTGTGTCTTCAGGATGGCAGCGATTTGGATTACACCAGCCTGGCGCAGTGTGACGGGCTGGGAGTGATCGGAACCAACCAAACATCGGCCCAGAGCCGGGGATTGCATCTGCACACGACCCTGGCGGTGGCTCCCAACGGACTGCCACTGGGCGTGTTGCGCGCCGAGTGCGTCGCGCCGAAACTGAAATTGCCGGAGGAGAAGCGGCCCAGTGGGGCGATTCCCATCGAGGAGAAGAAAACCTTCTCCTGGATTGAAGGCCTGCGCGACAGCGTGGATGTGGCCGCCCAGATGCCGCAAACACGGCTGATCAACGTCTGCGACCGGGAAGCCGACTTCTTCGAGATGTTCGAGGAGCAACGCCGGAACCCGTCGGTGGATCTTCTGGTGCGCGCCCACCACAACCGCGGCATCACGGGCGAACCGTTCAAACTGTTCGAATCGGTCCGGCAGGCTTCACTGCAGACAAAGGTGGAGATCCCGATACCGCGTCAAAGCGCCCGGCCGAAGCTCAGCAAGAAAAAGGCGCGCGCGAAACGGCCCGGCCGCCGGGCAGGGTTGGAAGTCCGCTACCAACGGATTCAACTGTGTCCACCCAAGTACTATGCCGACAAAGATCCCATCGATATCGTGATCGTTCATGCGGTGGAACCGTCGCCGCCTGAGGGCGCCGCCCCCGTCGAGTGGTTCCTCCTGACGACAGTCCAGATCAGCTCTCCGGAAGACGCGGTTCAATGTCTGCGCTGGTACTGCCTGCGTTGGCGCATCGAAGACTTCCACCGGGTCCTCAAATCCGGTTGCCGCATTGAGAATATCGCTCACGAAACGGCCGAGCGCATCCGGCGGGCCATTGCGATCAATCTCGTCATCGCGTGGCGCATCATGCTGATGACTCTCCTGGGCCGACAGACTGCGGAATTGCCTCCCGAAGTCCTGTTCTCCAATATCGAACTTCAGGTTCTCCACGCTTACGCTAAAAAAAAAGGCCGGGAACTCCCATCCACGCTGCGTGACGCGGTCCGGCTCGTCGCCCGGATGGGCGGATACCTGGCCCGTAAGAGCGATCCAGAACCGGGGCACCAATTGCTGTGGCGCGGCTATCTGCAACTCCAGCTCATGTGTGAAGGGTTCGCACTCCGAGATTCGGAGCACCAATGACGTTTGTCCCGGACGCTTTACGGGGCAAGGGCAGCGCTAGCCCCACAGACCCCGCACCGGTG
>JAQBVM010000553.1 GCA_027623095.1 Verrucomicrobiota bacterium
GCCCATTTACATTGGCTCAAAGCCGCTTTTCTGCTGGAATTCACCCACTCGAGTACACGAAGAGCCCTTTTTTGGTTTCGAAAGAGCATGAAACATTCGCACGGGATCAGCATTCGGAGAATATCTGCTCCATGCCGCTCCGGAAAGACGATCAACCGGTCGCCGTGTTGACATGCGAACGCCGGACAACGCCTTTCTCGGAAGTTGAAGTGCGGCAATTTCGGCTGGCGTGCGACCAGGCGATTCCTCGGTTGGCGGACCTGCAGCGGAATGATCGATGGTTTGGGGCGCGCTGGAAAACCTGGGCACGGGAAGCTTTGGCCAAGTTCCTCGGCCCCGAGCATACCTGGTCGAAACTGTTCGCAATTCTGGGTTGCGCTGCCGTGGTTTTTTGTTCGGTGCCCATCTTTACTTACAAAGTGGAAGGGAATTTCATCCTTCGGAGCGATGAAGTGTCATTCCTGACGGCGCCCTTCGAAGGGTACATCCAAGACGTTGGGGTCCGGCCTGGGGACATTGTGAACCAAGGTGCCGAATTGGTGGGATTGAACACCGACGATTTGCTTCTCCAGGAGGCGGGCGCTGTCGCGGATCAGGCCCGATATTTCAGGGAGATGGAGAAGGCGCGCGCTGCGGGCGAGCTCGCGGAGATGCGAATTTCCCAGGCATTGGCGGATCAGGCCGAGGCGCGGCTCCAACTGATTCGCTATCGTCTGGAGCAAGCCTCCATCAAGGCGCCGTTTGCCGGAGTAATTGTCGAAGGCGACCTGCGTCAGCGAATTGGAGCGCCCGTGAAACAGGGCGACGCCCTGCTAAAGGTCGCGCGCACGGATTCGCTCTACGTGGAGGCGGAAGTAAATGAACGCGATGTTCAGGAGATTTTGAAGAAGGCGAACGCGGAGATTGCCTTCGTGACCCAGCCGAAACTCAAATTCCCGGTCGAAATTACTCGGGTCGAACAGGCGGCGTTTCCAAAGGATCAACAAAACGTTTTTCTGGTCCGCTGCGCCCTAACCGGAGCTCCTGAAGGTTGGTGGCGGCCCGGGATGAGCGGTGTCTGCAAAATCCCTGTCGAAAAACGCACTTTGGCCTGGATCTTCACACACCGAACCGTCGATTTCTTGAGGATGTTCTTCTGGTGGTGATATGGCCAAGAACGAATCCACGTTCAGCGAGTCCTGGTACCGAATCGCAAAACAGCGAATTGGTCTTCGCCCCAGCGTGCGCGTTCGGCGCCAAAACTTTCGCGGCGAGCGATGGTACGTTCTCGAAAATCCGTTCAGCAATCAGTTCTTTCGGCTGAGACCTGCCGCCTACGAATTTGTCGCCCGGCTCCGATCCAGCCGAACGGTTGAAGAGGTCTGGAAAGAATGTCTCGAGCGTTTTCCCGACGATGCCCCGGGACAGGAGTCGGTGATTCAGTTGCTGGGACAACTCTACAAAGTGGGGTTGCTTCAATACGACTTCGCCGAAGACACGGCTCAGCTCTTCGATCGATTTGAAAAAACCCGCCAACGGGAGCTCCGATCCCGTTTCCTGAACATCATGTTCATCCGATTTCCACTGCTGGATCCGGATCGGTTCCTGGTGCGCACACTCCCTTTTGTAGGCAAGCTAATCAACTCGATTGGAGCGATAATCTGGCTTGTGACGGTCGTCGCGGCATTGAAAGTTGTCGTTGATCATTTTCCCGCGCTGAAAGAGCAAAGCCAGAGCGTTCTGGCTCCGGGCAATCTTTTTCTTCTGTATGCGGGCATGGTTTTGATCAAGACTTTTCACGAATTCGGTCATGCCTATTTCTGCCGCAAATTTGGCGGAGAGGTCCATGTGCTTGGAATCATGCTTATGATTTTCACGCCGATTCCTTACATGGACGCGACCTCGAGCTGGGGGTTTCGGAGCCGCTGGCGGCGCATCCTGGTCGGTGCGGCGGGAATGATCGTGGAATTGTTCATCGCCGCGCTTGCCGCGTTTGTCTGGGTAAACACGGGCCAGGGAGTCGTTCACAGCCTGGCTTACAACATGATGTTTGTGGCGTCGGTTTCCACGCTGATTTTCAATCTGAATCCACTCCTTCGATTTGACGGCTATTACATGCTATCTGATCTTCTCGACATCCCGAATCTTCATCAGAAGGCGCTTAAACAGCTCAAGCACGGGATTGAACGATATGCCTTCGGTGTGAAGCAGAGCGAGAGTCCGGCTCAAACACGAACCGAAGCCGGGTTGCTCGGCACGTTCGGCATCGCCAGTGGCATCTATAAGGTGTTTGTATTCGGCTCGATCCTTTTGCTTGTTGCCGATCGCTATCTTTTGCTCGGAATCCTCATGGCAGCCGTCTGTTTCGTTTCCTGGGTTTCAGTTCCGATCGGAAAACTGTTCGTGTATCTGGCTAGCAGCCCTCGATTGTCGCGAAACAGAATTCGCGCGGTGACGCTCACTTTCGCAACCTTTGCGATCTTGTTTCTCGTCCTCGATAAAGTTCCGATGCCAAGTCATTTTCGGGCTCCCGGCGTGCTTCAAGCGGGCGAAT
>JAQBVM010000554.1 GCA_027623095.1 Verrucomicrobiota bacterium
GATTTTGGCCGCGCGGCCACCGAAATTTTCGCAATTTTCGCCTTACACACGCTCACAGAAGCAACACGTCGATGAGGATAAATCGGTTTTCAGCCAGTTCCTTGGCGGCGCTTTTGATCAGAAGGATGCTCAGAAGTATCTGCAAGTGGAGTGGCTTCAGAGGGAGGCGGCCATGCAACAGATTAATGCCAATGCCATCAGCGCCGTTGTAATCATTCCGGAGAATTTTTCGTCCACCTACTTGAGGGCGGAGGTGGTGCCTCCTTTGGAATTGATTAAGAATCCCGCTCAATCCTTTTTCCCTGCAATCGTTGAAGAACTCCTCGGGGTTGCGGTCGAAGGATTAAGCGGCCTTCATCGCAGTTTTCGGCCGGAACTAAAAGGATGGATTGCGGTGTTTGAGTCAGAGGGCACGCCCAATATGATCACTCTTTCAAAGATCCTCCTGGATGTGGGAAACAAGTTCGAACGTGCAGAAGATTATCTATATCCGCCTTTGGTGACTTACGGCGAGGTGACCAAGGAGAAAAAGAAAAAAGAGGGACCAGGCTTTAATCTGTTTGCGTATTTGCTTCCGGGACTGGCTTCGATGTTTCTGCTCTTCATCGTCGATAACTGCGTCCGCGATCTCTACCGCGAAATTCGGATGAAAACGCTTGGCCGGTATCGAACCCTGCACGTGCAAATCTTTCCCTTCATCTTATCCAAGGTTTGTTATGCAATGGTCGTGGGCGGTCTGAGCGCCGGTGTCATGTTTGGCGCGGGCGGAATAGTCTTCGGCATCGATTGGAAGAATCCGCTCGCCTTGGCGCTGGTGGCCATTTCATTCGCCCTGTTCGCCTCTGGCTTTATGGCGTTTCTCGCCGCTCTTGCGCGAAAAGAAGACCGCGCGGACACAATGAATAATGCGCTGATCCTTGGAATCGCGTTCGCGGGTGGCAGCCTCTTTCCCGCGCAACAGTTGCCCGCTTTCTTGCGCGATCACATCAGCCCGCTCATGCCGAACTATTGGTTTGTTGAAAGTGTTCGAAATCTTCAAACTGGCGGGGACATACTTGGTTGGACGACAGGATTGTTGCTGCTGACCATCGGTGGACTCATCTTTTCCGTTGCGGCGTCCGCATTGCTCAGCCAGCTCTTGAAGAAAGGGGGGCAGCCGTGAAAAGTATTCTGCTTATCGGCCACAATGACATCCGGTTGTTCCTGCGCGGAGTATCCGGCTACATTTGGCTGTTTGTGGTCCCGATCGCATTCGTCTATTTCATGGGATTTTCGAATCGTGGACCAGGAGAGCCCGCCAACCCGCGTCCATCCGTTCTTGTGGAGAATTCTGATAAGGGTTACATGGGGCGGCTATTCTTGGAGGAATTGGATACTCAGGGTGTGCAACTGATCGAACCAAACAAGGGCACGGACGCAGACCGCGCAATCCGAATTCCGGCGGATTTCACCGAGAAAATTCAAAAACGTGAGCCCGTGAAAATTGAGTTGATTCGGGTCGAAGGGTCGCATCCTGAATCGGCGGCGATGATCGAAATGCGTTTGACACGAGCGTTGATCGGGATGAATGCGCATCTCTTCGAACTGGCTCAATCCCGGAATGAAGCCCTTGAATTGCCGGATGAGGCGGAATTCCGCGCGCTCTTAAAAACGGAAGATCCCATTCGATTGAAGGCAACGTTCGCGGGGCGCAATCCGATTCCATCCGGCTTCGCCCATTCGCTTCCGGGAAACATTGTCATGTTCCTCATGATGAATCTGCTCATCTTCGGAGGCGCGAGTATTTCCTCCGAGCGGCAGGTCGGTTTAATTAAGCGGTTCGCGGTACATCCGCTCACGAAATCCGAACTGGTTTGGGGCAAACTTTACGGCCGGTTATTGTTGGGGTTTGTGCAGATTGCATTCTTTCTGCTCGCAGGGAAGTTTCTGTTCCATATCAACGTCGGCGACCAGTTTGCGGGAATTGTCGTTACGCTCGGAATCTACGCCTGGCTGGCGGCGGCACTGGGTGTGCTGATTGGCGCGGTGACACATAACCCGGATCAAACGGTGGGCGTCTGCGTTCTGACGAGCATTTTGATGGCGGCCCTCGGTGGATGCTGGTGGCCGCTGGAAGTCGTTCCCGAAAACATGCAAAAACTGGGGCATCTGTTTCCGTCTGCTTGGGCGATGGATGCATTGCACCGATTAATCAGCTTTGGTGACGGCTTCGCAAGCATAGGCGTGGAACTGTTGGTTCTGGTGGCATTCGCCTTGTGCGCGACGATCGCCGCAGGGAAACTGTTTAGGGTTTAGACTGGTCCGCAGAAGTGTGGCCCGTTCGATCGGCAATTCTCTTGTCTCTACATTCCTGAACGCCTACCCTATGGATCGCCAATGAGAATCTACAGTCTTGGAGGATCCAGGATGGAGCGATCGTAACCCATGGCGACCGTTCACATTTGTTCTACACTGGAGACGCAGCCAATCACGAATTCAAAAACTTCGAGTTCATGGCTGCGTCTCCAGTGTAGAACAAATGTGAACGG
>JAQBVM010000555.1 GCA_027623095.1 Verrucomicrobiota bacterium
GGCTCACTTCCTGGCCGGAATTGACAGCCGTCACCTGGGCATCGACCTGCAGACGCATTTCCAGGACGGCAGCGGCCGCCCCGTCGCCATCACCACCGGCGCGCCGATCAGGGAACTGGGGTAATCGGGCGGCCATCGCCGGTTTGTTTCCAGGCGGAACCGCTCTCATGCACAACCCGAGAGAAGAATGGCATGCGTATGGAAATCGCACTGCTTCCGATCCTGCCGCCGTGGCAGGACTGCTTCGATGGATTTTATGAGATACGTTCATCGATGCACTCACCGAGCGGCAGGCAGCTTCCAGCGGATGACTTCGATGTGCGACTTTTCGTCCTCGCCGCGGAAGGAGCATGAAGTGACCAGCGTGCCGTCGTCCAGTTGCACGGTGGGGCCGAAACCGCCGCCTTGGTAGCGCGAGCCGGTTTTGGTATCCAGCATGATGCGGTCATGCGCGAAGTCGAACTCGAACCCATTGTCGGTCTCGCTGCCGGGGATCGCGCGCACGCCGAGCGGCGGGTGCAGATCACGCACTGTGAACGTGAGCAACAGCCGTTTGTCCTGCAGCCTCAGCAGCGACATATACATCTCGCCGTAGTCGCCGAAGTCGCGGATGCGGTCGAATGATCTCGCATTGTCGTTCGATGAGAACAAGATGAAGTGGTCGGCCTGGTCGTTCCTGGCCGTGATGGGTTTGTCCTTGATCGGCAGTTCGCTGCTATCGACGCGGACGAGCGCCCAGATCTTGCCCGACTTCGCCTGCCATAACCAGGTCTCGCCGCCGAAGAAGCCGTAAATGCTCTTGAAATCGCGTGGCTCACAGCGTGGTGTTTTGTCCCAGGTCCGGCCATTGTCCCTGGAGCGCCAGATGAGGTAGGGGCCGCCACCGCCGTCGTAATCCACGCCGAGGATGAGCGTCCCATCCGCGAGTCGAAGCACATTGCGCGTCGAGTGGCTGGAGGCCTTTGGTTTGATGTCCTCGGACTCGATACGGATCGATTCCCAGGTCTTCCCGCGATCCGTTGATCGATGTAGAAAGCCGCAGGTGTAGCCCCACTCGTTGCGCACGTCATCCGCCAGCAAGTGGCCAGTGATGAAGATCATGCCATCGGGCAGCACGGTCAGGTAAGGCTCGCGTCCGAGCAGGTCGAGTTTCTCGGGTGACGACCACGTTTTGCCGCCATCCCTCGACCGGAAGAGCAAGGTTTGCTCCATGACCTTGCCTCCCTCGCGCTCGTACTGGTGGAAGGCCGTCATTAACAGCTCGCCATCCGGCATCCGGGCGACGCAGGGCTTGTAGTCGTCCGCCTCGCCCACAGCGATGCGCTCGCAGGGAATCGGGTCGGAAGGGAGACGCTGCGGATTCTCGATCGCGACGGTGCTGGCCTCCTCCAAAGCGGGTGCATGCGAGGGTGCAAGCGCGAGGAAAGAGAGCGCGAGGACAGAGAGCGCGAGGTAGAAGGCTGTGTGGGTGGATCGTGGTTTCATGGGACCGCTTTCAGTGGTTTTCGACGCGGAAAGATCTATTCGATCGGGGGCCGATCTTGTCTGTGGGGATGGGGTGAAATCCCAGGCGGAACGCCGGCGATTCGGGGCGAAGCCGGTAGTCGCCGTTCTTCGCGTCAACGAACAGCGGGTCGGCCACGAGCGAATGCTGATCGAACCCGAGTTTTTTCCAATCGCTGAGAGAGCCGATACCTCGGACCTGCGGCTCCTGCGAGGTCGCCAGGAAGTACAAGTTGTGATCGCACTCGGCGACGGACTTGTTCGTCGCGCCATTTGCGGCGAGCAGCATCGCCTGCGGATCGGTGTAGTAGATGATATTTTGCGCGAAGCGATTGTTCTCGCCGCTCATGCGCAAGTCGAGCTGATTGCCGCTGCTCCCGACGAAGATATTGTTCTCGGTCCGATTGTTCTTTGGATTGCCCACCGGGAGCGCGACGCCGCCCAGCACCGTCGACACGACAATGTTGCCGAAGACGGTGTTCTCCATGCCCGAGTTGTCGAAGTAGATTCCCCAGGTGTAATACGGAGTCCAGATGCGCCCCTGCGCGGTCGTGCGGTCACCTTCGCCTTTGGGATGCCGTGGCTCCGAGTAGGCGCCGCAGCCGATGCAGTCGCGAATGCGGTTGAAACGAATGATCGCTCCTCGTGACAGCTCGGGATCGTCGGCCAGGACGAACCAGCGATTGACCATGATGCCTCCGGTGTCGGCGATTTCCTGCCCCAGCCGGTGCATTTCGTTGTATTCGACAATGTAGCGGCCAAAGCCATCCTGCATGACCATGCCTTTGTCGGACATGTCGTGGATGTGATTGTGTGAGAAGACATTGTCGATGCTGTTGATGGCGTAGAGATGCACGCCGCCGCAGTTCTTTTTGAAGTCGCCGCAATGGTGAATGTGGTTGTCCGAAACGACGTTGTGCACCAGTTTCGGATAACGGCTGGAATGCTGGCGAAGCGTTTCCGGATTCTCAAAGTCGTTCGTATCGCCCGCGTTGCCGGCCGCATCGAGACTCGCCAGCACCACT
>JAQBVM010000556.1 GCA_027623095.1 Verrucomicrobiota bacterium
AGGCAAATACTTTGGCACGAATGTGGCCGGCGGATTGAACCTGTTGGATGCGGCAGTCAATTTGCGGATTAGAAGTCGCCGCGGCGGGAGGTCATAACCTACTGCTGATTGGCCCACCAGGCACTGGAAAATCCATGTTGGCCAAGCGCATGGCGAGCATCCTTCCTCCCATGTCGCTCGATGAAGCCCTCGAAACAACCAAGATCCACAGCATCATTGGACTGCTTACCGCAGGACAAGCACTGATCACACAGCGCCCCTTCCGTTCCCCCCATCACACCGTGAGTGATGCCGGGTTGCTGGGAGGCAACGCCAATCCGACACCTGGTGAAATTTCTCTGGCTCACCACGGAGTGCTGTTTTTGGATGAGCTGCCCGAATTCAAACGCCATGTCCTGGAGACCTTGCGACAGCCCTTGGAAGAAGGACGAGTGACGATTTCACGAGCCGCCGGCACCATGACCTTCCCCTCACAATTCATGCTGGTCGCCGCGATGAATCCTAGTCCCGATGGCAGGATGCCTGAAGATTCCAGAAGCACACCCAGAGAAATTCAGAATTATCTTGGTCGCATTTCCGGACCGCTCTTGGATCGCATTGATCTGCATGTCGAAGTGCCGCCGGTCCCTTTCAAAGCCATGACCGCGGATATAGCGGGAGAATCATCCCATTCCATCCGTGAGCGCGTTCAGCAGGCTCGCCGCCAACAGCAACAGCGATTTTGCAATCGAAAGCAGGTCACTTGCAATGCACGCATGGGGCCCCGAGAACTCAAAATGCACTGCCGACTCAATGAGGACACCGGACTCATGCTTAATGCGGCCATGAATGACTTCGAACTGAGCGCTCGGGCTTTTGATCGAATTCTCAAGGTGGCTCGCACGATCGCCGATCTCAAACACCATGACCAAATCGAATGCGACGACATAGGAGAGGCGATTCAATACCGAAGTCTGGATCGGCAGTTATGGAAATAAGAGCAAAACACGCTCTAAGGTTTCCGGGCTGAAACAAACACGGTCTGGCCGACTCTCTTTCGGCACTTTTCCGATCGCTCGAACAGGGCTGGCAGTTCGCCATTCTCCCGCGCCCGCTGGTAATCACCCAGCGCTCCTTTCAACTCATCGTTACTCAGAAGAGCCCAGAGTGAATCGCCATCTCGCCACTCCTTTTTCAAAGGGCCATCCAGATCAAAATACGATTCCCCAAAGAACAGCTCTTCCACCGGAACCGTTTGGCGCAACTCTCGAAATCCCGCTTCCGAAAGCACCGACATAATGAGGTCCACCGAAGGGTAGCGCTCCAAGGCACGCTCCACCGCAAGCGGAATAAACTCGCCATACCAATACGCTTCTTTCAATTGCCGATGGCCACATGTGTTAATGACGAAATGACCCCCCGGCTTGAGAACACGCCAGGCAGCAGCGCAGAATTTCTTAAAAACCGCATGTTCAACCCCACAATCAAGGTGATGAATCACTTGATTCACCATAATCCCGTCAATAGACTCGTCCTCCATCGGAAGTTTCGGAAGGGTTCCATGCTTCAACTCGTAATTATCGAATGGAGATTCCTCGAGCTTCCGCTTCGCCTCTCGCAGCATCGCCTCGTTTCCATCGAGCGCCACAATGTTTCGAACGTCGCCCAACAGAGCTCGGGCGTAATTTCCCGTGCCGCAACCCGCGTCGAGAATGCCCTGTTCTAGAATCGGCATTGAGCTCCGGGCGAATGTTTCTCGAATAATTTCCAGACCAATTGGCAACCGCGTTTTATCGTAATTCTTGGCAGTTTGATTGTAGTTTTCGTAAAGACTCATCAGATAGGTTTCCGTATTTTTTGGTTATTTTTTTCACTCATAAACCCAGCACATCCACACCTTACTGATAGGAATTTTTTCACCGAATGAATGGTAGCGATCCGAACGCGGGGAATCAAGAAAAATGTCCCTCCCAACGACGGTCGAAAGGGAATTCTCGCGTGGGGCGCCCTCCGAGGCCGCCCCGGGCGAGAATTCCCCAACCCGACACATGGAAACGGTCGCCGCGAGTGGGATTTTGCCCGCGCCCAGACAGAGCCATCCTGCGGCGGCTTGCTCGGATTTATTCCCGGCGAAGCGGCCATCCCATCTCAACCTCCCTGAAATCTCATTCTCGCAGAGCCTGCTCCTGCTCCGGCGGCGCTCGGGCCGCTTCCTCTTCCCACAACCCGCAGTGCCGCAGAATCTTTTCGATCACCTCCCGCTGCCCTCGCTCGATGAAGCTGATGATCTTCATTTCGGCGCCGCACTTGGGGCAGCTTAACGGATCGATCTCACAGACCTGCTTGGCCTGAGTGGCCGAACCTACGAGAAGGCAAAGGCCGTGGTCGAGGCGGCGAAGGAAGATCCAGAGCTGGCGGCTGTAGTCGAAGAAATGGATCGCACAGGGAACGTTGTTGACGGCAAATCAAACATCCATGCGGTTCAACGCCTTTGCCATGTCGCCGAGAGTGTTCATGCTCCTGAGAAATGATTAATCGACCCTCGAT